>JAIMKP010000040.1 GCA_020692355.1 Desulfosporosinus sp.
AATAGTTGGGCTTCCGGGATGTCCCCAGCCAGGTAATAGGTGGTCAGGCAGCGGGAATAGGACGGATAGGTATCCACCGTGAGGACGGTAATTTCGGCACTGGGGTCTTGCTGCCGGATTGATTCAGCTGCGAAGAGGCCTGCGGCGCTGTTTCCCACCAGAACATAATTCATCAGCGATTCCCCCATATGGTTTAATCCACGTTGCAGACGCCCACTTCTACGAGTGGGCGTTCACTTGACGTGCTGCTAATTCGTCAGACCGAGTGCTTGCCGTTTCGTGCGAATGTCGGCGATTAGACCTTGGGCCGCTCGGAGCGGGTCGGTCTCTACATAGAATTTGCCGCCGATTACGTCCGTGAGTCCGTTGGTGAGGAGTTCGGTTACTTGTTGACTGCCCAACACCGGAGGTACAACCCCAAGATGGGTGGTAATCCCCATAGTCACGGCCCAGGTGCCGATGCTCAAGGCTTTCTCATGCTGAGGTTCGGGGGCGCTGGCCGCGACCGGAAGCGCTGCTGTGTCAACACCGAGATAGCCGGCAATCGCCGTGACCAAGTCCCCGATGCGTGAGTTGTCGACACAGCTTCCCATATGGAGAACCGGTGGTAATGGCGCTCCTAGACCAGCCGCTTGCCCAATGGCGGTTAAGACAGCTTTCAGGGATGCTCCGGCAAAGTGTTCTGTTCCTTCGGAATTCATCAGGCCCGCTTTGGCCAAAGCATGGGCCGAGCAGCCGGTCGCAACCACTAAGACGTTGTTTTTCAAGAGTTCCTTGACCATTTCCACGTGGAAGAGGTCTTGAGTCACTTTCACATTATTGCAGCCGACGGTTGCCACTACTCCTAGAATGTTGCCGTTAGCGATGTTATCCACGAGGGGCTTCAGGGGTTGCTCCGCGTCGATATGGGCGAGGGCAGCGGAGATCGCTTCCACACTAAAGCCCGCCATGATGGTGCTGCGGTGATTCGGGATCTGGATTTTCCGGGGATCCCGTTTCGTATAAGCCGTCAGGGCTTTGCGAACGATCACTTGGGCTACTTCATCGGCATGTTCCAGCGAGAAGGGGATATGGGTAGCCCCCGGTATCTTCACGATCGGCATGGTCGTGATGAGTTCCGTATGATAGCACGAAGCCACTTGGGCTAAGGAGGGCATAATGCATTGCACATCGACGACCATGGCGTCTACCGCTCCGGTGACGATGGCCAGTTCCTGAGCGAGAAAATTTGTGGCTAACGGGACGCCTTGGCGCATCAGGACTTCATTACCGGTGCAACAGATCCCGGCCACCTGAATCCCTTTGGCTCCGACGGCCTCGGCCTCTGCTGACAATGACTTAGCCCATTGGACGATTTTCTCCGAAAGCAGGGGGACGTGTCCGTGGACGATGAGGTTGACATAATCGGCTTTTAAAACGCCCAAATTGGCTTGAGTCACGACAGGAGTCGGGGTCCCAAACAAAATATCCTGCATATCCGTAGCCAGTTTGAGACCCGCATAACCATCCACCAAACCCTGTTTCGCTGTTGCCAAGATGAGATTTACGGGGTCTGCGTCCATTCCCATCGTGGTTTGGTGCAGGGCTTCCCGAATTTCGCGGTCCGGGTTACGGGGGAGAATGCCGAGACTTTTCCACACGGCGATCCGTTCCTTGGGGGCATGGGCCATTAACCACTGCATCGGTTTGTGACTGTGGTTCCCCATATCGGCGTAGGCTACCTTAACAACTTCCAAGGCAAGGGCGTTCAAATCTTTACCTGTGGCATCCAGCCCAAGGCCAGCTGCGATGGTTCGGAGTTTATGTTTGTCGGTAATCGGATAATCGATCTTGCCTTGGGCGGCGAGTTCCAAGGCCTCGACCGCATCATAGGCATGATCCACATGAGCTGCGGCCCCGGCAGCGACTTGGCGGAGCAGGTTACGGGCCACGATGACATCAGCGGTCGCTCCGCAGATCCCCCTCGTTGGACCTTGGCCGAACGGATCGATGCGGCACGGTCCTTGGATACAGTGGCGGCAACAGATGCCTAAGCTGCCAAAGCCACATTGGGGTTGTTGGGCATCATAACGATCCCAAACGGTTTCGATGCCGTCCACGGCGGCCTTTTTTAGTAAATCTAAGGCTGCAGGATCAATGCTTCGTTCGTTAAGCATGGTGGTTCGCCTCCTTTAAATGATCAACCCAGGAACGGCGGCCGACAGCTGCAAAGTGGTCGACATCGACCCATTGGAGGGCTTTGGTCGGGCAAGCCGAGACACAAGCCGGTTCATAATCCAGTTCTCGGCAGCGGTCGCATTTGACAGCTTGGTGTGAGGGACCTTCTGTGATGGCCCCAAAGGGACAGACCATGACACACATCCAGCATCCGACACATTTTTCAGGATTGACTTGTACTAGGCCGGTGGTGGGATCCAGATGCATCGCTCCAGCCATGCAGGCATGGACACACGGCCTATCTGAGCACTGGCGGCACTGTAACGGAAAGTTTATCCTCCCGTCAGTTTCCACAAAGACGCGTTTCTTAGGACGTACGGGTTCCAGAAACGCGCCAATCAGAGTCTTACTCTGCGAATGGGCCACAGCACAAGCTAATTCGCAGCTTTTGCATCCCACGCAGACCTCCGAGCGCACGAGCAATTGTTTCACGTTCTCCCTCCTATCTTTCACTGTTAACCTTCTTTTAGATAGATTCATAATAGCTTAATATTCAGATAAGTTCTGTCGGGTTGCCGACAGTTCGGGGTGAACAGGGTTCTTCTCGGCTCTAAGTGTCCAATTTCTCCTCTAAGCGGTCAAGATTGAGGATGAGAACCTGTCCACGTTGGGTGCTCAGGATACCCTGACGTTCCCAGTGGCTCAAAATCTCGCTCACAGTTTGGCGAGTAGTTCCACTTAGAGAGGCCAATTCTTCGTGCGTGAGATGTACAGAGCAATAATCTGAGGATGTAGGAGAGCGTCGAGCCAAGTCCGATGACTCTGGGTTCAAGATCATTCGCTGGTTTTTCTCAGACTGAACTGTGCGCCAAAAGACGCGGGCCAGGCGTGAAGCCGCTTCGCGAAAAGCTAAATCGATAACCAAGTCATTGGTCATACGCAGAATTTGCCCGAGAACGCGAATCAGCCGCCGGGCCAGTTCCGGTGATTCGTCCATCATCGAGCGAAAGTCGGCCATACTCAGGTAGAGTACTTCCGTCTCTTCGACGGCGGTGGCTAATGCCAACGAGTGCTCACTATATACTTCCCCAGGTGACAGGATAGCCACAGTGAACTCTTTCCCATCTTCTGAATAGTAAGAGATTTTTACTTTGCCTAGAAGGACAAAAAAGATGACGTCCGAGCAGGAAGGAGGAAAGCGCAAGGGCTGACGTTTAGAGACACGCTGGCGATTGAACCTCGGTCTCCAGAATTCCAACAGGGAGGAAGGCAAACCGCGAAAGAATGGAAATAGCCCAAGGTCAGGTAAATCCGATCGGTTAGGCAAAGTACCACATCCCTTCTAAGCCCCAATATTAAGACCCGAAATTTCCTTCTTTGCCAAAGGTTTATCGTAATTGAATTCTATATCAGTGGCTGGAAGTCCTTCAGTAAAAGGTGGGAGCCCTTGCTTGCTTGGCATGAATCGTCTACAATTAATAGTAATATGAGTTGAAAGTTACAGAACATGGGAGGAATGCCGCGATGACTATCGATATCGAGCCGAAAAAAGTGGACTTTAAGCGAGAGAATCAGTGGTTAGTTAGGGTAGGAGTTTCTAGAGCCCATGTTCATCTGATGCAAGAACACGTTGAGGCCTTGTTTGGTCAGGGCCATGAACTGAACGTATTGCGGGAATTGGGGCAGTCTGGGGAATTTGCAGCGAAAGAAACGGTGAACGTTGTGGGTCCGAAAGGTGTTCTCCAGCAGGTGCGGATCATCGGGCCTGCACGGGTCAAGACACAGGTGGAGTTAGCCCGTACCGATACGTTTGTCTTGGGGATCGATGCGCCCTTGAGGGATTCAGGTCAGGTAGAGGGTTCTCCGGGTGCTGTACTGATAGGGGCGAAAGGAGTTGTGGTCTTAGAGCAGGGCTGCATTATTGCTAAATCCCACGTCCATTTGCTGACGAAAGACGCTGAACGCTTGGAGCTTGCTAACGGTGATCGAATTAACATCCTGATCAAAGGAGATAAGACGGTCTGCTATCACGATGTGAAGGTTCGGCTCGTTGAACATGGCTTGACGGAATTCCACATCGATACGGATGAAGCCAATGCTGCTTTCGTCGATACCGGAGATCTGGCGTTGATCAAGCACAAAGAGATTGTAATTAAGGACAACTTCGGCAATATCATTGATGTGAACACAGACAATATCAAATTTGTCCAAGGGAAGGCTCCCCATGATCCTTATGCCCAAGAGGGGATTACCCTCCTGCGCACGGTTTTTGAGTATCCAGATTCCGTTCAACAAGACATTGAGGCTAAATTGTTGTATCCAGACAGGATCGATCCGAATAAGTACTACTTATACACGGCCGTTGAACGTGATAAAGTGATCGGCATTGCTTGTTTCTATTGGATGCCCCGTACTAAAATGGCCTACTTCGAACATCTTGGCATTACACCTGAATCTCAAAATCGGGGAATTGGCAGCTTTTTATTCTATAAAATCATCTCATTTCTGGAGAAAAACCATCCAGAGATTGAGGGGATCCTATTTGAGGTTAGAACGAACAAAGAACATCTCGATGATCGCAAACAGTTTTTCCTGAATGTCGGGGCAATCCCTGTTGATACGACGTTCTATCCTTCCCATCAAATAAAATTGGGTGAAGAACTCCTCTTGATGTTCAAACCTGAAACTGCCGATGCTCGGCTGAACACAGCGACGATGGAACTGGCCTTGCAGACATTGAATAAGATTTTGTAATCAATAACAAAACAATTTGTGCTTTAAAGACGATTCATGTTAAAATGAATTGTGATCGTACCATTTTGAACAAATGGGAAGTGGTTAATTTGTTTGATATTGATTTGAACAGTTTAACGCAAATTGTTGATGTCCGGGTTCTTCAAGAAGTCCAAGACAAATTTGCGACAGCAACGGGTTTGGGCGTGGTCATCGCTGACAAAGAAGGAAACTCGTTGACTAAGCCCAGCTGCTTTTCAAATCTTTGTCAACTCATCCGCGCTGCTTCAAGAGGGCATTTGCATTGCCAATTCAGTGATGCTGTTTTGGGTGCCAAAGGCCATGAAACCCATGAGCCGATGATGGCTCCATGCCACGCTGGCCTATACGATTTGGCAGCACCGATCGTAGTGCATGAAGTTTTTTTGGGTTCGGTTCTTTGCGGCCAAGTCCTTATGAATGAGCCGGATGATTTATGGAAAAGAAATTTGGCAGCCTATTTACACGATTTGAATGTCGATGTGGATGATGATATGCTGACGGATCTCGTCAGACAAATCACAGTGACCACACCTGAACGTTTTCGGGCCTCCGCGGATCTCTTGCAAATCATGGCACAGTATATTGTGAGCATCGGAGTAGCCAGTCTGGATCAAAAACTCTTACACGAAAAGCATCTGAGTTTAATGCAAGAGGAAGCTGCTCGGATGCAATTGGAACGTGACTTAAAAAGCATGGAGTTAAAAGCTTTACAGTCGCAGGTAAACCCCCATTTTTTATTTAACACATTAAATACCATTGTAAGACTGGCAATGCTCGAGGGTGCGGAGCAGACCATGAAAGTCTCTTACGCGCTATCCCATCTTCTTCGTTACATTCTAAGACGGATCGATCAGCCCGTTACTTTGGAAGATGAAGTGGCCCATATAAATGAGTATCTGGTAATTCAAGAATTTCGTTATGGAGAGCGGCTTAAAAGCTCTATAAATATTTCTGAAGGTGCCCGCCACTTTCGCCTGCCCCTGATGACACTACAACCCATTGTTGAAAATGCCCTGATTCATGGATTGGAATCCAAGGTGGAGGGCGGAACAGTTAAAATTACTGCACAGGAAATTGACCAGGGATACCAAATTGTCATAGAAGATGACGGCGTAGGGATGTCCCCCGAGCGTCTGAAAGAAATCACTGAGCTTCCTGCGAAGAGAACCGGTAACAGCCATACCACGGGGATCGGTTTAGGCAACGTGGTTGCACGCCTTCAGCAGTTTTTTGACGGAAATTTTTCTTATGAAGTTTCTAGTCGATTAGGCTTGGGTACGAAGGTTATATTGAACTTTTATCTTTAAAGAAGGTTGTTAATGTGTATAAGTATTTAGTGGTTGATGATGAGCATCTCGAACGGCAGGCTATCCAACTAATTATCAACAGATTAGGGATGCCATTTCAGTGTATCGGTGAGGCGAGACATGGGGCAGAAGCCGTCGCCAAAGCCCAAGAACAACATCCTGATCTCGTTTTTCTCGATATCAAAATGCCTGGCATGGATGGATTAGAAGCGGCTGAAGCGATTCTCTCGAATGATTCAGACTGTGAAGTTGTTTTTCTCACTGCTTATGACCAATTTGAATATGCCCAAAGAGGACTTAAAATTGGGGCTTTTGATTATCTCTTAAAACCCGTTAGCCCAGACGTAATCATGAATGTTTGTCGAAGGTTTATGGATACGCTTTCATCTCGGCCTAATACATCCACAGTCCGTGAATACCCCGTTGACACATGGAAAAATATGAAAAATCTTGATAAAGCAGGAGGTGTGGTTAAAACCGCTCAAGAGTTTATCGAAAAGAATTTGGATAAGAATATTACCCTGGAAGGCGTAACGAAGCTGGTCTATCTCAATGCCCAGTATTTTAGTCGACTTTTTAAGAAGGAAACAGGAGTCACCTTTGTGGAGTATGTGACTACGAGACGATTGGAACATGCTAAAATGCTCCTAGAACGGCAGTTTCCCGTATCGAACGTCGCGCACAGCGTGGGTTATAGTGATCCTAATTATTTTAGTCGAGTATTTAGCAAAGAGGTGGGAATGTCCCCTAGTGATTACGCCAAGAGTTTTCAACACCTATAGAACAACGCCCAATCCCAGAAATTTTAGAATTGACTTCATAAAAGCTTAGTTTGTTCGACAAACTAAGCTTTATTTTTTAGCAGTCAAATGAATCCAGGTTTAAACTCAAATATTCCAGAAGACTTCGGCCGCGAAAAGCGAAATAAATAATGGTTTAAAAGATTAGTTCTTGGGGAGGAAAATTCATGTTGGTTTTAGTTCTCAACTGTGGTAGTTCTTCCGTAAAGTATCAATTATTAGACATGCCCTCGCAAACCTTATTGGCAAAGGGCCTAATTGAGCGAATAGGCCTAAAGGACGCTGCACTCACCCATGCTCCAGCGGGGCAACAACGTGTCGTCAGAACGGTATCGATCCAGAATCATTCCGATGCGATTCGTTTGGTTTTAAAGACCCTTATCGATCCGATGGTCGGCATGATCCAAGGGTTAGATCAGATTAAGGCGGTCGGGCATCGTGTGGCACATGGGGGAGAGATGTTCACTCATTCGGTGGTACTCACCGAAAAGAACCTTGTCGCCTTGGAAAAATGCTCAGGTCTAGCGCCTTTGCACAACCCCGCTAACTTAGCGGGAATTAATGCTTGCCTTCGATGGATGCCGGGTGTCCCGCAGGTGGCAGTTTTTGACACAGCTTTCCATCAGTCAATTCCACCGAGTGCCTATCTCTATGGTCTACCCTATGAACTCTATGAACAGGACAAGCTGCGAAAATATGGTTTCCATGGCACATCTCATAAATATGTGAGCATGCGGGTTTCGGAAATGATGGGTAGACCGTTAGAAAACCTTAAACTCATCACTTGTCATTTGGGCAATGGCGCTTCTGTCACAGCCATTGAGGGGGGCAGATCGCGGGAGACATCGATGGGTTTCACGCCCTTGGATGGTTTGGTCATGGGAACCCGGTGCGGAACATTGGATCCGGCCCTGATTCCCTATCTCATGGAAAAATACGGTTTTAACACGAGCGAAGTCAACGAGTTTCTAAATAAAAAGTGTGGAGTTCTAGGGTTATCCGGTGTGAGCAGCGATTTTAGAGACATTGAGACCCAAGCGGGTTACGGTAACTACCGTGCTCGCATCGCTCTCGATGTTTTCGTCCATTCGGTTCAGAAATACATTGGCTCTTCAGCAGCCGTTTTAGACGGCGCAGATGCCTTAATCTTTACAGCTGGCCTGGGCGAAAATTCTCCGAGTATGCGTCAGGCTATTTGTAGTCGACTAACCTATTTGGGCCTAGAACTTGACCCCGAAAAGAATCTTGTCTGTGGACAAGAAGCAGACATTTCGACAGAGGGTAGCCGTTGTCGAGTCTTGGTGGTTCCCACAAACGAAGAATTGATGATCGCAATGGACACTTATGGCCTTACGGAGCAAACATTGACAAATATGGAGCGCTAAATAATATGACATCCCAATTATGCAAACAGTTAACGCAGATTATTGACACCGGTGTTTTACAGGAAGTTCAGGACAAATTTGCCGTTGCAACAGGTCTATCAGTCGTGATCGCGGACAAAGAAGGAAACGCTCTGACGCGTCCCAGCCGCTTTACGACCCTGTGTAATATGATACGTTCGACACCTCAAGGGCTGGCCAATTGTCAAAGATGCGATGCGACCCTTGGAATTGCAGCGAACGAGACTGGAGAAGCCGTCATGGCTCGATGCCATGCTGGACTCTATGACCAAGCAGCCCCCATCGTTGTCGATGGTGACTATTTGGGCTCGGTTCTCTGCGGTCAAGTCATGCTACAGGAAGCAACCCTTGAATGGAAAGAGGCCCTCAGCATATATCTTAGAACCTTGGGCCTAGAGTCACCCAAGGGTGATGATATTTTCAAAGACATCGCCATTACTTCTCCTGAGAGGTTCCGCTCTGAGGCCGGGTTGCTTCAAATCATGGCGCAGTATATCGTCAGTATTGGTTTAGCTTCCGTGAACGAAAGGCTACTCCATGAACAGAACCTCAACCTTATGCGCCATGAGGCCGCTCGGATTAAACTTGAGCACGACGTCAAAGCCATGGAACTTAAGGCTTTGCAGTCACAGGTCAATCCACACTTTCTTTTCAATACCCTAAACACGATTGTCAGATTGGCGATGATGGAAGGCGCTGAGCAAGCTGAAGAAGTGTCTTATGCCCTGTCTCGCCTGTTGCGCTATATCATGAGAAATACCGGCCCAGAGGTTTCCTTAGAAGATGAAATCGCCCATGTTGAAGAGTATCTTAAAATCCAACAGTTTCGATTCGGAAATCGTTTAAAGAGCCATATGGAAATTTCACAACTTGCAAAGGGTTTTCAACTCCCGATCATGACATTGCAACCGCTGGTTGAGAACGCCTTGGTTCATGGCTTGGAACCTCAAATTGATGGTGGCGTCGTCACAATTATCGTCTCCCAGATGAATAGTGAGACGCGAATCACCGTCGAGGACGATGGAATAGGGATTTCTCCCCAACGCCTTCAAGAGATTCAACAGAATCAGGGAACGAAAAACGGATTGAGTCATGGCGCGGGGCTTGGTTTATCTAATGTTATTGCCCGTTTGCAAAACTGTTATGGGTCTAGGTTTTCTTATGCCATTTGGAGTCAACCTCATCAGGGTACCCGGGTGACATTAAAATTTAAATAGACAGGATCAGAAAGCTGCAGAAATAGGTCGTGTTTGTCCAGATTGCGAGGATCCGGTAGTCCGTTCAGTCCAGGTGAACCTGTGAATTTTCCAGAAGATGTTTCGAACTTTCAGCGAATTAATAAGAGAAAGCAAGCAATGACGTTGGCCTGGAAAGATTGGGTGGATCAACAGACTGGAATGTACCATGAGTCCGATACTCGTTACGAGGGAGGTGACGTACATGTCATACGAAGCTTTAGGTATGGTTGAAACTAAAGGGTTAGTGGGAGCGATTGAAGCAGCTGATGCAATGTCCAAGGCTGCGAACGTAACCCTGATTGGCTACGAGAAAATCGGTTCTGGTCTAGTGACCGTGATGGTTCGCGGGGACGTGGGTGCGGTTAAAGCAGCAACGGATGCTGGAGCAGCCAGTGCCCAAAAAGTCGGGCAAGTTGTTTCAGTCCATGTCATTCCTCGACCCCATACGGATGTTGAAAAGCTACTGCCTAAAATCAATGTTGAATAGGAGGTGTGACTGCTCATGAATGAGCAATTAGTAGAGAAAGTTCTCAGTGAAGTGATGAAGAAGATGACTTCAGATGTGGCCCCAGCACCCGCAAAAAAAGTTGATACCCCAAAAGATGTTTGCAGGATGACGGAGTTTGTGGGAACAGCCATTGGAGATACCCTTGGCTTAGTTATTGCTAATGTCGACAGTGAACTCCATGAGAAAATGGGTTTTGACAAGAAATATCGCTCCATTGGAATCATCGGTGGTCGGACAGGAGCTGGCCCCCAGATTATGGCCGCAGATGAGGCGGTTAAGGCCACGAATACAGAGATTGTGTCTATCGAGCTCCCGCGCGACACCAAGGGGGGAGCAGGCCATGGTTCTCTCATCATCTTTGGAGCCGAAGAAGTGTCTGATGCTCGCCGTGCTGTGGAAGTTGCTTTAAAGGAACTCAATCGTACGTTCGGGGATGTCTATGCCAATGAGGTTGGCCATATTGAGTTTCAGTATACGGCTAGAGCTAGCTACGCACTGGAGAAGGCTTTTGGGGCACCGGTCGGCCAAGCGTTTGGTTTGTTAGTAGGTGCTCCAGCGGCGATCGGTGTACTCCTTTGCGATACGGCAATAAAAGCAGCGGAGATTAAGGTTATCTCCTATTCCAGTCCGTCCACAACCAGCCACACCAACGAATCCATTCTGACTTTTTGTGGGGATTCGGGTGCGGTTCGTCAAGCCATCATCGCAGCTCGCGAAGTGGGGATCAAACTCTTGGAAGTAATGGGTGGGCCTGCTCCGTCGACTACTGAGCCCTACATTTAAGACCTGCGGTAAGGAGGTAAAACCGAATGCGCTCGAAGCGGTTTGAAATACTCGAAAAGAGACCCGTTAACCAAGATGGTTTGGTTCAGGAATGGCCTGAAGTTGGCTTAATCGCCATGAATTCCCCCAATGACCCGATTCCTAGCATCGTGGTTAAGGATGGGGTTGTATTAGAACTCGATGGTAAACGCCGGGAAGAATTCGACATGATCGACGAGTTCATTGCCAATTATGCGATCGATGTGACCTCCGCTGAAGCAGTGATGGCCATCGATTCCTTAGAACTTGCACGGCGCTTGGTTGATCCGAACTGTGCGCGCCAAGAGATCGTTCGCTTGGCCCGCGCCATGACGCCGGCCAAAATAGTTGACGTGATCCATCACCTCAATGTTGTCGAAATGATGATGGCATTGCAGAAGATGAGGGCTCGTAAAACCCCCTCTAATCAATGCCACGTTACGAATCTGCAGGATAATCCGGTATTACTGGCAGCAGATGCCGCTGAAGCCGCAGCCCGCGGATTTGACGAGATGGAAACAACGGTAGCTGTCGTCCGTTATGCTCCCTTGAATGCTCTCTCGATTTTGGTAGGGTCTCAAACGGGACGCGGGGGCGTCATCACCCAGTGCGCGGTCGAAGAAGCGACCGAGTTAATGCTCGGCATGAAAGGATTAACAAGTTATGCCGAAACGGTTTCCGTCTACGGCACCGAGCAGGTTTTTGTCGACGGGGATGACACCCCTTGGTCAAAGAGTTTTTTGGCCTCGGCCTATGCTTCTCGAGGGTTGAAAATGCGCTATACCTCTGGAACGGGCTCAGAAGTGCAGATGGGTTATGCCGAAGGTAAATCAATGCTCTATTTGGAGACCCGCTGCATCATGATCACTAAGGGTGCGGGCGTTCAAGGATTACAAAACGGTTCCATCAGTTGTATCGGCATTCCTGGGGCGGTTCCCTCCGGCATTCGGGCCGTACTCGCTGAAAATTTGATCACCACGATGTTGGACTTGGAGGTCGCTTCCGGAAATGATCAAACGTTTTCGCATTCCGATATTCGCCGAACGGCCCGGATGCTCATGCAAATGCTCCCTGGAACCGACTTTATTTTCTCGGGATACAGTGCCGTACCAAACTACGATAACATGTTTGCCGGCTCTAACTTTGATTGTGATGATTTAGACGACTACTTGTTACTTCAACGCGATTTGATGGTTGATGGCGGACTTCGCCCGGTCAAAGAAGACGATATCGTTGCCCTGCGTCACAAGGCGGCCAAGGCCCTGCAAGCCATATTTAAAGAACTTGGATTGCCTCAGGTTACAGATGAAGAAGTTGAAGCGGCAACCTATGCCCATGGCAGCAAAGATGTAATTAAACGAAAAGTCGTCGATGACCTTAAAGCAGCTGAGGATCTTATGAAAAGCAAAGTTACAGGTATCGATGTCGTTAAGGCTTTGGCCAAAAACGGTTTTAATGATGTCGCTGAGAACTTGCTCAATCTCTTAAAGCAACGGGTATCGGGTGACTATCTGCACACCTCCGCCATTTTTGACAAATCCTTCAATGTCATCAGTGCGGTCAATGACCCCAATGATTACCAAGGCCCTGGTACGGGATACCGCATGAGTGTCGAACGCTGGAATGAAATCAAGAATATTGCACGGGCTATCAGTGCGGACAAACTTGATGTTTAGAGTGAGGAGGTGTTTAGCGTGCAAATCGATGAGGCCATGTTAAAAGGCATTATTGCACAGGTAATCCAGGATATGGGCGAAGGTTCGTGGAGTTCTACCGACAATGGTTGTTGCAGCGATTCAGCTTCGAAAGCGCCAATAGGGGTTTACTCTTCGCCCTTAGCTGTCAAATCCTTCGAAGTGTTGGGTCCTGCTCGCGCTGGCGTCAAAGCTGATGAAGTCGTGATCGGGGTTGGTCCTGCCTTCGGGCTCGGCCAGAATAAGACGATCGTCAATATTCCTCACGCCCAGGTTCTACGTGAACTTATTGCCGGTATCGAAGAGGAAGGGATATCGGCTCGGGTGATTCGGATTAAACGTACGTCCGATCTCTCTTACATCGGCCTTGATGCAGCTAAACTGAGTGGCTCGGGAATTGGCATCGGAATGCAGTCACGGGGGACAACAGTTATTCATCAGAAAGACTTGCTTCCCTTGAATAACTTGGAACTTTTTCCACAATCTCCGCTACTAACGCTGGAAACTTATCGCCAAATCGGGAAAAACGCTGCACTTTATGTGAAAGGGGAGTCACCTGATCCCGTGCCAACACTCAATGATCAAATGGCTCGTCCGAAGTACCAAGCCAAAGCAGCGGTATTACACATTAAGGAGACGGAATTCATCGTTCCGGATGGGGCAGCGGAAGAGTTAAAAGCGTTTTAACGGAAGGAGTGGATCATATGGTTAACTTGAATGGCACGGACGTCGAGAGCCTGGTGCGGGAAATCCTGCAAGATTTGTTAAAAGAAATGCCCCAACCTGTCTCTAGCAAACCCGGAAGCGCTTCAGCACAAACCAAAACGGTGACCGTAGCGGACTATCCATTAGGAAAAAAACGCCCGGATCTCGTGAAAACGCCTACCGGCAAAGGATTAAATGAAATTACGCTGCGAGATGCGTTAAATGACAAGATCCAGGCGGAAGATGTACGGATAACGCCTGAGACTTTGAATATGCAGGCACAAATCGCGGAGCAAGTGAATCGCCCGCAATTTGCCCGCAATCTGCGCCGAGCTGCCGAATTAACAGTTATTCCCGATCAGCGGGTTTTGGAAATCTACAATGCCTTACGCCCGTATCGCTCGACCAAGCAAGAGCTTATGACCATCGCCGAGGAATTGGAACACACCTATAAAGCCCAGATCAATGCTGCATTTGTCCGTCAAGCGGCAGATGTTTACGAGAAACGGAACCGTCTCCGTAAATAGTTCGTTGGAGCGAGGAGCAGACAATGAAAATCGCCGGAGTGGATGTGGGGAATTCAACGACAGAAGTGGCGATCGCGGATTACGAAGATGAAGTTAAGTTCCTGGGAAGCGGTTGGACTAAAACGACGGGCATCAAAGGGACTGTCGACAATGTTGTGGGAATCATCAAGGTTCTACGGGAAACCGTAGCGGCTTCAGGCATTGAGCTAAAAGAGATTAGCCAAATCCGGCTCAATGAGGCGACTCCGGTTATCGGTGACGTGGCCATGGAAACGATCACTGAAACCATTATTACGGAATCCACAATGATTGGGCATAATCCTTCCACGCCTGGAGGGATCGGCTTGGGAACGGGGATCACCGTACGGATTGAGGAATTAAGTTCTTGTACACCTGAGACTCCCATCATTGCGTTAGTCTCAGACAATCTAGACTTTGAAGAAGTTGCCCGGCAGCTGAACCAAGGGTTAGGGCGCGGTTTAGATATTCAAGGTGTGATTCTGAAACGGGATGATGGAGTGCTCGTGGCCAACCGGCTGAACCGCAGGATTCCAATTCTCGATGAAGTGGATTATATCGACAAAATCCCCCTCGGAATGCTGGCCGCGGTCGAAGTTGTCGAACCGGGGAGTACCATACGCGTTTTGTCTGATCCGTATGGGATAGCATCCGTGTTCTCTCTAACCCCTGAACAAACAAAACTTGTCGTTCCAGTGGCCAGGGCCCTTGTTGGCAATCGCTCCGCCGTCGTTATTAAAACGCCCCAAGGTGATGTCAAAGCCAGACGGATTCCTGCTGGTAAATTGGGCGTGTTCGGAGACAGGCAGAAACTAGAAGTTGACATCCAACTGGGAGCGGAAAAGGTTAGGGCTGTGATAGAAGCGGCAGGCAACCTCGAGGATGTTCGCGGGGAACCCGGGACGAACGTCGGCGGCATGATAGAAAAAATTCGTTATGTTATGAGTGACCTAACAAACCAGCCTGTCCACAGCATGAAAATTCAAGATGTTTTGGCTGTTGATACCTACATTCCGCAGAAAGTTCAAGGTGGTCTGGCCGGGGAATTTGCTTTGGAAAACGCCGTGGGTCTGGCAGCCATGGTCAAAACCAACCAACTTCAAATGAAGAGCATCGCCGCCAAATTGGAAAGTGAGTTAGGCATTTCTGTCAAGATTGCCGGTGTGGAAGCAGAAATGGCCATCCAAGGGGCTTTGACAACTCCAGGGACCGACAAGCCTTTGGCCATTTTGGATATGGGTGGAGGCTCCACTGACGCCGCCATTATCGACCGGGAAGGCAAGATATTTTCAGTTCACTTGGCCGGGGCGGGTGACATGGTGACCATGCTGATTAGCTCCGAACTGGGTCTTGATGACTTAAACCTTGCCGAAGAAATTAAGAAATACCCACTTGCTAAAGTGGAGTCACTCTATCACCTCCGAACCGAAGACGGAAGCGTGCGTTTCTTTGAAAAACCATTAGATCCGCGGATATTCGCCAGGGTGGTTATTCTTAAAGACGATGGTTCTATGGAGCCAATTCCGACAAAACACTCCTTGGAAAAAATTCGCATGGTACGCAGGGATGCCAAAGAACGCGTATTTGTCACGAATGCCCTTCGGGCCTTACGACGTGTTTCACCGCTGGGCAATATTCGGGGTATCGAGTTTGTCGTCATGGTCGGGGGGTCGGCAGCAGACTTTGAAATTCCGGGAATGGTCGCTGATCGACTGGCAGATTATGCAGTCGTCGCAGGGCGTGGCAATATCAGGGGCTCGGAAGGCCCGCGCAACGCGGTTGCCACAGGGCTTGTACTTTCTATCAAAGGCGAAGGTGGTTGAATTGAGCCAAAGTGAGAATCTAGAACGCAAACCGGCAGTAGCCCTTCGCAGAGCTCAGCGGTTAGGTAAAGAGAATCCCTGTCTGAAGGCCTTGAAAGCCGGCATGGAAGAAGAAGGGGTTCCTTGGCAAGAACTAGAAGCCGAAAACACAAGTTCAACAAGGTTATCCCGCGAAGGGGCGGAGTGGTCGCAATTAGGGGTAGGGGTTGGAATAGATGCCCAAGGCTCCATATCGATTCATTTTCACAGATTAGGCCACACGGAACCACTCTTCTACAGTGAAGGCGCCCTGGCGACGGCAGTAAAGGCCCGAACCCTTGGGGCGAATGCGGCTCGATTGGTCAAAGGGATTCCATTTAAAGACTAATCATGTTAGTAATGTGACAGGCAGTGCTTAAGGAGGACGATCATGACAGGTGAAGCCCTTGGGCTAATCGAAGCAATCGGGCTACCGGCAGCCATTGCCGCAGCAGATACGGCTGCCAAAGCAGCGAACATTCAGCTGTTGGGATACGAACTGACTAAAGGTGGTGGCTTAGTCACTGTCAAGCTTATCGGAGATGTAGCGGCTGTGAAAGCTTCTGTTGAAGCAGGTGGGGCTGAAGCCAAAAGAGTTCACGGGTTATGGGCGGTGCATATTATCCCCCGCCCAGCGTCTGGAATCACCCCCATGGTTTTAGCTGAACAGGTACACGCACAAGATAGCCTACAGATACTACCACCGCAGGGAAAAACGGAAAAACGCAACCTGAAGAGGAAACCGAAGCCACTTGATCCGAAGAACGGTAAGTAAAACAAATCATTGAAAAGGAGGCTACTCGTAATGAAAGGTGAAGCTCTCGGCATGGTTGAAACAAAGGGATTGGTTGGAGCCATTGAAGCCGCCGATGCCATGGTAAAAGCTGCAAATGTAACCCTCGTTGGCTATGAGAAGATTGGCTCCGGCTTGGTGACGGTAATGGTTCGCGGAGATGTCGGTGCGACCAAGGCGGCAACAGACGCCGGCGCGGCTGCAGCCGAAAAAGTCGGAGAACTGGTATCGGTTCATGTCATCCCAAGGCCACATACGGACGTGGAAAAAATCTTGCCTAAACTGGTCTAAAGGTGATGGTAAAACATGTCTGATACAGAGCAACTGGTTCGTCAAGTTACCGAAGCAATCTTACAACACCTAGCTGGGGTACCTAAGGGATCTGTTAGTCCGGAAGTACCGATCGGGGTCTCCAACCGCCACGTGCATCTTTCCCGCCAAGATGTGGACTTGTTGTTTGGGCCTGGGTACGAAATAACTCGCATGAAAGAACTGCAGCCAGGGCAGTTTGCCGCGAAGGAGACGGTGATCCTGGCTGGACCGAAAGGCACCATCGAAAAAGTTCGCATCTTGGGTCCAGTGCGCCGCAAAACCCAAGTTGAGATCTCTAGGGCAGATGGGTATGTCTTGGGGATTAAAGCGCCTGTGAGGGATTCAGGGGATCATGAGGGCACGCCAGGGCTTGTCTTGGTAGGGCCAAAAGGTGCAGTTACACTAGAAAACGGGGTTATTGTCGCTCGACGTCATATTCATATGAGTCCGCGCGATGCTGAAATGTTTGGAGTATCAGATGGGGATCAAGTTGACGTGGAAGTTATGGGCCTACGCGGTGTGGTATTTCGCAACGTTTTAATCAGAGTGCATAAGGACTATGAGCTTGAGATGCACATTGATCTTGAAGAGGGAAATGCAGCCGCTCTAAACAACCGGGATTTTGTTCGAATCATCGGGATGAGTAGAGGAATGGAAGACCATGTTTAATTTAGAACAAGCCAACGCCACCATCGCTGAAATGGAGGCTAAAATCTATCAGCCTGTATCTGAACCGTACCAGGGCAAGTTATACGTCGGGGTGGACTTGGGTACTGCTAACATTGTTGTGACCGTACTCGACGAAAACAAGCGGCCTTTAGCAGGCGCCTTGCAAGAAGGGCGTGTGGTCAAAGATGGCCTGGTGGTCGATTTCCTGGGAGCCATTCAGATTGTGCGCAGCCTCATCACCCAGATCGAAGAGCGTTTGGGGCGGTCTCTGGAAGCCGCTGCGGTGGCGATTCCTCCTGGGACTCTGGCGGGGGATGCCAAGGCTATTATTAACGTGGTTCAGGCTGTAGGACTCGAGGTTAATCAGGTTGTTGATGAGCCGACCGCTGCCGCAACCGTGCTGGGTATTCAAAACGGTGCAGTGGTTGATGTTGGCGGCGGAACCACCGGGATCTCAATTCTGGAAAACGGCAAGGTCATTTATGTTGCTGATGAACCCACGGGCGGAACACACTTTAGCTTAGTGTTAGCCGGTGCCTATAAAATCGATTTTGAAGAAGCGGAACTGAAAAAGCGCGATCCGGCTCAGCACAAGGATGTCTTTCCGGTGATTGTGCCGGTGATCGAAAAGGTAGCCAGCATCATCCAAGGCCATATCGCGCAGCGAAATGTCGAATGTGTGTACCTTGTCGGCGGTACAGTGTGCTTGGAAGGGTTTGAACAGGTGGTCAATAAGTTCTTGGGGATGCCGGTACGCAAACCGTACAATCCCCTCCTTGTAACTCCCTTAGGAATTGCTATGCACTGTGGCTAACTGGAGGCGGATTCTATGGAGCTTGAAGATCTAGTTCGTTTAGTTACTACTGAGGTTATCGCCCAATTAAGGGATGAACGACTCGCAGAGAAGGACACGCCTACTGGGGAGAAAATCCTGGTTCTCATCACCGGGGGACACTCTATCTGGCCCAAGGTACGCTATAAGTTGCGTGAAATGCGCAATCGCGGCTTCCGGTTGATCCCTGTTCTTTCGCAAACGGCTAAGAACATGTTTGATCCACAGGAACTTCGAAGTGTGTTTGATGAACGCTTGGTAAGTCCACTTTTTGAGGTAAACACTGCCGGGGAAAAGCAAAATCCGCTCGAGATGATCAATCGTTCTGCTGCGATAATCCTGCCGACGTTGACAATGAATACGGCCGCTAAGCTTGCTTTAGGTATTCAAGATACCCTTATCAGTCAGCTCGCTACCTGGGCTTTGTTCCAGAACAAACCTGTAGTAGCCGTATCGAATGCGGCCAATCCGAATTCGCCGGAGTTGGCAAAACTGGGGTTTGCTTTCAGAACCAAAGCTCATCGTGATCTGTGCTTATCGCACTTGGCGAAACTATCTGCTTATGGGGTACGGGTGGTAGAGGTGGATTATCTCCTACCAGCACTCATGCAGGCGCTTGGTCGGGATCCTCTCAATCCAGCTGGAGTTGGTTCGATGCCGGCGGCTGACCCCTTGGAGTCTTTAATCATCGAAGGTGTTCTGACTCGAGAGAAAGTGCTACAAGCTGTCGCTTTAAATTGCCACGAGGTTATTGCCAAAGGCGCTGTGACTCTTTTGGCTAAAGAAACGGCTTCCGAACACAATGTTCGAATCTCTCCTTAGAATAGCGGGGAATCCACACAAGACGGTTAGAGTAGGGGTGTGTGCCGGTGTATATCGGAAAAGTAGTTGGAACGGTTGTTTCTACTAGTAAAGATGTTCGTTTAGTTGGGTCGAAGCTGCTCCTCATCGTACCCTTAAGTTTTAATTCAGGTCAAGTTGCTTACCCATTGGTTGCCGTGGATTCAGTTGGCGCAGGCATCGGTGAAACCGTTCTCTATGTCAAGGGCAGCACTGCTAGTCGCAGTGTCGCCAAAGATTCCCCTGTTGACTGTGCGATCGTAGGCATTATTGATGATTTGGAGGTTGACGAGCACCTTCTCCAATCTGATAACTTGCGCATCATCAACGGCGAGGTGTGATGATGAAAGTTTATACAAGAAAAGGAGATCAAGGGGAGACTTCACTATTCAGCGGAGAACGGGTTAAGAAATCAGATATTCGGGTCGACACCTATGGAACGATTGATGAGGCCAATTCATTTCTGGGTTTAGCCAAGACTGCGATTTCATACCCCGATATCATCGAAACCATCTTCTCCGTTCAGCAGGATCTATTCGTGCTGGCCGCCGAGTTGGCTACCGCAAGCCGCACCAAGACGTTAGCCAAGCAGATTGTCCAGACCGATGTTAAGCGTTTAGAGGGATATATTGATCGGTATAGCTTCGAGGTCGGACAACTGCATGGATTTATAACCCCTGGGGAATGTGTGGGAGCTGCCCAGCTCGATGTGTGTCGAACCGTTGTCAGGAGAATGGAAAGACTTTTGATACTCCTTGCGGAAAACGAAGCGATTAGCCCGGAACTAGTGGCTTTTGTGAACCGACTATCCGATCTATTGTTTATATTAGCCCGAGTTGTGGCCAGAAGAGATCTCAAAGAAAATCTCAAGGATATCGTTATCCGTCAACTACAACAACTGGGACAAAATGACTCCCATCGGCAACCTGGGAAGGGGGAATTAAGCGTGGAGTTGTCTTTAGCGGAGGTACTCAAAGCGACCGATGAATGCATCAAGGCAGCCGTGAGTATTGGTGTGCCCATGGTCATCGCTTTTGTAGATTCGGGTGGAAATCTGAAAAGCCTTCAGCGCATGGATGGTTCCTTATTAGGTAGTATTGATATAGCCATGAACAAGGCCTACACAGCTGTCGCGCTGCAGATGCCAACGCATGAATTGAAACAGAAAGCTGAGCCTCAACAAGAGTTGTTTGGCATTTCTGCAACCAACGGCGGACGGATTGTAACTTTTGGAGGCGGATACCCTGTCTACAAAGAGGGTGTCTTGTGTGGTGCTGTCGGAGTTAGTGGGGGAAGCGTTGCCCAGGACATGACGGTGGCTCAAGCCGCCATCAAAGCCTTGGCTCAGGACTAGGGGGGATTAAGATGGCTGTCAATGCCGTATTCTTAGAACAAATCGTTCAGGAAGTATTGCAAAAAGTAGTGAACCGCGAGCAAGTGAATCAACAGAAAGAAGAACAGGTCTTGTTTTCAAGTGTGGATGCGGCGGTGAAAGCTGCCAAGACGGCGGAAAAGGAACTCATTGGCCACAGGTTAGAGAAGCGGGAAAAGTTCCTAACGGCCATGCGAGAAGCGGCCGTGCAGCATGCCGAAGAACTGGCACGCTTAGCAGTTTCAGAAACCGGGATGGGAAGGGTCGAAGATAAAACCCTCAAGAATAAAATTGCAGCGACGAAGACTCCCGGTACGGAAGATTTAAAACCAGCGGTAATGACAGGGGATCGGGGTTTGACCTTAGTTGAAATGGCTCCGTTCGGAGTGATTGGTTCGATAACACCCTCAACCAATCCGATTGCTACGGTGATCAACAACAGCATCAGCATGGTGGCCGCGGGGAATGCTGTGGTTTTTAGCGTGCACCCGGGCGCCAAGTCATCCACTCTACGAACCGTAGAAATCCTTAGTGAAGCTATCGTTTCAGCTGGGGGTCCTAGGAACCTACTCACAGCCATTGCCAGTCCGAGTTTAGAAAATACGCAAAAGTTGATGGAGCACCCCGGAATTAACTTATTAGCAGCAACTGGGGGCCCTGCTATTGTTAAAGCGGTGCTATCTTCAGGTAAAAAAGCCATTGGAGCCGGTGCCGGGAATCCACCAGTCGTTGTTGATGAAACGGCTGACCTGGAAAAAGCAGCCAAGAGCATCGTCGCCGGGGCTTCTTTTGACAATAATTTGCCTTGCATCGCCGAAAAAGAAGCCATTGTTGTCGACTATGTGGCCAATCAGCTTATTTCGTATATGCGTCAAAATGGTGCTTACCTGGCCTCGGCGGACGAAGTGGATGCTCTAGTAAAACTCGTGTTAACGAGTGAAGACAAAGTCATGGCTGAGGGCTGCACGGTCAAACCGCACCGTGTCTATGGTGTAAATAAGAAGTATGTGGGCAAAGATGCAGCTCTTCTGATGAAAGAAATCGGCCGCGAGATCGCTCAATCAACGAAACTCATTATCTGCGAAGTCCCAGAGGATCACCCCTTTGTTTTAGAAGAATTAATGATGCCCATTTTGCCCATCGTCAGGGTTCCTAATGTCGAGAATGCGATTGCTTTGGGATGCAAGGTAGAGCACGGCAATCGGCACACAGCCATCATGCACTCGCAAAACATTGACAACCTTACCGCCTTTGCTAGGGCAGTTGAAACCACGATTTTCGTGAAAAATGGCCCATCTTATGCGGGAATCGGAATCGGCGGGGAAGGACACACAACTTTCACCATCGCGGGCCCAACCGGGGAGGGCTTAACTTCCGCCAAGAGCTTCACCCGCAGCCGCCGCTGCGTCTTAGTTGACGGTTTCTCAATTGTGTAAGAGCGGAAGGTGGAAACCATGCCTAAAGAAGAAATTCAAGCTATTCGTTCGGCTGGGGTAGTTGGGGCCGGCGGTGCCGGCTTCCCAACCTATAAAAAGCTGGATGCCCAAGTGGAATTTGTCATCGTCAATGGTGCTGAATGCGAACCTTTGTTAAGAGTGGACCAGCAACTGATTGAGCGCTATGCTCGATATCTCTGCGAGTCCTTGCAGAAACTCGTGGCAATAACTGGAGCTGGACGTGGGATTTTTGCCTTGAAAGCAAAATATAAAGGTGCTGTCGTTGCCCTGCTGAAAGAGGTAGGGGACTTTTCTCTCCTGGAAATAAAGCTGATCGATGATTTTTATCCGGCAGGCGACGAGCAAGTTCTTTTATACGAAGCCATTGGTAGAGTCGTACCTGAAGGCGGAATCCCTTTAGATGTCGGCGCAGTGGTTACGAATGTCGAAACCTTACTCAATGTCGGCGGGGCCTTGGAAGGAAAACCCGTTATTGATAAATACGTTACAATTACCGGAGCCGTAGAAAAGCCCGTGACGCTCAAAGTGGCGTTAGGAACTTCGATTTACGATCTTGTCCAGTTGGCTCATCCTCTACCGGATGACTACCGCATCATTGAAGGCGGTCCGATGATGGGTTCTTTAGTTGACCCAGCAAAACCAATTACCAAAACGACAAAAGGGTTGATTGTTTTACCGTCGGACCACAGCCTAGTGGTAAATAAACAGTTTTCATTAACGACGGTCTTGCAGCGAGCCCGTGCCGTATGCTGCCAATGCAACAAATGTACGGCTGTTTGTCCCCGTTATCAGCTTGGCCATCGTATGGAACCTCACAAAGTCATGCGGGCCTTGGGCCAAGGGGTAGAAGCGTTGGCAGGGGATATCGTGAGAGCATTTTTATGCTGTCAATGCGGCGCCTGTGAGACATTCGGTTGTGATATGGGTTTGTCTCCTAACAAGGTGAATGGTGAACTCAAAAAGCAACTTCTGGCTGCTGGGATGAAAAATCCGCTGTTAAACAAGACGCCTCATCCTCCTGAAGACAGGGATTTTAAGAAGATCCCGATTAAACGCCTGGTAGCTAGGTTGGGACTGGAAAACTACAACGTGCCTGCACCGTTAGCGATGGATACTTTTATACCGCAGCGCGTTGAATTGCCTCTCAAGCAACACATCGGAGCTCCTGCTCAGGCTGTTGTCAAAGAGGGCGATTTCATTCAAAGAGGTGTCTTGATTGCCCAAGTAGGCGAGGAGGCCCTGGGAGTTCCCCTTCACGCTTCTATCAGTGGGCGGGTGGTCCAAATCACAGGGCATATGATCGCGATCAAGAATTAAGGGGGTGGACTAGATGAAGGCAGCTATTGGAATGTTAGAGATAAAGAGCATTGCACGAGGCATTGTGGTCGCTGATGAAATGCTGAAGGCCGCGAATGTTGAATTATTACAATCCATGCCGGTATGCCCGGGGAAGTACATTATATTAATCAGCGGTGATGTTGGAGCGGTCAACAGCGCCCTACGGGCTGGTAAAGCGAAGGCGTCTGACCAACTCATTGACGAGTTTGTTTTGCCGAACGTCCATAGGGCCGTGTTACCTGCCCTCTCCGGTACAACGAATATTGACAAACTGCGTTCACTGGGGATTATTGAAACCTTTACCGTAGCTTCCGGTATTGTTGCAGCCGATATTGCTGTCAAAACGGCCAACGTGGATCTGCTTGAAGTGCGTTTGGCCCGTGGTATGGGTGGAAAAAGTTTTGTCTTGATTACCGGGGAGGTCAGTGCTGTCCAAGCCAGTGTTAAATCTGCCGTGGCTCAGATCAAAGAAGATGGAGCCTATGCAGGGGTGGAGTTTATCGCATCACCCCACAAGGATTTGTTAACCGCAATTAACTAAATTGAGGAACGGCTTAACTTCTTTTTGAAAAAGCGTTTCTTGATTTGTTAAAGAGGTACAAATAAATATCAATATTTTAGGAGGTTGTCGTTATGTCAAAGATCATGATCTCTCCCAGTCGTTATGTGCAAGGTCCCGGAGCTATTCGCCAAATCGGTGAACAAGTCAAGAATCTGGCTTTAGGGGACAAAGCCTTGGTGGTCTGTAGCAAAAGCGCTATGGCCATCGCCAAAACGGATATCGAAGAAAGCCTTCGCGAACAGGGTATGAGTGCTGCCTTTGAAAGGTTTGCTGGCGAGTGCTCCATGGAAGAAGTCAATCGTCTTAAAGGACTCGGCGAGGACTTCGGTGTAAACTTCATTATGGGTGTTGGAGGCGGTAAACCTGCTGATACTGCCAAAGCGATAGCACACTATATGAGGCTTCCCGTTGTGATTGTGCCCACAATTGCAGCTACGGATGCCCCTTGTAGTGCGCTTTCGGTCATTTACACTCCGGATGGGGTCTTCGAGAGTTATCTTGTGCTCCCCAAAAATCCCGATTTAGTTCTGGTCGATACGGAAATTGTGGCTAATGCCCCGGCACGCCTCCTGGTTTCGGGTATGGGTGACGCCTTGGCCACTTGGTTTGAAGCAGAAGCATGCTATAAATCACATGCCATCAACATGCCAGGCGGCAACTCCAGTGAAGCAGCTCAGGTATTGGCCAAGCTCTGTTATACCCTCCTCATTGAACATGGCTTAAGGGCAAAATTGGCCGTTGAACGAAAGGTTCCTTCGCAAGATGTAGAAAAAATAGTAGAGGCCAACACCCTGCTTAGTGGTCTTGGTTTCGAGAGTGCTGGTTTGGCCGCTGCCCACGCTATTCACAACGGACTAACAGCCCTTGAAGAGACTCACCACTATTATCACGGGGAAAAAGTGGCTTTCGGTACTTTAGTGCAAATGGTGATGGAAAACCGGACAACCGCTGAACTGAACGAAGTCTTAGAGTTTTGTGTCGCGGTAGGTCTTCCGGTTAACCTCCAACAAATCGGGGTACAAGAGATTACTGAAGCTAAGATCCGTAAGGTCGCGGAACTTTCGTGCGCCGCAGGGGAAACGATCTACAACATGCATGTTCCGGTGAATCCCCAGAACGTGTATAATGCTATTTTGGCTGCTGATGCTCTTGGAACGCAGTTTTTAGCAAAATAACCAAGAAACTCTAGCGTGAATGAAGGACAAGGATCATTCGCCAGACTCAGACACCGCCAGAAAAGGCAAATTGGTATGCTGGCTTTCTCATGATTCTGTTGGGTATTTTGGAAGCTGTCAACTAGGCCTTTCTTTAAGACGTGGCTATTGAAGTAGGAAATTATTGAGGGAGGTAAAATAATATGTTTCCACTCGCACTCAGTATTGGGGTTCTAGCCGGGATTTGGACTTTCGTTTCTGTAATTGCTCATCTTCTGACATGGCCGGCTTTTGTCGGCTGGGCGCTCTTTTTTGCCGGCGGTGGAGATAGCAAGTCCATTGGAAAATGTTTAGCACCGGGGCTATTGGGGATTGTTCTAGGATTTCTGGTGGTAAAGACGATGCCTTTCTTCTCTGGTGCCTGGTTTCTTCCGGTTGCAGTCGCAGTAATCGCCTTCATTATGGTCATGGT
Organism: Desulfosporosinus sp.; assembly: GCA_020692355.1. Lineage (GTDB taxonomy): Bacteria > Bacillota > Desulfitobacteriia > Desulfitobacteriales > Desulfitobacteriaceae > JAJZPA01. The sequence goes on from JAIMKP010000040.1 coordinate 25,576, forward strand.
CATGTCATCACAGATCTTTGCTTTTGCTCCTGCCGCTTTTGCAGGGTGTGCTGTGTATTTTGGATCGAACGGAGATATTGTGGCTGCCACCATTCCGTTTGTCCTGGGCATTCTTCTCGGTTACGTTTCTGCGGTGTTACCTAACCTCACGAAAAATGTGCACGAAAAGAAAGCTGCTTAATTAGCAACTCGTAAGATCCAATAAGGCTGTTGACGCAATCGTCGGCAGCCTTCCGTATTTCTGAACTCTATGACTGCTTGGAGCCCGGCGGATGCTTACTCATCGGGGTGATCGCCGGGGATAGTCCCTGGAGTGACTATTACCAAGAAGCAGCAAGGCAAAAACCGACCTCAGTTTTTGCCCAAGCTAAACTGTATACCGAAAAAGATATCCGCAACTATTTTTTCTCGGCCATTAACTCTTTGACTGCTTCACGAACTACTTCCACTTCGAGTCCGCTTTGCTTGGTTATATCTTTTACAGTTTGGTGGGAATTTTGATTCGGATCAAGTTTTGCCTTCTTTAAGATCTCCGCCGGTTCTAAATCATAAGTTTTGGCCACTTCATCAAGGTAGGACATCCCGGTAATGCTCTCAACCGGTGGATAATTTCCGGCACTTGATTCGACAGCAGCTGGAATCGCCGTACGACTCATCGATGTTCTGGTTTCCCAGACACCCGCTCCCATGGATCCCAGGATTAAGAGGGTCCCAATCAGAATACCGGTGATCGGCAGAAGATAGGGTGAACGTATTTTTTTCGTTGGACCGATTTGGATATGCAGGGCACCCGTAGACGGACAGGCTGTCACACATTCCAGGCAATTCGTACACCCGCTTTCACCTATCTCATGGAGTCCCATAGAGCATTGGCGAAGACAAAGATTACATTGCGCACACTGGTCTGTCTTTTTGACCTTCAAGAAGCCAATCTTCGCGAGCGGTGTCAGGAGCGCGCCTAAGGGACAAAGATACTTGCACCAAAACCGCTCAATGAGGAGGCTTAACAAAATGGTTACCCCTAAGACGATGTAGGCGGTCGTACTCTCGAAACTAAAGTGGAAAAATACGCGAAAAGGATCGTAGTTAGCAAACCATAGGGTCATGTCCCGAACCGTCATGATCACCACGAGCGCCAAAACCCCATATTTTAAATAACGGAGATAATGATCGACTTGAGGAGGTATTTTTAAAGGCTTTTTCACGATCCGTTTGCGAATAGCGTAAATCCAATCTTGAACAGTACCCAAAGGACAGATCCAGCCACAAAAGAAACCTCCGGCGATCAGGGTCGCCACGATGAGCGCCCCCAAGAGGACGAGATTGGAAAAGGCCGTTTTAGCAAGCATTTTACCTTGGACGAGCAGTGAATAAAGGCTTTCGATTCCGCCAAAAGGACAATAGGCATCAATCGGAGATCCCCCGGTTCCAAATTGATGTCTCAAACCTACATAGGCAATAAACCCTACGATGAGCGCCTGGATCGTATGTCTGACCCACTGGATTCTGCTTTTCTCCTGTAACTTGGACATTTGCTACATATCCCCCTTTTGCGAGTTCAAATCTAAATCCATCATAGAGGGTGGATATGTTCAAATCAGGGATGAATTATGAAAAGATTGTGAAGGAATATTGCCAAGGCTGAGAAAATCCTGGAACAGATGGCTCATGCTTCCCAAGAAGTCGTAAGTATCCTGAGTGAACTTCAGCAGGAATGTATTTAATGAGGAATTACCATAACCTCAGTCACCACGAAAAACCTTTGTGAGTATGTGTATTGCTAACAGTGAATAGAAAAGTATGCTGTACTGGGTATGAACCCTGCGCCAGACAACTTGAGTCATACTTCTTGTCCTCAAATACCTGCGGAAGAATCCGGTTAAGGTCATGGCTACCATTAAGAATAAAATCAGCCAACTCGTGGAAAGAACTATTTTCGGAAACTTGTCAACAACGTGGAACAGCGCGAAAACTAAAGCACTTAACGATAAATAAGAGTGGTAACCCCGCAAGCGCTTTAGAATTATAAACAACGAACCCTTTTTCCAGTAATGTAGCGTGCCCACAAAGGAAAAAACACTGGCGAGAATGCCAAAGGTCCACATTAAGTCCTTGGAAATAAGGGGGCTTTCATTTTTATTAATTTTCCTGAATTCCTTGGTATTTTCAGGCACTGGTTTCGCCGTTATAGGGTTAATTTTAACAATGGCTACCGTTTTCGTACCATAAAGCAAAGATAGTTTGGCTAGTGTTTCTCCTTGCTTCTTAGTCACTCGACCGGGTACCAAGCTGACTAATTGTTGAGAAACCTTTGTGGCGACCTCACTTTCGGTTAATATTGTCCCCGTAATTAGTTTTTTCTTTGTTTCTACGTCCAAAAGTTCTCCGTTAGCCGAATCAACCTTTAACTTAAACAGGGTTCCTGTATCGTTGTCGCCAACACTTACTTCGTAAATAGCATCTTTTTCTTTCAGTGTGATGTTTAAGACTTTCCATTGCTCGAGGGCTAAGTCGCCAGGGGTGAGGGAAAGAGTCAATTTAGTTTCCCCAGGTTTGGGGCTATGAACCCCTCCGAGATGGATAAAATCAGCGTTTAGCGTCCACAAAACAAGGACGATCATGAAGGCAAAGACTAAATCAAAGGATAAACGGACCAGGGCCTTTTTCGAGTAACGGGGTTTTTTCATACCTTACTCCTCCGGCTTATTTTATCCAAGCGTTTAAGACTCCCACTTCTA
>JAIMKP010000041.1 GCA_020692355.1 Desulfosporosinus sp.
TAATGTCTTAAATTCCATATTATGGAATAAATATTCCCTATGGATCTCTTTTAAACAACAAACCACTAAAGGGTTGTATTTAATACCGACTGGAAAAATAAGGCATTCCAAGCGGTGTTAAATCCAGCCTTTTATTTTTTATTTTAGAGTGCGTAAAGGGGAGAAATGCCGCCATAGTCTTTAAACATGACGGCTTGTTATTTTAGAAGGCACCAAAGAGGGTTTATGTTTAGAAGAAAGGGGGATTGTTAAAGTTAACAAGCAAGTTCTTATGAATCGTAGAGAAGGATGTGGTAATATGCCATTTTTCAAACGTGAAACCACCCAAAATTTAACGGATAGTTCCGATTATAACAAGTTGTACCAATCTTTGCCTGAACGCGATTTTACCCAACCGATCCAAGTGGACATTCCCTCATCTAGTCCCCTTTATTCTCTGGTCGAAATCTTAAACCGTGTCATTCGTGAACGGCAGGCTTCAGCTTCCGCTACCTTAGCGGATTTGGACGGGACAGTGCAGCAACTGACCAGTATGACCTCCATTCGGCAGATGCTTGTGAAAATCGGAGAACAGACGAGTCAGCTTGCCAGCATGTCGGCTCAAGCTGAAGAATTGGGAGCCGCCGCCAATCAGGTCGCTAATTCCGTCAGCAACTCAGCGACGTTTGTGGAACAGGCGGCCTCAGCGGCGACAACAGGGGGGGAGAAAATCCAGCAGGCGATTCAATTTGTAGAGTGTTCTTTCGACGAATTTGCCAAGGTCAGCCAGCAGGTGCAAGATGTACTCCATTCCATGCAGGAGATTGAGCAAATCGTGGGTGTTATTGCAGAAGTGGCTGACCAAACCAATCTTCTTGCGCTCAATGCCGCCATTCAAGCAGCTCGTGCGGGTGAGCAGGGTCGAGGGTTTGCTGTTGTGGCGGATGAAGTTCGCAAATTGGCGGAACATACGAAATCCTCGGTGACGGATATCCGACAGAAAATCTCAGGGTTAAACCAGAATTCGCAAGCAACCGCCCAGAATATTTCCTCGCTTTCCCAGACCATGCAAAACGGCAAAAATATCATGCAGGAAGCCGCAGAATCCTTACAGGGTATTATCCACAACTTCAGTTCTATTACCGAGGATATCCAAAATATTGCTGCCAGCAGTGAAGAACAAAGTGCAGCCGTTCAGGAATCTGCCAGCAGTGTCTCCACGATTGCGATGGCGGCGAAAGAGATTGATCATATTGCTAAAGTGACAGGGCAGGGCATCTATGACATCAGCCAATCGTTACAAAAGATGCGGGCAGAACAAATCGGTCAGGTGCCTGACTTAGGAACCCATAAAGCCTTGGAACTCTATAAGACCGACCACTTGTTCTGGACTTGGCGAATCTACAACCTGATTTTGGGATTTGAAAACATAAAATCCAGCGAAGTTGGCAACCAGCACGAATGCCGCCTTGGACACTGGGTGGACAGTCAGGATTCGGCAAAGTGCCGTTTGTTGCCTGCGTTTAAACAACTGGAGACTCCGCATAAACAGGTCCATGAGTTGGCTCGTGAGGCGGCGGTTGCTTATGAACAAGGCAATATCGCCAAGGCGGAACAGATTCTGGAAAGAATGGGGCAGGCTTCTGGGGAAGTCGTGAAAATCTTAAACGAGTTACAACAGCAGTGTCGGGACTGAGAAAGGACGGCTAATGCTGAATCTCCCACTGGATTGCGGAGCACATGATGGAAGCGGCCTGGGGAAAGGACCTCCTGATACTGATCCCCTTATGGGTCATAATCAGCGTTACGTTTTTACTCATTGACGGGTTTGGGTTTTGGAGATTAAGTGATTTTCATTGTTCCCATGTCCTGCCTCCAATTTGACAGCATTCTGAGAACTATCATAAATTACTTTTTATGGGTTGTTCAGTAGCTAATATACATCCATGTTAAGTAATGACTTTTCACCAGTTTTTATTTGCGAAATGCAGGGAGAATAGTATCCGAAAGGAGGGGGTACAAATGAAAGGAAATTGGAAATGGGATAATTTAAAACGGGTAACATCCTTGCAGATGGTTACTCTTTTTACCGTAATCGGCGGATTGTGGATTCTCGTCTCGGATCGCCTATTAGGTTTAATCGCAACGGATCCTTCTTTGTTCATTGAGTTATCAATGATTCGAGGGTTGCTCTATGTTGGAGTGACGACGGCATTTTTCTATTTACTGTTCCACTGGGGATTAAATTCACTTCAACGCTATCGTCTTTTAGTCGAAAATATTTTGGAGATCATTTTATTTATTCATCCAGACGGACGGATTCTCGATGCCAATGAGGCCGCGGTGAATCGTTATGGCTATACCCGTGAGGAATTACTTCATATGATTGTTCAGGATTTGTACTTGCCGGAGGATAGCTTAGCAGTGTCAAACTTGCTCCAACCGGTACAGGAAGGGATCTATTTTGAGGGTCGGCATCTTTGTAAAGATCGAAGTGTTTTTCCGGTCGAGGTTAGCGTTAAGAGAGCGGTTGTCAATGGAAATCCGATTATCTTAAGCATTATTCGCGATATCACAGAACGTAAAAATGCAGAGGCAGCAGTTTGGATGGAAAAAGAGCGGGCCCAAGTCACCTTAAATTCCATCGGGGATGCGGTAATTACTACTGATGTTCAGGGGAACGTGGAATACCTCAACCCTATGGCTGAGGTCCTAACTGGTTGGGCGAATATAGAAGCGAATGGCCTTCCCCAGGAAACGGTCTTTCATATTGTCAATGAAGAAACTGGTAAGACGGTTGAAAGTCCAATTATCCAATGTCTTCAGGTAGGGTGTATTGTCGGTTTAGCAAACCATACCGTCTTGATCCACAGAAAGGGACATTCTACTATCGGAATTGAGGATTCGGCCGCGCCTATCCGCGACCGAGACGGGCAGGTGATCGGAGCGGTTCTTGTCTTTCACGATGTCAGTGAGAAACGGGCTCTGCTGCGCCGTTTATCCCATCAAGCCCACCATGATGCCCTGACCGATTTACCCAATCGTCTGTTATTTAAAGATCGCGCGCACCAGGTCATCCTGCAGGCTCGACGCCATCAGGATCAAGTAGCGGTGTTCTTTCTCGACCTGGATGATTTTAAATTGGTAAATGATACGCTGGGGCATGCCGCCGGAGATAGCCTGCTGTGTCAGGTTGGAGAACGCCTAAAAGCCTCTTTGCGCCAAGAAGATACGGTTGCCCGGCAGGGAGGCGATGAATTTCTCATCCTGCTGCCAGAATTGTCCTCCGAGCAACAAGCTGCCCAAGTGGCCCAAAAACTTCTGGACGCCTTGAGTGCCCCCTTTCAGCTTTGCGAACAGGAAATATATGTTACAGCCAGCCTGGGTATTGCGATCTACCCGGTCGACGGGGAGGATCCAGAGATTCTTATCCAACATGCCGATACGGCCATGTATCAGGCGAAAGCGGAGGGGCGCAAACAGTATCACTTCTATACCCTCGCCTTGAATGAGCGTCTGTCGGAACACCTCACCTTACAAAACGAGATGCGCCGAGGCCTGGAACGGCAAGAGTTCATCCTTTATTACCAGCCACAGTACCGCCTCAGCGATGGTCAGTTTTGTGGGATGGAAGCGCTGGTGCGCTGGCAGCATCCGGAACGTGGTCTTCTCCTTCCGGGAAAATTCATCACGATCGCCGAAGACAGCGGCCTGATCCTGCCTTTGGGAGAATGGGTCTTGCACACCGCCTGTGCCCAAAACAAACAGTGGCAGGACCTTGGTTATCCCCCCGTGCGTGTGGCGGTTAACATCTCGGCACGTCAATTCCGTCAAAAAAGTCTCGTCAGTCAGATTGCCGGGATTCTCGCAGAGACGGGTTTGGAGCCCAAATGGTTGGAACTGGAGATCACGGAGAGCCTGAGCATGGAAAATGTGGCCTTCAGTGTAGAGATTCTCCAAAAACTCAAGAGTATGGGGATCCGTCTCTCGATCGATGATTTTGGTACCGGTTTTTCTTCGTTGAGCTATTTAAGTCGTTTCTCTCTGAATACTTTGAAAATCGATCGCTCGTTTATTGCTGCACTGAACAATCATTTGGATGGACAAGCCATCGTACTGGCCATCATTGAACTGGCGCAAAATCTAGGTTTGAAAGTGATTGCCGAAGGGGTGGAAACCGAGGCCCAGTTGAATTTTCTGCGGACCAATGGCTGTGATGAAGTGCAGGGATTCTTATTGGCAAGACCCGTTTCAGGGGAAGATCTGGTGGCTTATTGGGTGGAAAACCGTTGATCAGCTTAAGAAACATAAAGGGACATTATCAGCGTTCATGGAAACGATTACTTGGGAAATTACGGAACAAGTAAATGGCATGATGGGGATCATACTTAATCTACCAGGTGGGGTGGTTACGCCGCCCCAAATCCAGATTATTGCCGATGCAGCAGGAACCGATGGTATCATAAAAAACACACGCCGCATGGCGATGATTGTTTTAGTTCTAATGGAAAGCAAGGCTCGAGGGAGTTGGCCTAACGGCCACCTCCCTCGGGGTCTAACCCCCGCACAATCCCTGGACGGATAGTGTCAGTGGTAGACCCGTTCTACCCGTCCACGAAAACTTGTCATAACTGCGGACACAAGGTGCCCATGTTAACGTTGGACGTGCGCTCATGGCAATGTCCCGTTTGCCGGTCAGAGTATAACCGGGATGAAAATGCGGCAAAAAATATTCTCAATGAAGGTCTGCGGATATTGACAGGCTGATATTACGTAAGATGAACCGCAGGAACTGCGGGGATAGCCTGCTTGAGTCTTTGTAAGACCTATCCCGCAATGGGGGCCGAAGACGATGAGACAGGAATCAATGAAGCGGCTGGGGCTTCGGGGTTCTCCTGAATCCCGCGACTTCAGTCGTGGAGAGGTTCAATGGAGCGTAGTTTCTCATTGTGGTGAGGCTTTCTTCATTTTTTAGGGCAGACTAACATAAGGTATAAAGAAAAATTTAATAATTTGTTAGCTAGGTGCTTGTTTTACAGGCTGGAGGCGAATAAAATGTACTCAGAGAGACGGAGATACCAATGGAGGAAGAGAAAAGGACGTGGGAACATAGCAAGCGTAAAAGCGGAGGTGGTATCCGTGAGTAAGCGTGGTGCTCGGTTTACTGAAAAGTTAGCTTCATATGCCGAATCATTAATGTTATCTCTTGATAGGGATAAAGCTAACCGGATACATCAGGCACGGAAAGAAGCGCGAGAAGGAAAGACGGTTCCACTGCGTAGTCTAATGAAGTGATGTTCCAAGTAAACTTAACGAAAGATGCGGAGAAGTATTTAAGTAGTTGCCCTATGAAGATGTGAGAGCGCCTGTTGGGGCAACTTACTGTTTTGGAAGAGTCCCCAAGAGAACGTGGCGAATCGTTACACGGGGAATTTCGTGGCCTTTATAAGATGAAATTATACCATAAGGGAGTACAATATCGGGCGATTTATGATATTATCGATGAAAACGTCTCAGTATTAGTTTTGATGATTGACAAGCGTGAAAACTTTTATGAACGCGCCAAACGAAAGAAAATAGCAAAGAAATAACCCCGGCTCATGGCCGGGGTTATTGTGTAACACAATCATTCGGTTGTTATTTGAAAAAGGAGTCTGAAATTTGCAATTTGGATTTCTTGTTATTAGGTTAACTCAGTTAAGTGGATTTTTCCATGTCTACTCTTGGGGATTCACTTCATTTCACTTTGCTCGGAAGTTTGGCCCAGGAGGAAAGTTCAAACATATCGCAAATCACTCGGATGGGGATTGCCTACCGTTTTCAGGAGGGCAAGGTCATTGTTAATCACAATAGATTTCTTGGCTATACGAAAGACGAGAATGGTGAGCTGGTCATAGTGCCAGAGGAGGCAGAGGTGGTTCGCCGGATCTTCAAGGAATTCCTTAATGGTAAAAGCACCTATAAGATCGGAATGGGTCTGGAAAGAGACGGGGTACTCACGGGTGCAGGCAAAACGAGATGGTACGAGATTACAGTGATTGGGATACTCAAAAACGAGAAGTATATGGGAGATGCATTGCTGCAAAAGACCTATACGGTCGATTTCTTAACCAAAAAACGGGCGGATAACGATGGCCATGCTGCACAGTATTATTCCAAGACGGGCAAGAGTAAGTTTACGAGTGAATATGCCTTCTCAGGGAAGCTCTTCTGCCAAAACTGTGGTTCGAAATTTCGCCGTACCAAATGGGGCAAGGGTAAGAATCAACAGATCGTATGGATATGTATCAACCATCAAATGGGTGGAAATGAAGCCTGTGATATGAAGACGGTCAAGGAGAAAGCATTGGAACAGGCATTTTTACGATCGTGAACAAGATCACTAAGGAAGGGCTTGAAGAATATACCCCTGAGCAGGTCAAGGAATTGTAGGATTATCTGGTGGAGGCCAACCTTACTAAGTTTGACGAGGATCTATTTCGCAGGGTGGTTGAAAAGGTTAAGGTACAATCCGAGATCGAGGTGGAGTTTGTGTTCAAGGTCGGGGTTGAAGTGCGGGAGGTTTTGGGATATTCCTAAAATAGGAAGGGATTTTATACCTTTCGTAGAATATAAAAGGTGGGATGTACGACAGTAGTTCGCTGATACCTCTTACAAGGTAGTATCTACGACGCTCTGTCGTAGATACTAGGTGTGTAAAACTCCCTGATTTTGGTGGGAATCGCTGGTCATTTCGTGAAGGAAAATAAGAGGATGGAATATGGGGGGGAATGGTATGTATGACACAAAGAAAACAGGCAGATTCATAATGGATGCATTAGAAGTATTTGTTTTTTCATTTATTTTGTTATGGGGGCTACAAGCGACAGTGGCCGTTGCTAGAGTTATACCAACAGGTTCCATGCTGCCAACAATCCAGTTACAGGATAGAGTAATCGTTGACAAAATATCTTACAAGTTTTCTGAGGTTAAGAGGGGAGACGTCGTTGTATTTCGTCCTCCGTCAAATGTAGATCAGGGTGGAACGGATTGGGTTAAGCGGGTTATTGGCCTTCCCGGTGAAAGAGTTGAGATCCGGGATGGGGAAGTTTTTATCAATGAAAAGGAACTCACTGAACCATATGAAATGGAGAAACCGAATTACAAATTTGGCCCCTTTGTAGTTCAGAAAGGCTCGTATTTTGTTTTGGGAGATAACCGGAATAACAGTAGGGACAGTCACTACTGGGGTGAATTATCGAATCAGAACATTGTTGGAAAGGTATTCATAAGATATTGGCCACTTGATCATTTCGGGCCGTTAGCAAAATGACTTGGTGAAAGTTGTTGGAACTCGGCACTGATCGTAGAATATATAATCAATGCATGTATATTAATTCGAGCACGAAATTGTGGGCCAGGTGTCCGTTCCATTAGAGTGATGATGGGGCACCTGAGGCCGATCAGCGACCCTTAGCGAAGCGTCCTGAACCAGCAAATAAACTCACACAAGCAGAATGCAAGAACATTTTGGAATTAGTCAACCAACCTGAATTTCAAAGTTTGCCACCCAGTCAGATCGTCCCGATTAAGAATCAATGACATTATAAACCAGCTAAGAAACGGAACTTATAAACCAAATCCAGCACGCCGAACTTACATTCTGAAAAAGAATGGAAAGAAACGCCCGCTAGGTATTCCTTCAATTGATGATAAGCTGGTGCAAGAAACAACAAGGATGATTCTGGAAAGCATATGGGAAGATACATTCCTCCATTGCTCCCACGGGTTTAGACCGCAAAGAAGCTGTCATACGGCACTACAACAAATTCAAAGCACATTCAATGGGGTAAGGTGGTTCGTTGAAGGTGATATATCTGCCTATTTCGACACAATCGATCACGACATCCTTGTAAGAATACTGCGCAAGCGAATAAAGGATGAACGATTTATTCAACTCATCTGGAAATTCCTTAAAGCAGGTTATTTGGAAGACGGGCAGTATCACGTCACGTACAGCGGCACCGCCCAAGGGTCGATCATCAGTCCGATTCTAGCGAATATATACCTGAATGAACTAGACAAACATATGATGGATTTTAAGAAGTCTTTCGATACGGGAAGCGCACGCAGGAGAAATCCTGAACACCGAAAAGCAGAGGCACAAAAATACTATATTAAAAAGAAATACGCTCCCACATGGAAAACCTTAGATAGATCAGAAAAGTCTAAAATTCGTAAACAGGTCAAATCGCTAGAAAAGACAATGGTCAATATTCCGTACGCTGATCCATTTGACCCTCAATACCGAAGACTCTCGTATGTAAGATATGCTGATGACTTTCTGGTAGGAATAATCGGAAGTAAAAACGATGCCTTGCGAATAAAGGACAACATAGCAAAGTTCCTATCAGAAAGACTGAGTTTGAGCCTGTCAGCCGAGAAAACGCTTATCACACATTCGGCAAAACGAGCAAAATTTCTCAGCTTCGGCATAACTGTTGCACGTAACAATAATCCACGTCGCAACTCAAAGGGAACCTTGACACGCACCCATAATTACTGTGTCAAGCTACTCATACCCAAGGAGAGCTGGTAAAAAAACTACATGCGTATTAAGTAATCAAGATCCGACCCCAAACACCAAACGAACCGGAAAAATGGCACCCGATTGCTCGAAATAAAATCGCTAACAAAACGGACCTCGAAATCATACAACAGTATAACCAAGAAGTTCGAGGGCTCTATAATTATTACAGAATAGCCAATAACACCCCAGTCCTACATAAATTCAACTATTTTATGTACTACAGCCGGTTAAGGACGCTAGCCAAAAAGTATAAGAAGTCAGTGAAACAAATCAGAATCAAGTATGACATCGATGGCAAACTTGGCGTTCGATACAAAGAAAAGGGTGTAGAAAGAATCACGCTATATTATCACAATGGATTTCGCAGAGACAAGTCTAGTAAGCCCAAATATGGAGATGACGTTAAAATCGAATACAAATACCCGTTTGGCAGATACAGCCCGGCGTACAAACTGAAGCAGGGCATCTGTGAACTTTGCAAAGCGGTGAACGTTAGAATTTTAATTCACCATGTGCGCAAACTAAGCAGTCTCCGAGCGAATACGCCGTGGAATATCCGCATGATCGAATTGAGGCGTAAAACACTCCCTGTATGTGAACATTGTTTCGGCCACATTATCAATGCTTCGTGATATTAAATGGTAGATGGAGAGCCGTATACACTGAAAGGTGTAAGTACGGTTCGGAGGAAAGTATTCGGAAACCTATTCAGAGATGAACAAGGCGCTGAATGCTTATCCTACTACCTGGCCCGGCTAGAGGACTCTACTTCTATTTATACCTCATCCTGGACATCTTTAGCCGAGACATTGTCGGATGGGAAGTCTGGCTCGAAGAAAGTGCAGAACATGCCAGTCAACTCATTCGGCGGGCAGTCATGGCTCAGAATATAACCCGACAAGAAGAACCTTTGGTCTTACATTCCGATAATGGCAGCCCCATGAAGGGAGTATCCATGCTGGAAACACTCTATCAACTGGGCATTACGCCTTCTCGAAGTCGCCCAAGGGTTAGCAACGACAATCCTTATTCCGAGTCCATTTTCCGGACCTGTAAATACCGACCAAGCTATCCGATTGGAGGATTTGCTACTATTAATAATGCCAGGACCTGGGTCAAGGAATTCGTTCATTGGTACAACTACCACCATCACCATAGTGGTATCAAATTCCTCACGCCGCACCAGCGGCACAGTGGTCAGGGCGAAGAGATACTTGAGAAACGGCACCAGCTCTATGAGGCTGCAAAGGCTCGACATCCGGAACGTTGGACACGTCAGACCAGGAACTGGTCACTTTCGGATGAAGTGTGGCTTAATCCAGAGAAATCTCAGATGGAGGATCGAGTTGAGCCTAACACGGATGCGTCCTAGAGTAATCCCTTAGTCCGATTCCAAACAACTTTGGCCCCAGATGAAGACTTGATATGGGAGCGGCGGATGCTACCCTAAATCAAGGGATGGGGCTTACCCAAAAGGAATACATCCCTGAAGCCACATTCCTCGACCCATTGAAGCATCCGACGTAGGGTCCCATGTCAAGTCTACCCCAGAGAATTTATTTTTAGGTAATGCGACAACTATCTTGACAACCACCGTTTTATCTGATAAGATCTATGCATACGTTGAAATAAGAGAGTTTGCGGACTAGGTACCGGTGATTATCACATTAACCGGTTGGATGAGACTGCTTCAGAACAATTTTTGAACAATTTTTGAACAACCCCCTTGAAAAAAGGGCGGGATTCCATTCCTTTTATTCTAAAAGGAATGGGGCAATGAAGCCTTACTTGTGTCATAGACACAGGTAAGGCTTTAAGTTATTTTCGGAGTAAAATTAAAAAGAGCCCTGGTTGCGGTTAGCTATGGATCAAATAAAATAGGCTGAATTAAAATAAAATAAACAAAATTTTTTAAGCACTAAATTGTATACAAATACAAATACATTTTAGGAGGGATTTCAGAAATATGCTCCCTAAGATTGGCAACGATGTTTCTTTGTCAGAAAAAGCCTATCTGGTGATTAAAAATGCCATCCTCAATAACAAGTTGAAACCAAGGGAGATTCTTTCCGAAGAGGCTTTGGCCGCCGAGTTAGGAATAAGCCGCACTCCACTTCGCTCAGCTCTCAAAAAACTGTCTTTTGAAGGGTTGGTTGTCATCAATCCAGGTAGAAATGCCATGGTGGCGGATTTATCCTTTGAGGATGTCAAAAAAGTATTTACGGTTAGGATTGCGCTCGAACCCCTGGCGGCCAAAGCCGCCGCAACCAGCATCAAGCCAGAGGAACTGATAGATCTTCAAGAAATCCTGGAGAGTCAGGAGGAAGCCACCAAGATGGATGACTATGACCTTTTTCTTCAAAAAGATTATGAATTTCATACGGCCGTAGGCAAATACAGCGATAATGACTTGTTAGGGAATATTATTCAGACCATCAATGTTCAGGTTCATCGCTTTTTGATCCTTTCAGGGACTCTACAGACCAATGCCCAGGAAGCCATACGTGAACATAAGGAAGTTTTGGCAGCGATTAAATATGGCGATGGCGATACCGCTGAAAAGAAGATGAAACAACATGTGGAAAACGTCTCCAGCCGTTGGTAAACGAAGGTGTCTAAGCAGGAAGGGAGGTGCCGTGTTTGGGGAGTATTTTCTAAAGAGTTTCAAGCCTTATCTAAGTTGTTAGGTAACTTACGCTGAGCCCTACCCACAATAACAAGGAGGAGAATGCATGAGCAAATCGTACAATCCCTATAACAACATGTTGGAAGTTCTGGAACAGGCGGCAAAATTATTAGGTCTTGAAGAAAATGACTATGTGACTATCAAGTATCCGGAAAGAGAATTGAAGGTAGCTGTACCGGTAGAGATGGACGACGGATCGATCAGGGTCTTTGAGGGCTACCGAGTACAGCATTCAAGTTCGAGAGGACCGTGTAAAGGCGGTATTCGGTATCACCAGGATGTTGATATCGATGAAGTGAAGGCACTGGCAGCTTGGATGTCTTTTAAATGCGCGTTCGTAAATATACCTTACGGTGGTAGTAAGGGTGCTATAAAAGTTAATCCAAAAGAACTTTCTAAAAGATATACAGCCATGATCCTGCCCTTGATAGGCCCTGAACGATGCTCGGGAGAAGAGTCTAACGCCTCTTCTCCCGGGGTCGGGGGTCGTACCGTGCGCCAAGTAAAGGGCGTATCACGCAGTGGGTGAAAGTCCCACTAGGAAAAGGTTAGCCAGCCAACCTAAAGCGAGTCTTGGGAGGTGCGGGGTGATCCGTATCTCTAAGCGTAGACATCAAAGGCTTCTTTGACCATGTCAATCACGAATGGATGGTTAAGTTCCTCGAGCATCGAATCCAAGACCCTAACATCATCCGTCTGATTAAGCGCATGCTAAAAGCAGGAATCATGGACAACGGAGTCGGGTACGAAACCGAAGAAGGAACACCCCAAGGCGGTATCGCATCCCCAATACTTGGGACTATTTACCTGCATTACGTTATCGACCTCTGGTTCGAGAAGCGTATTAAGAAACAGGCTCGAGGGGCGGCCTATATGGTTCGGTATGCCGATGATAATGTCTTCTGCTTTCAATACGAAGACGAGGCACGAGAATTTTATGCCGTGCTCGTCGAAAGGCTAAAGCAATTCGCGCTAGACATCTCAGCCGAGAAGTCCAAGATTATTGCCTTCGGAAGAAACGCAGGGAAGAAGAGAAACGACAACGGAGACAATGAGAGAAAGAAGGGCGGCCGGGGCAAACCCGAGACGTTTGATTTTCTGGGTTTCACCCACTACTGCAGCACGGGCAAGAACGGGAAATTTCGCGTAAAACGGAAGACCAGCGCAAAGAAGTACCGAGCGAGCCTACTCCGAGCCAAGCTCTGGATTAAGGATAACAGGCATGCCCAAAAGGATGCGCTCATGGCGGCGTTAAGCCGGAAACTTATAGGATACTACCAATACTATGGAATAGCAGAAAATCGGAAAATGATTAGCAAAGCAGAGAACAGAATTCCCACTCCCACTTATAGAAGTGGGAGTCTTAAACGCTTGGATAAATGGAGTGAGTATATGGAAACGCTGATGGCTGTTCAAGACTATGCACAACAAATTGCCGAAGCCGTTGCAACTGTAGTAAAGATTGATGTAGAAATTACGGATGATCATATGGTACGGGTTGCGGGAACAGGGCGTTACCGTTCTGGTGTAGGACAATCTATGTATACTGAGGGCTATGTTTATCGTGAAGTATTACGAACTGGTAAACAATTTGTCGTTGATGAGCCTGGAAATCATGAGTTGTGTCGGCCGTGTAAGTATTTTTCCAACTGTTTGGAAAAATATGAAGTGGTGTCCCCGATTAACGTGGATGGCCGTACCGTAGGTATTATTGGGCTTTTATGTTTTACTGATGAACAGGCAGAGATAATCTATGAAAATCCGGATTCCTATTTAACTTTTTTAACGAAAATGGCAGAAACCATTGCTTTAAAACTTAAAGAAGAAGAGTATTTAAAGGGATTGCTTTCTTCTAACCGTTATTTACACTCTATCATTGACTGCCTGGAGGAAGGGCTTCTAACAGTTGATGAAGAAGGGTATATTGAGCACTGCAATCCTATAGCAAAGAGGCTTTTTCTGCCAACCGTTATTCAGAAAGGAACTCATCTAACGATTCTATTTTCCCAAAAAACCGTAACCGATATTCTAGCTGTTACTTTAAATGGAAAGGAGAGGCCTGATTATGAAGCCAGTGTACGTCCGAACCAGGTTAAACAGCAACTTTTCCTAAGGGCACGACCGATCGTTACGGATAATGGTATTTGTGGAGTAGTGCTAACGATACGTCCTCTTGATGAGATTAGCCGTATTGTGAACAGGCATTCTACCCATGAAGCTAATTGCACTGTACATGATATATTAGGGATAAGTAAAATCATCCGTGGAACGCGTGAACGTGCAGAGATTGTAGCCGTTAGTAATTCAACGGTGCTTATTCGCGGCGAAAGTGGTACAGGTAAAGAAATGCTGGCCCGGGCTATTCATAATCTTAGTCCCCGTAAACATGGCCCTTTTATAGCTATCAATTGCAGTGCAATCCCCGAAACACTCTTAGAGAGTGAACTATTTGGTTTTGAAGAAGGCGCTTTTACGGGGGCTCGAAAAGGCGGGAAACTAGGAAAAGTTGAATTAGCTAATAACGGAACACTTTTTCTCGATGAAATTGGTGATATGCCCCTATTTCTCCAAGCTAAGATCCTACGTGTGTTACAAGAACGGCAAGTGGAAAGAGTAGGTGCAATGCAACCCAATCCTGTTGACGTAAGGGTTATTGCCGCGACTCATCGTAACTTGGAAGAAATGATGGCTCAAGGAGAATTTCGGGCGGATCTTTATTATCGAATTAATGTTATCCCAATTGTTATTGCACCACTGCGCGAACGCAAAGAGGATATAGAAGTTTTACTTAAGCACTTTATTCAAGTTTATAATGAACTATTAAATAAGTCAGTGCAAAAAGTAAGTCAGGAATTTAAAGAGCAACTTTATGAGTATTCTTGGCCCGGTAATGTTCGTGAGCTTCAAAATGTCATGGAATATACCATGAACCTTGCTGAAGGCCCTATCCTAACGGAGGAACTTCTTCCCATTAAATTGCGTAATGTTCAGGGGGAAGCACAGCTCTCACATTATAACTTAGAAAGTATGGAAAGCGAGATGATCCGGCGTTGTCTCGATGAATTTGGGACGACGGTTCAGGGCAAAGAGCGGGCTGCCCGGGCTTTAGGTATTGGTATCGCTACTTTGTACCGTAAGCTGGCTCGTTTTAACTTATGATGAATATCAAAATGATAAATTGAATATCATGTTGATAATTTGAGCTAAAACGCTTTAATGATAAGAAACGCCGCTTTAAAAGCGGTATTTTTTATCATTATGATAAAAAGACAAATGTCTATATGCCGCGTGAACAAAGGTTTTTCGGGTTGGCATGACGTTTGCATAGTAATTGCGACATGAGGAAATATTTCGCGGGAACTTGTCGTTGCCGATAAAATAGTTTAAGTGAAGACCTAGTAGACCCTACTAAAACTTTTGCTTTAGTGGTAACGGGATCCGGGCTAAAAGACATCATAGGAGCTCAGAAAGCAGTTCCGGAACCTATGTTGGTAAAACCGATTCTTACTTCAGTTGAAGATGTCCTTTCTCAATTTGGGCGTCGTTCATCTGTTTGATAATAGGAGGCAGAACAATGAGTGTAAGTGAGTTTGCAGCGGAACTAATCCGTTGGCCCAGTCCTTCCGGCCAGGAACAAAAAGTAGCTCAAGCAATTGCCGAAAAGATGCACTATCTGGGCTATGATCGTGTTTGGATCGATCAGAACGGAAGCGTTATCGGGGAAATAGTCGGGGCACTGCCAGGGCCAACTATTCTTTTCGATGGGCATATTGATACCGTTCCAGTCGATAATCCGGGTGAATGGAGTATAGATCCTTTTGGCGGGGAAATCCGTGACGGCAAACTTTTCGGACGTGGGGCTTCGGATATGAAAGGCGCAGTCGCTGCAATGGTTTATGGAGCAGCAGAACTGATCCTGCGCAAAGCCCAATGGGGTGGACGTGTGCTAGTAGCGGGTGTGGTTATGGAAGAGATCTTTGAGGGAGTTTGCCTTGGAGACATAATCGATGATGTACGACCGGATTTTGTAATCATTGGCGAGGCGAGTGAACTGAGGCTTAATGTGGGTCAGCGAGGCCGGGCTGAGATTTCCCTGGAAACCTTCGGCAAGAGCTGTCACTCTTCCAACCCTGATAAAGGGGAAAATGCTGTTTACCGAATGGTTCCTTTAGTTAGTACCTTGGAGAAAATGCCTTACCCTGAACATCCACAACTAGGTGCAGGAATTACAGTTTTGACCGATATTATCTCTCAGCCTTACCCGGGGGCTTCTGTGGTTCCAAAACGCTGTGCCGCAACTCTTGATCGCCGTCTATTGGTTGGAGAGACTCAAGAGAGTGTTTTAGAACTTCTAAGAACGGCTCTAGTTGGACAAAACCCAGATATTCCATTTGAAGTCAAAGTGGTTGAGGGTGAACTCCATACTTATACGGGAAGAAAACTAGTAGCCCGACGGTTCTTCCCGGGCTGGCTTTTTGATAAAGAATCTGAGTTTATCAAAAAAGCGCTTGAGGGTTTGTATGCCATTGGAATCTCACCGGAAGTTGGAACTTACTCTTTTTGTACGGATGGGAGTTGCAGTGCAGGAGAACGGAACATTCCCACGCTTGGGTATGGGCCTAGTCAAGAATCACTAGCTCATGTGGTTGATGAGTGGATCTCCCTTGATGATCTTCAGAAGGCTGTCCGAGGTTATGCAGCAATCGCAGATGCTCTTTTGCGGTAGGTATTTGGTACTATGTTGAGATAGGAAATTGGTCGGCTACGGTTTTTATGGGATAATGTACTACATTTGCCGTCTTATGGGATACGAAGCGATAGTTATTATGCCTGATAACATGAGTACGGAACGATATGAACGCATTCAAAAGTACGTAGTGGAACTGGATCTAACCCCAGGAACGGAATCCGACGTCATATTTACCTTATAACGGACCTATGAATTAATGAAAAACCCGGTCAATAAAGCTTTAGCTCAATTTGAACTCTTTCCAAATTATCGGTTTCATCGTTATATAACAGGAAATTCAGCAATTGAGGCAGTTTAAGGGCATTGGTAATGGCCGTATTTCCGCTTTTACCTCTGCTCCGGGTTCAGCTGGAACTATTGCTGCAGGAGACGAAATTAAGAAAATGTTCCCTGAAGCGAAAATTGCTACACTAGAACCCTACGAGTGTTCAACACTAGCAAATGGAGGATGTGGCCAGCACCGAATCGAGGGAATCGGAGACAAGATGTGTACACTCATCCATAATGTTTTAACAACAGATTTAGTGGTTTTAATTAAGGATGATGATGCAGTTCGTTTCAATATGATGAAAAGATTAAACAGGCTCGCGATAATGCATAAGTCGTCACTTAATAAACGGTTTGATCTAGGGATTGTGGCTATTTCGCACTAGCTGTAGTTATAGAGTTCTATAGAACCAATATGTAAATGGCAATGGCGCTGTTTGGGTATCTCAAATTTTAGATACTCGGCGACGCCTTTTGCTTTTTTGGGCTATTGCTAGAATTTATATAAGTTCTATGAAAGCAGGAGTAACAAGCGTAGGTCAAGTTAGTAATGAATCTAAGGGGGTGGTTGGAAAGTCAACTGGTTCACTCGACAAATAAATAGTGCTTTTAGAGAGGTAAAATGAAAGAACAAAGGAGATGTCGAAAATGAAGAAGTATAGAAGGATTTTAGGATTAGTAACTGTAATGTTAGCTGCAATGTTATTGTTAACTGCATGTGGACAAGCCTCCACCCCAACAACAAGTGCTTCGAGCAGCCGTATAGACGCGATTAAGAAAAATGGCAAACTTGTTTTGGCTACCGGTGATTATCGCCCCTTTGAATATCATGACGAAAAAACCAATGAAATGGTAGGTTACGATATTGATTTAGCGAACGTGATTGCTAAGAAAATTGGTGTGCCATTAGAGATTAAAGAAATGCAATTTACAAGCCTTATCCCTACCTTGCAAATCGGACAAGCTGATCTTGTAATTGCTGCGATGTATATCACGGATCAACGTAAGGAAGTCGTTGATTTTGCTGATCCATACATGGATACAGGTATGGTATTGGTTACGCGTGCGAATGATACTGCTATTAAGAGTACAAATGACTTAAATGGAAAAGTGGTAGGTGTAAAAACAGGGGCAACCAGTGAAAAAGTAGCACAAGATCTAAAGGATAAAGGGATAAATATTACAATTAAGAGCTATAAAGAAACTGTAGATTACTTAATGGATCTTGAAGCAGGAAGAGTGGATGTGGCCATTAACGATTTACTTAACCAACTTGAGTACGACAAGACTCATTCAAATGTAAAAATAGTTGGCGATCCATTCACTAAATCATCATTGGGTATTGCTTTTAAAAAGGGTGATAAAGAATTAGTAGATTTGGTTAACTCAGTTTTAAAAGAAATGAAGCAAAATGGAGAAACAGAAAAACTCTATAAAAAATGGTTAATTAAAAACTAGGAAGATTTAATAAATCTAGCCCGAAATAATAGTCCTGTTTAAAAGAAAAATACCACGTTGTATAGCTGAGACAATTTTAATAAAAGGTTCGGCGGTTTGGTAAGTGGTTAAATTAGACCCTTACCAAACGTCCCGGATCTTTACTCTTTTTGAATTTTGAAAATTATCTTCTTCAAAAGAGTTTTTTATAAAGAAGGGGAGATAGGGATGAACCTAGACTATTCCGTCATATTAAGCAAATTACCAATCTTATTACAAGGTGGTATTGTTACACTGAAAGTATCTCTCTTTGCTTTACTTATAGGTATGATATTCGGACTATTTGGTGCGTTGTTTAGAATTTCATCTAACCGAGTGCTGAATTCTATAGGCTTTGTCTATGTATGGATTATTAGGGGTACTCCTCTTATGGTGCAATTATTTATCTTGTATTTTGGCTTACCCCAACTTGGTATTAAGTTATCGAGCATGACTGCAGGTATATTAGGACTGGCCGTAAACACTGGAGCATATGTAACAGAAATTCTACGGGCTGGAATTCAAGCAGTTGATAAAGGACAAATGGAAGCGGCACAGTCGCTAGGAATGAGTTATAGCAAAGCTATGGTCCGAATCATTGCTCCACAGGCAGTTAAAATAAGTATCCCTCCTCTTGTAAACCAGTTTATTATGACCTTGAAGAATTCATCTATTGCGTCATTGGTAACTATCACAGAATTACTTCGAACTGGTGAACAACTAATTTATACAACTTTTCGCAGCTTCGAGGTTTATACCACAATTGGTGTTATTTACTTAATTATGAATTCAATCTTTATGGTTATCGCTAATCAACTCGAAAGGAGGATGGCCCAAAAATGAAACATATGGTCGAAATGGAGAATGTTCATAAATCGTTCGGTAGTATTGAAGTATTAAGAGGATTAAATTTGGTAGTTGATGAAGGCGAAAAGGTTGTTATCATAGGGCCGAGTGGTTCCGGCAAGAGTACAATATTGCGCTGTATAAACCGGCTTGAGAACATTCAAGCGGGTACAATCCGTTTCGAAGGAGTAGAAATTAATAATAAGACCGATCTATGTGCTTTACGGACTAACATAGGTATGGTGTTCCAGCGTTTTAACCTATTCCCCCATAAAACTGTTTTGGAAAACATTATTGAGGCACCAATCCAGGTGAAAACGCTCAATCGTCAAGAAGCTGTTAAAATTGCATTGCAATTATTGGAGAGAGTTGGATTAGCCGAAAAGCGTGATGCTTATCCTCCTCAATTATCCGGCGGCCAACAGCAACGCGTAGCTATTGCCAGGGCGTTAGCTATGAATCCTAAAATAATGCTCTTTGATGAACCGACTTCAGCCCTTGACCCGGAATTAGTAGGAGAAGTATTAGGTGTAATGAAGTCATTAGCAGATGAAGGAATGTCGATGATAGTCGTTACACATGAGTTGGGTTTTGCTCGGGAAGTCGCCGACCGTGTTATTTTTATGGATCAGGGCGTTATAGTTGAAGTTGGAAGCCCTAAAGAGTTTTTTGAGAATCCTCAACAGGAGCGGACAAAAGCATTTCTCAGCTGTATGAGGCATTAATTTGCTCCGGAGATAGAAACCATTTGTTAACCCATTGTGGGGGTTACTGCTAGATAGTGCTGCACCTGGAGTTTGTATCCTTGAGGTACATGGTCAACCCACTCATCGGATTTGAATGCATTGGTCGTCTTGGGAACGAATCATTTTGCTTAGGGAAACTGCAATAAGCTTTTACCGAGTTAGGATATGATAACGTAACTATTGATGATTACGGGAATGTAATTGGTTGTATGAAAGGAAACCGGTCCGGAAATAAGATCCTCTTAGATGGACATATGATACAGTACCTGTGCCTGATCCATCCGTATGGAAACATCAGCCCTTTAGCGGGGAAATTGAGGATGGCAAGATTTTTGGCCGGGGAGCTTCGGACATGAAAGGGAGCGTTGCAGCTATGGTTAGTGCAGCTGACTACTTTGCCGAGGATATTAAAAAGGAATTTGCCGGGGAAATTTATGTTTCCGGAGTCGTACATGAAGAGTGCTTTGAAGGGGTTGCCACCAGAAGTATTAGCATGAAAGTAAAACCGGATTATGTGGTTATCGGTGAGGAATCAACATTAAACACTTGAAGAGGGGACAAAAGGGGTGGGCAGAAATCGTTGTGGAAACTTTCGGTAAACCTGCTCATTCAGCAAACCCTCAAAAAGGAATTAACGCAGTTTATAAGATGACCAAACTAATTGAAAAAATCAAGAGTCTTGAAACTCCTTGCCAAGATGTACTGGGTCTGGGAATTATGGAATTAACCGATATTAAATCTTCCCCTTATCTGGGGGCCTCCGTGGTACCCGATTATTGTCGGGTGACTTATGATCGAAGATTGCTGGTTGGGGAGAGTAGATTCGAAAACTAATTTCCATGGGTAATTATGGGAGGCGGATCCGGTCACGAGAGCTGAGTTGGGTGGTTTTTCAATGTTGTCGGTAACAGTTTGAGATATCACACCCGCAAATAGGCATAGCACAGCTAACCTACCCTCAGACTGGCCCCGGTGTTGATACAGGTGCCATCGCCCGCAAGGGCCAAACCACCCCAACATGAAGTAGTATGGTAATAAATACCATCCAGATCGATTTTGGGGGTGTTTTCCAAAAGTCAAGGATAACTCAAACCATATATGGTAACTACAGGTAAATTTCCTGGAAATATTTTAGGGATTTCGGGTGAATTTCTGGAGGAAACGAAAAACCCCCGAGCTCTGGAATCCAGTGATTCCGGACATCGGGAGTTTTCGAAAGAACTCTGGGGAAACAAAGGAGGGTGTACTACTAAGTCCTATTCTCAAGGCAATTAATGAGTTAAGCCGGGAAGATCAGGAATTTAAGGCGATGGCATATTGTGCTAAAGGGAAGGAGAGTTGCTACACCGGCAATAGGATTGAAGGCGAAAGATTTTCCCTGGGTGGTTATAGATGATAAAGATGAATATGTGCAAAAAGTTCTCCAAGGCCTGCGAAAGCAGGGGCTAAACCCGGAAATTACCCAGTACTCTTTTTGTACGAATAGAAGTCATTATGCCGGAGAAGCTGGGATTAAGACTATTGGCTTTGGAGCATCTCCGGAAAATTTAGCCCATATTATTGATGAGTATATTGAAATTGAACAATTAGCAATGGCGACAAAGGGTTATTACGGAATTATCAAGTCAGTCTAAGTTAGGAGATCACTTTAATGAAAACATTAATTAAAAATGGAACGATAGTGGATGGGACCGGTCTTCCTTCGTTTAAAGGAGATATCTTAATCGAGAATGACAAAATGAGTGTTATTGGGACTGTAGAAGATAAGAATCTCGATATGGTTATAGATGCTTCCGGCTTGGTTGTGGCCCCAGGCTTTATTGACACGCACAGTCATTCGGATTTACAGTTGCTCATTGACCCGTATGTCGAGCCAAAAGTAAGGCAAGGAGTTACAACCGAGGTACTGGGTCAAGATGGAATCTCGATGGCCCCGCTTCCGACAAAGTATATAAGCTCTTGGCGTAAAAATTTAGCCGGGCTGGATGGTGACAGCGATAAGATTGACTGGGGTTATGAAAATACAAGTGGGTATTTGAATTTATTAGAGAAAACCGGAATTGGTCTCAATGAGAGTTACCTCGTTCCCCACGGCAACATTCGTATGGAAGCCATGGGCTTAGGAAGTCTTCCGGCCAATAATACTGATCTGGAAAATATGCAAAAAATTCTACGCCGAGAAATGGAAGCGGGTGCCTATGGACTCTCCACCGGTTTGATCTATATGCCTTGTGCTTACTCAGAGACCAGGGAACTGGTGGAGTTATGTAAGGTAGTCGCTGAGTATGATGGTATATTTGTTATTCATCAACGCAGTGAAGCTGATGCTATTCTGGCTTCTATGGAAGAGGTAATCCGGATCGGTAAAGAATCGGGCGTAAAAATTCACTTTTCTCACTTTAAAGTGTGTGATAAAAAGAACTGGACCAAGATCGACCAAGTTTTAGAGTTATTGGAAAAGGCCGAGGCAGAAGGAATACGTGTTTCTTTTGACCAGTATCCCTATGTTGCGGGCAGTACAATGTTGGGAGTTATCTTACCGCCTTGGGTGCATGATGGCGGGACAGATACTTTAATTAAACGTCTTGAGGATCCCCAACTGAGGGAAAAAATGATTTGGGATATTGAACATGGCGTTCCGGGTTGGGATAACTTTATTGACTTTGCCGGCTTAGATCAAATTTTTGTTACCAGTATTAAAACGGAAGCGAATAAAGATCTGGTAGGAAAAAGCCTCATTGAGATTGGAACATTAAGGGGTAAGGATCCTTATCAAGCTACCTTTGATCTCCTCCATGATGAAGAAAATGCAGTTGGCATGGTTGATTTTTATGGGACAGAAGAACATGTTATACGTTTCATGAGAAGGCCGGAACAAAATGTATGCACCGATGGGCTCTTAGGCGGCAAACCCCATCCCCGGGTTTACGGATCTTTTCCAAGAGTATTAGGTCGATATGTAAGAGAAAAAGGCGCCTTAACGATGGAAGAGGCAATTCGAAAAATGACCTCAAAACCGGCTGAAACCTTTGGACTGAAGGGCAGAGGAAGATTACAGTCAGGGTATTATGCAGATATTGTGATTTTTAATCCGGAAACGGTTATTGATAAGAGCACCTTCGGAGATCCGATTCAATATCCCGAAGGGATTGAATATGTGCTAATAAACGGACAATTGGTTGTAGAAAGGGGGATTTACCACCAAATTTTAGCGGGTAAAGTGTTGAAAAAATAGGTGAATATTTTATACGCGAGGGAAGGGGATCCCCCGGGGTCTGACCGTGCGCCAAGAAAAGGGTGTGTCATAGAGTGGGTGGGAATCCCACCAGAAAAGGTTAGCCAGCCATTCTGTAGTGAGTCTTGAGAGGCACAGGGTGACCAGTGTTTCTAAGCATAGACAGCAAACTAGCAGGCCGGAAGCGTAAGTTGAAGCGATAGAGCCCCGAAATCCCGAAAACGGGAAGGCCGATGTTGTGGTCAGAGCAGAAGGCTACACCTTGCTGGTCGTAAATGGCAAGAACAGCAAGGCTTCCCCGGGGTCGTAGAGCCCAGCATGCTAGATATTGCTATGACACATCAACTTGGGAAACCAAATGTCCAGTGAAATGTACTGTTTTGCTGATTCAACGGAACGATGTCCAAGCACCTGAGATACAGTCGTGACAGGTATTCCTTGTACAACCATTTCCGTTCCGAGCGTCCTTCGGAATCCATGAAATGTCTTACCGTCTCCAGTCACATGGGGGATACCGGCTTTCTTCAGATACTTTCTGAAGATGCATGCAATTGACAAGCCATCATGGAACTGCTGATAGGGTGCAAAACTTCGTAGAAACATAAATTGGGATTCCGACACCGGTCTACCATGCAGGATATAGTCAATCATTACATTGCCGGCATTCTCATCCAAAGGAAGAGATAAGGCCTGTTTTGTTTTCCCCTGTATCAGGTGGATTTCGCTGTTTCTCCAATCTATATCTGCCAATTTGAGGTTTGCTATATCTCCGGCACGGAGACCGGAACAGATGCCGAGCTGAAGTATGGCATAATCACGTTTCCCGATGCCTGAGTCTGTGTCAACCTGCTCAAGTATTCGTTTTATCTCGTCCGAAGAAATACAGGGCTGTATTTTTCTATCACGCGTTCTTGGCGCAAAAAGAACTGACTCGAATAGGATATCGAGCATTCCTTTACTGCGTAAGAACATATGAATCTTTTTCAATGTAGTGACGACATCGTCCATACTTTTCGGACGAAAAGAGGAAGCCTCGACGATAAACTAACGGATATCTATAGTTGAAACGGTTCCAATCGTCAGATGTCCATTACTGGACAGGAATAAGAAATATCGTTCTGCTATAGAATTGATTATCCTGATACGTCTGATGTCGCCAAGACTGTTCAGGAATTCTGACAGGATATCCATGTAGTACTTGGATAGCTGAGTTTGCTTTCCTGGTAAAAAGACTTTCCACTGAAAACAGCTGCTCATAAACAATTCGTTCAGAATATATACACCTCTGAGACGCCAGT
Organism: Desulfosporosinus sp.; assembly: GCA_020692355.1. Taxonomy (GTDB): domain Bacteria; phylum Bacillota; class Desulfitobacteriia; order Desulfitobacteriales; family Desulfitobacteriaceae; genus JAJZPA01. Next base: position 23,853 of record JAIMKP010000041.1, read on the forward strand.
TAAGGTTTTCTGTGAAATGGCGTCGGTAGAAAGCTGTTCCTGATAAACAAGGCATAGTTCATTCATTAATTCTTCGCGATAGAATTTCTCATCATTCTGTCCGTAGAATTCTAGGATTGGCTGAAATGCCCTGTAACGGTACGACTTGATGCTTCCGTCGCACAGTTTTAGATCACTCAGTTCTTTCAGGGCGGTATTAATTAGTTGTTCGATTCTGACTTCTGTCATAACTTCAGACCTCCGATAATAATAAATTGGTCAACGACCAAATCCATTATTAATCATTCTTGGTCTGACAGACAGTAAAAAATTATTCCGACTTTTATAGCACACGAATCAAAAAAAGCATTGAATCTCAAGGCTGTTTAAGTAAAAGTCGGAATAATCCAGAAGTCGGAATAAGTTCTGTGAGGGGTATTGCGTTCAATTGGACTCTGGTAATGTGATTACTGAAGGCCGAGAGGCGTGTATCTACTCGACCCCGCACAATGGGGATCAATTGTGCGCCAAGAAGGGTGCACCCCATAGCAGGTGGGAATCCTGCCAGATAAGATCTAGCCAACCAATCTGTAGCGACTTTTGGGAGGTATGAGGTGACTCATGCTTCTAAGCGTAGACAGCAAGAGAATAGGCCGGAAGCATCAGCTGAAGTGATTGAGCCCCGAAATCCCAAAGACGGGAAGGCCGATGCTGTAATTGTAGCAGAAGGCAATATCATGAAGACCGTAATGGGCAAGGACTTCATGACTTCCCCGGGGTCGAAGAGCCTGGCATGTTCGACATGGGTGGGATGCATCAACTTGGGATATATTACCTGTTCTCCGGAAATGGAGCATGGCCGACAAGTGATAACAAAGCAAGGGAGCCAAACCCCCTGTGTTAGGTAGAAGGCTTGGATTGCTGAATGTTTAAAAACTCAATACATGCGCCTTGCCCAAGAATTGGGCCGAGCACCCAATACAGATGAATACGGAATCATTGTAAATAGAGTTTACGAACAAGTCTGCGGGCGAGGCATATGGATTCCGTACCATGAGGTCAGGAGATATTTTTCTTCTAGGGTCAACCGGTACAGAAATTTACTGCACGAAATATCATTGAACGAGCGTTTAACAGGAGACCCCAATGAAAAGGAAAGTGACTGTAGTCCGTAAAGGGAGAACACAAGCCCTGTTCAATACCGGCACCCGCCCACATAAGTCTATTAAAGACTATAGCCGAAAGGTTAAGCATAAGCGGAATATTTCGGAAAAGGAAGAGTAGGAGCCAGTTTTGGGTTATAATTAATATTTAGGTTTGCAGGCAAGCAAGGAACGAAAAGGGTGATCAAGGCATGAAACCCGTTAGTTTGAAAGAAATCGCCGATCGGCTAGATTGTCTCATGGATGATTGGAAATATTATTTAAACAAAAAGACAGGTGAGAAAAATCTAGCATAACAGGTTTGGGACTCAGGATGGTCAACTTTTTTGTTAGCAAACCATGTTTAAGTGGTACACTTTTATATTAGCAAATACAGACGGCTCATTAACACTTTGGGGACTAGGTGTAATTGAAGAAGCAAACCCCATTGTACAAGTCCTAATTACCAAAAGCCCTAATTACCAAAAGCCCTAATTACCAAAAGCCCCATTGCATTTATGGCCGTCAAGTTGGCTCTGCCAGTTATTTTCGCCCGCCAAGAAGAGACTATAGCCTGGTCAAGCACTGGGAGCGTGAAATTGCCTTTCACGGTTCCGGCCATATTCTCCCATAGCATTTATTGAACATCCATGGCACATTCCGTGGCACAAGTATCACATATCGTCACCAGGTTCATTGAGGCAAGCGATATAGCATTCCTCACAAGCTTGCATACAAGCATTGCAAGCATCAATACAGGCTTGAAATTGTGCAGTAGCATTTGTGGCAATAGGCAGGGGGGTCATTAAAACTTCATAACTGATTCATAGGATTATCTTAATTGGGTGTTAGACTAAAACTATTAGAGGCCAAAAATTTCTAGCCATACAAAAAGTAATTATGGAAAAGCTAACGTTTGAAGGGAGGGAAAAATATATGTTTATTATTTTGATACTTCTAGTTATTGGAGCAATTTATCTGTTTCAAAATCAACAGAGTTCGGTTTTTTCTGAGCATTAGCAATATCCAAGAGATCATTCCAGGGATGCCTTATATATCCTTCGTGAACGATATACTAGAGGACAAATTGAGTCGGAAGAATATGATCGTCGTAAACATGATCTTTCAATGAAGTAATTTATTCGATAACGTTTTGATTTAAAAGAAATAAAATAGGAGTGAATAAAACATGGATAATCAAATCTATAAGGGAACAGCTTCAAAATCATTTGATGAAACTGTTGAACAAATCAAAGAACAAGCAGCCAGTCATAGTTTTCGAGTACTACACATTCATGATGTCATGGCTACTCTTGGAGAAAAGGGCTTTGAAATCAAACCCTTAAAAATTATCGAAATATGCAATGCCAAATATGCCAATACGGCTTTGCAAGAGGATATTACCGTTAGCCTGCTCATGCCATGCAGGATCAACGTTTATGAAAATGAAAATGGAGAAGTCATCATTAGCATGATTCGTCCGACACACTTGAGCAAAACGTTTGAAAATCCCCATTTAGAGGATTTTGCAACCCAGGTAGAAAATGACCTCATTAAGATTATCGAAGCCAGTAAATAGCGCAACCTCCCACCTACACTTCATGTTGAGGTGGGGGCTTCCAACTAGCCCAAAATGCATGGCTCAATAGATTCTCAGTTCGAGATTCCTCACCCCGATGGGCGTGAGTCAATCGATGTCTTATTCTCAAGAGGCATCCTCCTTGAATTGCTACTATATATGTCTACACAAAATCCTATTCAAGAATTGTAAGGATGTGGTGAAGCTGGATCGGGAAACTTTGTTAACACGAAAACGCTATAATCGAACGTCAATATTTTATGATGTCATGGATCAGATGATTAAAGCTGATTTAAGAAGAAGTATCTTAAGTCAAGCAACGGGAGAGGTATTAGAGGTCGGAGTAGGAACGGGTAAAAACCTTGAATTTTATCTACCTGATTGTCAGGTCACAGGTATTGATCTAAGTCCAGGCATGTTGGAAAAAGCAAGGGTTAAAGTAAATAAACTGAAATTAACGGTAAAGCTATTAGAAATGGATGCTCAAAACATGACTTTCCCTGACCATCGTTTTGATTCGGTGGTTGCAACTTGTGTGTTCTGTTCAGTTCCTGACCCGATTAAGGGTTTAAGGGAGATTAAGCGAGTGTGTAAACCCAATGGGAAAATTATCTTATTAGAGCACGTGCGAAGTGATAATCCGTTGTTAGGTAAGATTATGGATATTTTAGATCCATTAACGGTTAGAATGATGGGGCCGCATATTAACCGAAAAACCGTCGAGAATGTTGAAAAAGCAGGTATTCATATCAACAGCGTTCAGAATCAAGGCATGAATATTTTAAAGCTTATTATTGCTGAACCCTAATTTGTTTATAGACGTCATCCTGATTTTATGTGGATCTGAAATAGGTAATCGAAATATTTGTAAAATTTCATACAGATGATCACTTTGAAATGAGTTACAATAGAAAAGTACTAAAGCTGAGAAAAATCGTGAAAAGTTTACTTTCATTTATGTGTCGCATGATGAGTTAGTACGAGCAATTTACGGGACCTTGTATGGTTAATAAACTTCAGGAAGCTGGAACTTAAAGAGAATTTAGGATCAGCGAAAGGAAATATGAACGGATTGATTTACTGCGGAACATTAGAAATCGACGAACATGATTAGAGCTATACGAGGAGGTAAAGTTCATGCTGATATTCAATATAACTGACAAAGCGAGGGAGTATATCTTAAAATATGGAGATGCGATTACGCTAGAGCCAGTTCATGCACGCGTTTGTTGAGGTGGGGTTAATTTACCCCCGTCCGTGCGGCGGGGAAAGCCAGTTATCAAGCCGGAAGAGTATCTGACCCAAAACGTCTCAGGCATCACCGTGTACTATGATCGTTATCTTAGCATAAGACAACCTTTAATTATTGATACAAGAAAGATTCTAGGTATATCCTCTTTGGTGCTGGATGGATGGGTAATGGTATAAGAGACGCGAAGAGTCGGGAAAAAATGAACTTACTTAATATGTCATTATCAGATGGATCATTTTATGGAGCTTATGCCAGTGCAACAAAATGTGAATTGCTTCAACCCATAGTATTCAGGAAAAGGCTGCAGACAAAATCAACAAGAAAAGACGCCAAGGGGTCTGCAGGGGTCTGACCCCGACACAATGGGGATCAATTGTGCGCCAAGCA
>JAIMKP010000042.1 GCA_020692355.1 Desulfosporosinus sp.
CATTCATATCGCTTCTGTCCGCATTGCGGGCATTCCCTCAACACCGAACGGCTTGGCGGGCAACCTCGCGAACGCTGCGAAGCCTGTGGTTTTGTCCACTGGGGCGATTTTACTGTGGGGGTAGGAGGCGTCCTTTGGCATCAAGAAAAAGTCCTCTTAGTACAGCGGGCCCAAAACCCCGGCCAAGGGATGTGGACGATTCCAGGCGGGTATGTGGAACAGGGGGAACGGATCGAAGAGGCCATCATCCGCGAAATCCGCGAGGAAACCCACCTGGAGACAAAAGCTTTATCCCTAATCGGAGTGCGGGATCGGCCTGGGGAAGACGGGCGTCCGCATGACCTCTATATCATTTTCTTGATGCATTATCTGTCGGGAGAGCCCACCTCAGATGAGAACGAAATCGCGGACTTAGGCTTTTTTACCCCAGACGAGGCGCGGAACATGCCGATTGCTTCGCTCACGCTAAGCATGCTCGAAGTGGCAGCTGCCCCCCTCCCCGGTTTCGAACCCGTCTCCGGGGTTAAAATGATCGGGCATCTTTCCCAGCTTTACCGCTGTCTCAGTTGGGACAAGCTAGGATAAGCGAATGTATGGAACAGTGCCGAGCCGCTTCGCTTAGGCCGTCCGATCTCCTTCGTTTAAACTCTCTTCCTCTACTAGGCCCTCAAGGTGCAGGGGTCTTGTCCGGCTGTCCATAGGTTCGAGGTTCTCAATCTCCGGCCCGCTGGCGGCCCCGAGTTCCTTGAAGCGCCGGGCGCTGACCAAAACCCTTGTTTCCAAGGAGCCAACTGCCTTGTTATAGGCATCCACCGACTTGTCAATCCCCTTACGCAGATCCGCGAAATGCCCAACTAAAATGCGAATGCGTTCATAAAGGGATTTACCCAAATCACTGACCGCCTGGGCGTTTTGGGCGATTTGCTCCTGCCGCCAGCCATAGGCGATCGCCTTGAGCAGGGCGATAAGTGTCGTCGGGGTCGCCAAGATCACCCGCTGCCCGACGCCAAACTCTATAAGCTCCGGATCCTGCTCAAGGGCTGCGCTGAAAAAGGTTTCCCCAGGAAGGAACAAGACAGCAAACTCCGGCGCCGGCTGGAACTGTTCCCAATAAGCTTTGCTCCCAAGTTGGACCAAGTGACTGCGGATCTGCCGGGCATGATCCTTGAGCCGAGCGATCCGTTCGGTCTCATCCTTGGCTTCCAAAGCTTCTAGATACGCTTGCAACGGAACCTTGGAATCCACAATAATATGGCGCTGGTTTGGTAGCTTAATGACCATGTCAGGACGGAGGCGTCCCTTTTCCCCCGTGCTGACAGGTTGCTGCTCAAAATCACAGTATTCCAGCATCCCGGCCATCTCGACGACCCGCTGGAGCTGTATTTCTCCCCAGCGCCCTCTCACCACTGGCGTGCGCAAGGCCTTGACCAGCTGAGCTGTCTCACTTTGCAACTGCATTTGGGTCGTGGCCAAGGATTTTACCTGTTCAGTGAGGGTCGCATAGGCATCTGTACGAGATTTCTCGATGGCTTGAATCTTGTCATCGACTTTCACCAAGGATTCCTTCAAGGGTTTGACCAATTCGTCAATCGCCTTTTGCCGCGTTTCCAGGTCGGAGCGAGCGCCCTCTTGAAATCGTTCCAAGCTCGTCCGGGCAAGCTCCAAAAATGACTCATTGTTTGTTTTTAAAGCTTCTGCTGAAAGAGCTTTAAATGCCGCCGTGAAATTTGCCTCCGCTTCTTGAATGATCTTTTGTTTTTCTTCCCACCCTCGGCGTTCCTCTATGAGCTGGGTCTCCTGTCCAACCAGCCGGGCCTGCAGATTGGCAAAATCCTGCTGCAATCCAGCAAGCTGAACTTCTTTCTCACGCACGGTTTCCTCCAACTGAGGGAGGCGAGCACTTTTCTCTTCTGCGGCGGCTCTCCGGGCTGCCTCCGCGTTGAACTCCGACCGCAGTCTATGTAATTCCGCTTCCTGCTCTGCTTTCACGCCGGTCAAGAAAACCTGCTGACGGCGACCCGAGAGTACAAGTGCTATCAAAACGCCTAGAACTAGTCCCAAAATCAAAAGTAAATACGGTATCAGAGCGAACATAAACCAAACCCCCTCAGCCCCAAAACGGAATCTGCGTGCTGTCGCCCCCGCGACGCACGCGTTGGACTAATGTACCGAACGTTCTTATTATACTGCATGCCCGAGACATGCGCTTGAAAACCCACTAACGAATACAAAACCGCCTCCCCTGACTAAGGAGAAGCGGTTGATTGGGTTACTTCGAGTTAGAACTCCAACACATTCCCCGCAGTGGCCCAAGTAAACTGGCGGGGAAACTCGGCAGCGAGCCTTGTCAACATCCCTAGGCCTGTACAGTGATTAGGCGCCAGGCAGGCGAGATCCAGGGCTCGTAAATAATCAATCGTTTTCTCCTGCTGTTCAGGGTTAGCTGGGCCCAGGTGTGTGCCTCCAATGACCGCCCGTACCCGCTTCTCCCCAGTGAGGCGTTTGGCATGTTCCACAATATTGACCAAGCCGGAATGGGCACAGCCCAAAACGACAACCAACCCTGTATCCGTTACATAGAAAAGGCTGAAGTCATCGATAATGTTATCCTGAGCGGCCTCGCCATCACGGAAGGCGATCAGTCGGTCATCAATGCGTTCATAAGCCGTATGCCTGGGAATTTCTCCACTCAGCCAAAGCCCCGGCCTCAGTTCCACCGGATCACTGTGCCAATGGAACTGGGCCCCGGCACTTTCCAAACGCTCGAGTCGGAAAGGGACACCGAGATATTGCTCCCCCTGGCCATTGAAACCCCTCCCATAATGGCTAGCGAAGAGATCCGGATGTGCATAAACCGGGACTTTGCCCCGGTGCTGCAGCAATTTGAGTAAACCGCCCGTATGGTCGTAGTGCCCATGGCTTAATACCACCCGATCGACCTGCTTTAGATCCAGTCCGAGTGCCTGGGCATTGGGGATAACGCTTCCCTGTTCCCCCGTATCAAAGAGAATCCGTTCATCCCCAAAGTCGAGCAGCATGGAAAGCCCCCACTCGGACAGAAGTCCTAAAGGCACTCCAACGGTGTTTTCCACCAAGACCGTGACTTTCATGTGACCCACTTAAAAAAACCCCCTCATCTTTAAATTGATTTTCATCCAATCGTGAGACTCCCACTTCTACAAGTGGGAGTGGTACCTCGTACTTTGCTTCGGTGGGGGTAGACTCCCCCACCGAAGTCTCGATGTTCAACTTTAGTTGAACGAGTTCATTCACTTAACTTTAAATGTGTTTACTTATCCCCATGCACCCGGTCCAGTTCCTCCTCACTGACATCGAACACCGTACCAACAATGGGATTCGGCACTTCCCGGAAATACTCGGGCAAGCGATCATCCTGCGGCGCAAATCCGGCCCTACGGTTAAATTCCCGCTCCCAGGCCAGGCAGTCTTTCGCCATTTGGAATATCTCTGCCACACTAAAATTCGTTCCCAGCTGACCGTTGACCAACTGCGTTAACACCTCAGGATGAGCACCTAAGCCGACGGAGATAAACATGCAAAAACCCAACGAATCATAGACAGGCATCGTATATTGCATCTTCCGAGAAAGCTCTGCCTTGCCTTCTGCTGACGCATGGTTAACTTGAGCCCGCACAGATGAACCTGCCGTGTGATCGGCTCCCATGGGAGAAGTCGCATAAGTGACACCCAAACCTTTATAGGCCCGCGGCTCATAACCCGGCATGGCCTGGCCCTTTACGGCTGGAACCTGACTCACCCCTAAAATCTTACCCATAGTCGTCGCCCCCATCCCTAACACACGACCCGTCAGCGTCCCTTCTCCGATTTCCTTCACCAGGCGTAAGGCTCCCTCTTTGTCCCCGAAAGAAATCAGCCCGCCAGTCATCGCCACGCCGAGTGCCGCCCCAGTCTCGACCGTATCCAAGCCTAAATCATTGCACAAATAATTCAAACGAGCAATGGTATCCAGATCGTTAATCTCTAGGTTTGAACCCATTAAGGCGATCGTTTCATACTCCAAAGGAGACACAATCACTTGACCTTCTTGATCCGCATAGACATTGGAACACTGAATCAGGCAACCCGGCATACAGGCATGCGCTGGTTTGCCCTTTCGTTCGAGAATGATATCTCGCATTTTCTCTCCGCTGATTTTCTCAGCCTGGGCATAACGACCCGTGGAAAAGTTCCGGGTAGGTAGCCCCCCCTGGGCATTGGTCACATTGACCATACCGGCGGTTCCATAAACCCGGAAAGATTCTACCACTGGGGATTCCTTCATAATCTGGGCATATTCTTTTACGGCCTCTTTAAAACTTACCGGCTCCACAGGTTGCAGGCTTTTAACCCCTGTGTCGTCAAGGATCAGCGCCTTCAGCCCTTTCGAGCCCATCACTGCTCCCAGACCCCCGCGCCCGCTATAGCGGCTGGGCACTCCGTCTCCGTCCGTATTAGCGATCCCTGCCGCATGCAATCCGCGCTCCCCTGCCGGGCCAATACAGGCAATTGCGGTATGCTCCCCAAACTCCCCTTGTATCTTCTTCACCGCACCATAAACCCCCAGACCCCAGTATGCAGTGGCCGGGAGAAGTTCAGCCCCTGCAGACGTAATGTGCAATAGGTACGTCTGACCATCCCGAGGCATCTCCTCAATCACCACGGCTTTGTAGCCGAGACGGCCCAGCTTGATTCCCGTAACCCCACCGCCATTGCTTTCTTTAATCCCGCCTGTCAGGGGACTCTTAGCCCCTATCGAAATGCGACCAGAGCTTGAAATTTGACTTCCGCCGAGGAGCCCGGGTGCAAAGATCAGCTTGTTATGCCTGCCCAGGGGCTCACATCCAGGATTCACTTCATCCAGCATAAACCGGGCAATCAAGGCCCTGCCCCCCAAGAAACGGTATTCTTCTTTAACCATCTCCGTTCTTAGTTCTAGGTTAGCCATATTCACGCGCAAAATTTTCATATCAAGACCCTCCACTTAAACCGGATTCACTGAAACCTATTCTACCAAATCTAGAAAAACCCTTCAGTGATACAAGAAAAGAATCCAATCGCATGAGAAAACACCCCCTTGCGAATCGGATTCTTATAATAACAGGGCCAGCTGTCACAGAACATTACCCGCATCAGGGGTTGCCCTCTGCCCTCTATATTGTGACAGCTTGTTTAGTTTAAACGCCGACACGCCAGCCTTTAACAACGAGTGTCTTAGCAACAACATAACTTTGAATATCAATCGTGAATGTCTTTGGACCCAAAAGGTTTTTCTCATAATAAATAGTCCAACCATTCGCTTCCAAGGGAATAAAATTCTCCGGTTTTGGGGGAATACCTTTATGGACAACCGGAGGCGCTATCAAAGGAATACAGCACTGCTGGACGTTTGCGTCTTCGACATAGAGATTTTGGACTCCACCGTGACGCAAATAGGCCTGTGCTCTGTCTGTAAGCATGACTTCGGGACGTATTGTTAGTTCCATCGTTAAACCTCCTTTGCTCTCCCCTTCTTTCAGTATTGAGACCTTAATAGACACTAATACTATTATAGTTATTATTGTAACACTATGCCTTAAAGTTGCAAGAAGGTAAATCCTGCAAAAGCATTAACTCTCAGGTTGAACTTTTTCTGATTTTAGCCTAACATAGGAACCGATAAAGAAAAACTCTTGAACTAGCAGAAGCAGTTTTGGCAAGATGAAGTAAAGTGACTTTAAGAGGATTTGGTTTTTTTGCCACGGGTAGACTAAGTTTGCGATGTACTTCACAGAGAATGGAGTTGAAAGGATGACACTTTTAATCGCGTTAGCTGAACGATTAAGCGTCACAGTGACGGTCGCTTTTTTAATGACGCGAAACCAAACCTTTCGCCACTTTATCCGTTCTCAGATTAGCCAACGAGGCATCCTTACCCTTACGCTTACGTTTGCCGCTTTTTCAATTCTCGGTACGTATTCCGGGGTTCCCATTAGTGGTGCTTTAGCCAATTCTCGGGCGGTCGGAGCCGTAAGCGCCGGCCTTCTTGGCGGACCGTTAGTTGGGATAGGAGCAGGCCTTATCGCCGGGCTGCACCGTTACCTCGTTTATGGTGGTTTCACTGGGTTGGCCTGCGCGCTCTCGACCACAGTGGAAGGCCTTCTTGGCGGAATGATCGCCTATTTTTGGAAAAAAAAGGCTTTGGACTGGCGAGTCGGTATTTTGACGGGCATGATCGCCGAAGTGATCCAGATGGGGATTATTCTACTCGTCGCCCGACCTTGGGCCGAGGCTTGGCAGCTGGTGCAGGTGATTGCAATCCCGATGATCGTGGTGAATGGACTCGGTGTCGGAGTGTTCCTAAGCATTGTAGACATGATTCTAACCGAAGAGGAACGCATTGCTGCCTCTGAATCTCTTAAAGTTTTGCGTATTGCCGATCTAACCCTGCCCTATCTACGCACCGGGCTTAACCGTGAGAGTGCGAAGCATGCAGCGGAAAGCATCTATCGAATGACAGATGTGGCTGCGGTGGCTTTGACAAACCAGGAACAAATTCTTGCCCACATCGGGCTGGGAAGCGATCACCATGTCCCAGGCGAACCGTTCCTAACAGAAGCTACCCAAAAAGTGCTCCTCAATGGTCAGATGCTGGAGGCTTCCTCAGAAATAGAGATCCACTGTTCCCATCCGAATTGCCCTCTGCGTTCTGCCGTGATCGTTCCCTTGCGCCAGGGAGGAAAGGTGGTTGGAGCCCTGAAGCTTTACCGGGCCCAGCGGGGAAAATCAGAGCTGGGACTGGGACTCGCTGAAGGTTTGGGCAAACTCTTTTCCACCCAGCTGGAACTGGCCTTAGTGGAACAGCAGAAAGAACTGCGGGCCGAGGCCGAGATCCGGGCTTTACAAGCACAAATTCATCCACATTTTCTCTTTAATGCCCTGAATACCATTACCAGCCTCATCCGTACCCAGCCGGAACAGGCACGAGAAATTCTGGTTTTTCTCGGTGAGTTTCTACGGCATAACATCCGGCAGGAAGCACCCTTTCACTCCGTACGCGAAGAGCAAAAACATGTTCAGGCTTATCTGGCCATCGAAAAAGCGCGCTTTGGCGAAAAACTTCAGATCGAAGTGGAGGTGGAGCCGGGCACCGAGGAGGTTCTATTACCACCGCTCATCTTGCAACCCCTGGTGGAAAATGCCGTGAGACATGGTCTGTTACCCAAAGAAGGCGGGGGCCTCGTGCGCTTATCCGTGCGGAGGGCTATTGATTCTCTGGCCATTGAAGTGAGTGACAACGGTATAGGCATCTCGGCGTTTAAGCTGCGCAATATTCTGCAGAATAGTACCTCTGCTGGGGAGGGCATCGGGTTGAGAAATGTGGATCAACGTCTTCGGGGACTTTACGGACGGGGCTTGGAAATCCAGAGTACACTTGGGACTGGGACGGTGGTTCGGGTTGAAATTCCTGTGGAGGTGACGGCAGCGAAGGAGGTGTCAGCCTTATGATGCGGGTGGTCTTGGTCGATGACGAAGCGCCAGCTAGGGCTGAACTTCGCTACCTATTAGAACAGTTTCCGGAACTGACAGTCATCGGAGAGTGCGAAAGCGGCGCGGAGGCCTTACGGCAACTGCCGGATCTCAACCCTGATGTGTTATTTATGGACGTCCATTTGCAGGACATGGACGGACTGGATGTCGTGCATTCGCTTCAACATTTAGGGTTCCACTTCTCGGTGGTCTTTGCCACAGCCTATGATGTGCATGCACTTCGAGCTTTTGAATTGAATGCGGTCGATTACATCCTCAAACCGTTCAGTCTCGATCGCTTAGCTCTGACGCTTGAGCGTTTGAAGAAGCGCTACCTGGGAGGCGAGGAGGAAATGGCTAAAACCATTGCCCAGCTCATAAAACAGGTGGGTTTAAGGCAAAGACCGCGCAAGATTCCGGCGACGTGCAAGGGTCGGGTCACTTTGATTGACCCGCAGGATCTCCTCTATGTGACGGCAGAAGGTCGCTATGCCAGCCTCGTAACCGAAGAAAAGGTTTGGCCGACGACGTTCAGTCTCCAAGAAATTGAGGAACGGCTGGATCCCGTTCAATTTCTGCGGACGCATCGGGCTTTCCTAGTAAACCTTGATCGGATTAAAGAGGTCATTCCCTGGTTTAACGGAACCTACAAAATCATGCTGGACAAGACGGGAACGGCAGAAATTCCAGTCAGCCGAACCTATGTTAAAGCATTAAAAGAGCGTTTGGATTTCTAAGGCGTCCTTGAAAAAGGACGCCTTTGTTTATTAAAAAGACTTGATGCATCTCATGACAGATCCATTGGAATCTATGACAGGAAAAGAGTATTTCAAGGAAATATCATAGGCAAAAGAATGAGGAATGATTTACAATAAGCCAGGGTTTTTCAATCCATAAAATCGTTCGAAAATTTGTTATAAGGGGGGGATTAGGCGTTAGGAGATCAAGTTTGTTGCCCTTTTCTGGTTAAAAGAGTCAGGAACAGTTACATTTTTGAAAGAGGTGAGGAACTCATGAATGCCTTGACATTGGTTATTATTGCGGCGTGTGTCTTGCTTTTAGCGTATCGTTTTTATGGTGCTTTTATTACCGCCAAAGTTCTTGTGATCGATGAATCTCGTATCACTCCGGCGCACCGTCTGGCGGATGGACAGAACTACGTTCCCACGAACAAGTGGGTGGTTTTCGGGCATCATTTTGCGGCAATTGCCGGAGCAGGTCCCTTAGTCGGTCCGGTTTTGGCCGCCCAATTCGGCTATCTTCCCGGTGTAGTCTGGATTCTTGTGGGTTCAGTCATGGCCGGCGCGGTGCATGATCTTGTTCTTCTTTTTGCCTCCGTTCGCTATAATGGGCGTTCCCTCTCGGAAATTGCCAAAGAAGAAATCAGCAAGGTCTCTGGTTTGGCCACTGGGATTTCCATTCTCTTTATTTTGGTAATGGCGATGGCTGGATTAGCCGTCGTGGTCGTAGGAGCAATGAAAAACAATCCTTGGGGTTCTTTCATCATCACGATGACGGTGCCTATTGCTCTTTTAGTTGGTTTTTATATGTATCGCCTGCGTCCGGGTAAAGTGGGTGAGGCGTCCGTACTGGGTGTAGGCTTGGTATTTTTGGCAATTGCCTTAGGTCCCATGGTGACTGCGTCCGGTTTCGGATCGTTCTTTAACTGGTCGGAAAAGGCGATGTGGGTCATTCTCCCCGCTTACGGAATGGTCGCTGCGATTCTGCCCGTTTGGCTTTTGTTGGCCCCACGCGATTATATCAGCAGCTATTTGAAGATTGGTACAATCTTAGCACTGGCCTTAGGAATCATCTGGGTTCATCCCCAACTTCAAATGCCTGCTATTTCTGAGTTCGTGAAGACAGCGAATGGTCCGATCGTCAAAGGCCCGGTTTGGCCCTTTGTCAGTATTACCATCGCCTGTGGTGCCCTTTCCGGCTTCCATGCTTTGATCAGCTCCGGTACGACGCCAAAAATCATCAGCAGCGAGCGCGACATTCGCTTGGTCGGCTTCGGCGGGATGCTGATGGAAGCGTTTGTGGCGATCATGGCCTTGATTGCAGCGACCGTGCTGCAGCCTGGTGACTATTTCGCCATCAACACTCCGGCCAAAGTGTTTGCGACACTGCACATGCAAACCGTTGATTTGAAAAACCTTTCCAATATGGTAGGTATGGATCTAGCCGGTCGTACCGGCGGCGCTGTCACCTTGGCTGTGGGTATGGCTCACGTTTTTTCACGGGTCATGGGTGACCACCTGATGAAATACTGGTACCAATTCGGCATCATGTTTGAAGCCCTGTTCATCTTGACAACGATTGATGCTGGAACACGTGTGGGTCGGTATATTTTGCAGGACTTTTTGGGTCGCTATGTCTATAAACCTTTCGCGAATATCCACTGGTGGCCCGGGGTGCTGCTTACCAGCGCTGCAATTTCCGGAGCTTGGGGATATATGCTTTGGGGTGGTAATGTGGCTTCGATCTGGCCGATCTTCGGCGTTTCGAACCAGCTCCTGGCGACACTCGCTTTAACTATCGGCACCACCATGATCCTGCGTAACTCGAAGAAAATGATTTATTCCTGGATAACGATTTTGCCGCTGACCTATATGGTAGCGACGGTGTTCCGAGCCGGTACTTGGTCTCTGACGCATCAATACCTGCCAGCCCATGATTATGTGAAATCCGCCCTGATCGTGATTATGCTGGCATTGGCCGTGATCATCATTGTTGATGGGGTCCGTAAGTGGTTCGAAGTTGTTGCCGATCGCAAGGCCGGACGCAACACTGCAACCGTTTCCTTGCCGCTCGCTAGTAAGTAAGGGAAGTCAAGTACAATGCGAAGCGTAAGTTTTGCGTAAGAATTAGTTGTTTAAAAGACAGGGGGACATCACAATTGATGTCCCCCTGTCTTTTAAATGAAATACCCCTACCTCTACAACACCTATATTGTACTTGAAAATATAGGTTATTATGTAAGGAGATAGTTCATTGAGCAGGAGGAATGTTAAGATGAACTAAAAACGCAACCTAATTCTGGCAGGTACGTATTGGTGTCTTGTGCGGGGTTCGTTGTGTGGGGGTTGTACCCCGGGGGAAGAGGTGACCGAACTGGAGACCCGTTTCTCCCGGATGTCGGCTGCAATCTGCTCAGCCAAGGCCGGAATCGCCTCAGCCACCTTTGGGGTGCAGCTTTCGCTGAAGGTCTTAAGATCTGCAGCCTCAATGGCATAGATATCCAACATCTCCGGGACGGACATGCCCATTTGGCGACCAAGTTCGAGAGCTGTGGCCAGGTTCACATCGTGAATGGAAGCCAGGCGCACGGTCGAGCGCAAAGACTCTTCCGTCAGGTAGTACAGGCTGCCCGGCATACCGCCCTCCGTCTGAATCGCGTCAATAATCACCAAGTGTTCGTAGCCGCAGATGTAGTCAAGGAGCTGCAGCCCTGCTAAGGCGGCCTCTATGAAATCCACTGAAGGGTCAGCCAGCAGGTCCTTTACCTGCCGGCCGACGTAGATCCCAACTCCATCATCAGATACTATAATATTACCTAAACCTAAAATCAGTATTTTCCCTTTTAGTCCCGGCTTAGTTTCTGCCATAAGCTCCCCTTGTGGTCAAAGATTTTGGCTGTAATGGGCATCTGCCCGGACAAGCTGTGGGTGGCGCAACCGAAGCAGGGGTCGTAGGCCCGGAAAGCCATCTCGACCATATTGAGCAAACCTTCAGTAACATCACCTTTTTTGATCAGCTTTTGGGCTGCCCGCTGCACACTCATGGTAATCGCCGCGTTATTATTGGTCGTGGCTACGATGATATTGACCTTAGTCAGTAGGCCGTCCGGACCGGTCTGGTAGTGGTGGAACAAGGTGCCGCGCGGCGCTTCGACGATCCCAACTCCCTCCTTAGGGATACCCTGAGGCAGATTGCGGGTATTGGGGTCCGTAATCTCCGGGTCAAGTGAGAGCTCCAGAACCCGCTCGGAGGCGTTAAGAAGTTCGATCAGCCTGGCCCAATGGTTGGCCAGGGTATGGTGCACCGGCTTCATGCCGATGGTCAAGTACATTTTCTCATATGCTGCCTGGGCGAGTGGGGTGGACATCCCCTCCGCAGCATTGAGCCGGGCTAACGGCCCTACCCGGTAAATTCCGCTTTCCTTGCCATCGACAAATCCCTTCCACCCCTTCTCTTTCAGGAAGGGAAACTTTAAGTATGACCAGGGTTCTACGTGTTCGGAGATGTAATTGAGGTAATCCAGCCCGTAGAACTTGGCGTATTCCTTGCCTTCAGGGTCGACCACCCGTACCTTGCCATCATAGATATTAACCCTGTTCTGCTCATCCACCAGACCCATGTAGTACGTCTTCATGTAATAGACATCACCCAGGATGAGGTCGAGATAGGCCTTGTTCTTCAGCACCACATCCTCAAAGATTTGCAGCGAGAACTGGGCAAACTTGATGAATGACTCACCTTTGGCCTCAATGTCCCGGCGTTCGTCCTCACTCAAGGCCTTGCTCATCCCGCCGGGCAGACCACTGACCGCATGCGTTGCTTTGCCCCCGATCATAGCCTGGATCTGCTGGGCGTACGCCCGGTGTTTGATGACCTCGGAGCCGATTTCCACCCCTACTTTGGCCACTACGCCAAGAATATTGCGCTCCGCCGGGTCGGCATCCGGTCCGAGCACGAAGTCCGGCGCGGCCAGGGCGTAGAAATGGGCAATGTGTGAATGAATGAAGTGGGCATTGTAGAACAGTTCCCGGAGTTTCTTCGCGACCGGGGGAGGGTCGACGTTGAAGACCCCGTCGATCGCCTTTGTTGCGGCTATATGGTGAGCCCCCGGGCAGACCCCGCAGATGCGGGGAGTAATCCGCGGCATTTCCTCAGCAGGCCGCCCCTCGCAGAATTTTTCAAACCCGCGCAACTCCGGAATCTGGAGGTAAGCGTTGGCCACGTCTCCCTGGTCATCGAGGAATATTTCAATCTTACCATGGCCTTCCAGCCTGGTAATCGGATCGATGGTTATGCGCTTCATGCTTATTTTGCCACCTCCAGTTGACTGCGCCCGGTTGCCGGATGCGCGCTCTTCTCTTCACTTGCCAGTTTGTGTTTCAGCAGGGAACTTGCCGTTCCAAAGCGGTAGAGATAGCCGGCCGGGTCGACAATCTGGTCGATCATCTTCTCAATCTCACGCAAATCGTTGCTGTCCACGACGGTGGAAAGAGTGGATAACAACTTCGCCCCTTGGTCTGCTACCCCGTCCGCCGGCCCAAAGCACCCCCGGCAGGGCATGTTCGCGTTTAGGCAGCGGGTACCGCAGCCGTCCCGGGTAGCCGAGCCGGCGCAGACTATCCCCTGTTCCAGCATACAGCGCTCAGGGTCAGGGATAATCTCATGTATCCGGTGGAAACCTTTTACCTTCTTCTCCTGCTTCACCCGCTTACAGGAATCACATACCGTGCTGGGCCCGCCGAATACTGTCCCCGCTGGAGGCAGGTTGCCATCGGCAATGGCCGTTACGGCCGCGGCAACCATGGCCGGGGTTGGCGGGCAGCCGGGAAGAAAGTAGTCCACCGGGATCACCTGGTCTAGCCGGTACACGTGGTTGAAGAACAGGGGCAGCTCTACCTCTCCCTCCGGAACGTGGGTCTTCACCTGGGGGAAAACACCCCCGGGATTGTCGGTGCTGGGAGTTTCGATATAGGCACGCTGGAAAATGGCCTCCCGGTTATGGAAATTGGCCAGAGACGGTATGCCGCCGAGATAAGCGCAAGCACCAAAGGCGACAATGGTCTTGCTCTTACGGCGCAGGAGTTCAGCCATCTCCTTCTGCTCCGAGGTGCGGATCCCGCCGTTCATAAAGCTAACATCAATATGTTTGTCCGGTAGAACTTCGATATGGTGTTTTTTAAAGTCAACTGCGACCGGCCAGAGCAGGATGTCCGCAATAGCCGCCACATCAAGGATTTTTTCATTGATGTCCAGGACTGCAACTTCGCAGCCGCCGCAACTGGCATTCCAATAAAAAGCGAACTTCAGCTTATCTGCCACCGCCTGTACCTCCTTCCGCTTCCCCAAACAATCCGTCCAGCTCCGCGATCCTCACAGCCGCAGTCTGCAGCGGGCCCAGGATTTTCAACTGACCCACCATTTCGCCGACTACCCGGGCAAACTTTTCGCCTTCGCTGCTTGCGATAAACTCCAGGCGGAAACGCTCGCTCGCAATCCCGAACTGGGGTAGGAGTTTTTTGAGGAGCAATGTGCGCTTATAAGCTTTGTAGTTTCCTTCCTGGTAATGGCAACCCCCCGGGTGGCAGCCGGCGACGAGTACCCCATCCGCACCGGAAGCAAAGGCCTTGAGCACGAAGGATGGCTCAATCCGCCCGGTGCACATTACGCGGATGATCCGGATATTGTCAGGGTATTTCAGCCGGGATATCCCGGCCAGGTCTGCTGCCGTATAGGCACACCAGTTACACAAAAACCCTATGATTTTCGGCTCAAAACTCATACCGCGCACACCCCCTCGATGATCTCCAGCATCTGGTCGGTCTCGTAATTGCGCATCCGCGCAGCACCGGAGGGACAGGAAGCTACACAGGTCCCGCAACCTTTGCACAATGCTTCATTATATATTGCCACTTTCCGCTCTTCGTCAAAGGAAATGGCCTTGTACGGGCACATCGCGATACAAGTCTTGCAACCCGAGCAACGCTCCGCAATGTTATAGGCCGTGATTGGCGAGACTTTCACCCGCCCGGCGGTGATTTTCTCCAGGGCTTCCGCTGCTGCACCTGCCGCCTGAGCCACGGTGTCCGGGATGTCCTTCGGTCCCTGGCAGGTCCCGGCCAAGTAAATTCCGTCCGTTGCGGTCTTGATCGGTTCCAGTTTGGGATGGGACTCCAGGAAGAAACCATCGCGGCTGCGCTGGATGCTGAACAGGTGGGCTACGGCACCGGCATCCCTACGCGGTATCAGAGCGGAATTCAGGATAACCATGTCAACCGGCACTTCGCGGAACGCCCCCAGGAGGGTATCCTCAGCCCTCACTACCAGCCGGCCGCTTTTCTCCAACACTTCGGCGCCCTTGCCGCGAATAAAATTGACCCCTTCGTCCTGAACCCTGTTATAGAATTCTTCGTACTGCTTGCCGTAAGCACGCATGTCGATGTAGAATTCATAAACCTTGGCCTTGATCTTCTCCTTCACCAGGTGGGCAAACTTGAGACTCGCCATGCAGCAGACCCGTGAGCAGTATTCTTGATAATTTTTGTCCCTGCTGCCGATGCAGTGGAGAATGGCCACAGCCTCAGGCTCGCGCCCGTCTTCGGTGAGGAGCTTGCCGCCGGTCGGGCCGGAAGCATTGGACAGGCGTTCAAACTGCAGGCCGGTAAGCACATTCGGGAAACGCCTGTAACCCCACTGCACACCCACTGCCGGGTCGAGGTTTTCAAACCCGGTTGCCAGGATGATCGAGCCCACTTCCAAATCTACATATTCATCCTGTGCCTGGTGGTTGATCGCCTGGGCATGGCAGGCAGGCACGCATTCGAAGCATTCGGAGCAGACCCCGCAGTCCAGGCAGCGCCTGGCCTCGGCCATGACGTCCTGCTCTGATAAGGCAGCGACGACTTCGTCGCGCCAACCGCGCTTGTCAACCGCCAGGTGCGGGGAGCGGTGGCGCAGAACCTCATAATACTTCTTGCCGGTCAAAGGCTCTTTTTGCCCTTTGGCCGGTTGCTCCCTTTCCGGCATTGTCTCCCCACGCAAATAGGCATCAATCATCCGGGAAGCCTCTTTCCCTGCGGCCACTGCATCGACCATCCTGGCCGGACCGGTCACCATATCACCACCGGCGAAAACCCCAAGTACATTGGTCAAATAATACTGGTTTGTTTTGACCGTGCCATTGGAGTTAGTTTCAATGTCGACATACTTACTCCCGCCAAACAAAGGGTCTACCCTCTGGCCGATCGCGACCAGCACGTAATCCGCTGCCAGCGTGAACTTGGCGTTGGGCACGGGGATTGGCTGCCTGCGCCCCGACTCATCCGGCTCACCGAGTTCCATCTGCTGGCACTCGACAGAGGTCACCCGCCCGGCCTTGCCGGTAATTTTAAGCGGCGCGGTGAGAAAACGGAAGCTAATCCCTTCCCGTTCCGCCTCGGCCACTTCCTCGGCAAAAGCGGGCATCTCATTGCGGGTCCGGCGATAGATAACTTCCACACTCCCGGCCCCCAGCCGCTTAGCGGTACGGGCCGCGTCCACTGCGGCATTGCCGCCTCCGATCACCAGTACCTTGTCGCTATTAACATCAAGCTTCTGCCTGGAGTTGGCAGCTTCGAGGAAGGACAGCCCACTCATCACTCCGCTAAGCTCTTCACCCTCCAGACCCAGGTTCTGCTCCTTGCCGGCCCCGACTGCGAGGAAGACCGCGTCATAACCCTGCTTTTTCAGGTCGTTAATACTGAAATCCCTGCCCAGGCGGGTATTGGTACGGAGCTTCACCCCGCTGTCCGTGATATAATCGAGTTCACGCTTAAGTACGTCTTTGGGCAGACGGTACTCAGGGATACCGTAACGCAGCAGCCCACCCGCCTCGGGCTTGGCTTCAAAGACTACTACCTCGTGTCCGGCCTTGTTTAAGTAAAAAGCTGCCGCCAATCCCGCCGGGCCGGAACCGATAACCGCCACCCTCTTGCCGCTTTTAGCCTGGGGGTTCACCACTGGCGGCTGGCCCTGCTTGTTTTCATAGTCGGCCAGGAAGCGCTTCACCGCATTAATCGATACCGGTTCGTCAAGTTCGCCCCGCCGGCACTCGGCTTCGCAGGGGTGGAAGCACACCCGCCCGCAGACCGCGGGGATTGGCATGTTTTCCCGCACCAGAGCCAGAGCTTCCCGGTATTTCCCCTCCCTGGTAAGGGCCAGGTACCCCTGGACATTCACGCCCGCCGGGCAGGCTACCCGGCACGGTGGCTTGTCCTTCTTCTCGATCTGGTAAACATTCGGCACTGCCTGAGCAAACAGCTTGTAGATAGCTTTGCGCTCGGAGAGCCCCTCGTTAAAAGCATCTGCAGTATTAACCGGGCAGACCTTTTCGCAGTCGCCGCAAGCCGTGCACTTGTTGAGGTCTACGTAACGCGCTTTCTTGCGTACTTTGACTTTGAAGTTGCCGATGTAGCCGTCCACCCCGGCCACTTCGCTATAGGTAAACATCTTCACTTTTTCGTGCTGGCCGGCCTCCACCATTTTCGGGGTGAGGATACAGGCCGCGCAGTCCAGGGTGGGAAACGTCTTGTCAAACTTGGCCATGTTCCCGCCCACAGACGGTTCCCGCTCCACCAGGTAGACCTGGTTGCCGGAGTTGGCGATTTTCAGCGCGGCCTCGAGGCCGGCAATACCGCCGCCCACCACCAGGACATTGGGATTGACTTCAACATACTTCTCCTCTAACGGCTGGTTAGAGCGCACTTTGCGCACCGCACCGGAAATTAACGCTTTAGCCTTTTGCGTAGCCTGCGCCGGATTTAGCGTTACCCAGGAAACCTGCTCACGAATATTGGCCATCTCCAGTAGGTAGCCGTTTAACCCCGCCGCGTTTAAAGCACGACGGAAGGTCGGCTCGTGCATGCGCGGTGAACAGGATGCAACCACCACCCGGTTGATTCCAAGTTCCCGGATATCTTTTTTAATCAGCTCCTGCCCAGGTTCGGAACACATATATTTGTAGTCGCGGCTTACAGCCACACCCGTCAGTTTAGCGGCGAAATCAACGACCGCCGCTACGTCAACTTTTTCCGAGATATTGCTGCCGCAGTGACAGACATATACCCCGGTCCTGATCTCTGGCATTAAATCACCTCCCCGATATATTTCTGGACCAGCCGCTTGGCTGGGACCAGGTTACGGTTCAGCCCGAGTTTTTTCAAGGGAACGCCGATGGCTGCGCCCAGGAGTTGGGTGAAATATATCACCGGGATCTGGTAGTTGGTGTTAAAGCGCTGGTTAATTTTTTCCTGATAAGCATCAAGGTTTAACTGGCAGAGCGGGCAACTCACCACAATCGCCTCCGCCCCACGCATCTGGGCCTCATCCAGCAGTTCCTGGTTCAGCCCCAGAGTGTCAGCCTCTTTGGTCGTGATGTGCGAACCGCCGCAGCACTTGGTTTTGTGGTCATAACGCAAGACCTTGGCCCCCAGGGTTTTCAGCAACCGGTCCATTTCCGTCGGCAGCTCCGGGTGGGCAAATTCATTGAGCGGCCTGGCGATCTGGCAACCGTAGTACGGCACCACCTTGAGCCCTTGCAGCGGGCGTTTAACGTTTGCCGAAATACGTTCCAGGCCGATTTCGTTGACTACAATATCCAGGACGTGCCTTACCTGGACTTTGCCGCTAAAATTAGTTTTGATCTTGGCTAGTGCCTGTTCCATCTTGCTCCGCCACACGGGATTTCCCTCATAGACAGTCTTGGCCCGGCGCAGGGAGACATAGCAAGAATTACAGGCCACCGCTACATCCTGGCCTTTTTGTTCGGCCAGAGCCAGGTTGCGGGCCGGGACCAAGAGTGAGAACAGGTAATTGGTTGAGGGCAAGGCCGTCGTCCCGCAGCAGTTCCAGTCGTCAATCTCCTGCAATCCTACTCCCAAGGCCTCAAATACAGCCCGGGTAGACTCATCGTACTCGCGCCCGGAGGCGTGCAGCGAACACCCGGGGTAATACGCGAAATTCATACTGTCTCCTCCTCCAATTCCCCGACAAGGTCATAAAGTTTACGGATATCATCCAGCGCTCTCACGCGCTCAGGCAGGAGGTTGAGTTTGCCCTTGAGGAACATCTTGACCCCCAGCGGACCGTAGGCTACGAGACTCATCGGATCGGTCTTCAGTGCGAGCCTTACCAACAAGCCGCTCTCATAAAGCCTGCCATAGCTGCGCAGTACGGAGTTGAAACAGTCGTAGAAAGCTGCCGCCTCGTGATTCTTGCGTTTGCCGACGGTCAGGTGCCTGAGGGCATACATCACCTCTGTCAGGTTAATGCCGCGCGGGCAGCGCACTGAGCAATAGTAACAGGATGTACAGTACCAGAAAGTATCGCTCTCCAAAACTTCTTCCCGCATCCCGGCCCGGATCATCGCCATCAGCTTGCGCGGCGTATGCTGCATCTTATAGCTGAAAGCACAGGAACCCGAGCAGGTACCGCACTGGATACAGGCATTGATGTGCTCGTTGCCGGAGAACACCTCCACCAGCCGCATGAATTCCGGGTCAAGGCTCTCCTCGTCGATCACCCGCATCTCACCGGTAGTTCCCGGCTCCCGCTGAGCCGCCATTACCTGGTTGACCATTATTTCGCCGCTAACTTCTTCCTGAGCGCTCATTTCAACCGCCAAACTATATCCCTCCTTTCCATTTCTCTCCGTTGCAAGATGCGTACCATCCGGGGAAAAGCTCGAAACGCCCGGAAAATAAGCAAAACCCGCTCCGAAGAGCAGGTGTGAAGTGTCCAGGTTCCGGACACCATCCGATAATTCAGACAATTCAGATACATTTTCAGATCATGTTATACTGCTTTAGCTTCTCGTAAAAAGTTGAACGGGACAGTCCTAGAATCTTAGCAGCCTGTGTTTTGTTACCTCCCGCTGCCGCGATAGCCTCCAAAATTAGTTCCCGTTCAATCTCCCCCAGGCTGTTTTTCAGAGACTTATTGTCAAACCCGTTGCGGGTTGCCCAGTTGGCAGGTAAAAAAGTGTCGAGGTCATCGGCCTCAATCACATTGGAGTCGACCAAGGAAAACAATCTTTCCATGATGTTTTGCAACTCCCGGATATTACCCGGCCAGATATATTGCTTAAGTTTTTCGATGGCCGGTTGAGTTATTTCCTTGCAGTTTTCCAGGTACCGGCGATTGAGCCGCTCCAAAATGTACCTGGCCAGTACCGGGATGTCTTCAGACCTCTCCCGCAGAGGAGGTATCTCCAGACGGATTACGTTCAAGCGGTAGTAAAGGTCTTCGCGAAAAAGTTTTTCCTCCGCCATCCTGGTCAAATCCCTGTTCGTTGCGGCGATCAAGCGCACATTCACCTGCAAACGCGCCGTGCTGCCCAGCTTTTGCACCTCGCCATATTGCAAGACCCGCATCAGTTTCGCTTGCAGGAGCAGAGGCATATCTCCTATTTCATCCAGGAATAACGTGCCTCCGTCAGCCTGTTCGAATTTCCCGGGTTTACCCCCCTTCCTGGCCCCGGTGAACGAACCTTCTTCGTAACCGAAGAACTCCGCTTCCAAAAGGTTATCAGGGATAGCAGCGCAGTTCACGTTGACTAAGGGTTTCCCGGACCGCCGGCTCATTGCGTGGATGGCCTGTGCAAATAACTCTTTGCCGGTACCGGACTCTCCCTGCAGCAGTACCGTAAAGTCTGAACGTGCAGCCCTTTCGGCAAGTGTTTTCAAACGGATAATACTTTCCGAAACTCCCCGGATATCGCCAAGGGTGAATGATGCCTCCGCCTTCACCAGATTGCCGGGAGAGTTAACCTGTTTGCACCCATTGCCCACGGATGGGCAGGTGTCGCGGGCGCCAAGGACGGCGCAGGAGCGACCATTACTTCCTGTTGCGCCACTCACCGCTAACCGTTGTGTTTGCCGTTCCAGCAGGGCTTTGATCAGCGCTTTTTGCCTGACACCTTGGTTAGAGTCCCAGTCGGGCAAGGCCAGGTGGGAAAAGGCTAACTCCGCAGCGTTGTGAAAAACCCGAAATTCACAGCAGCTGTGACCAAGACTGGTACATTGGGTTTCCTCAACTTCAACTTCCAGCTGCGAGAGGGCCTGCAGACCCCCGGCAATCAGACCAGCCTGAAAAAAACACCGGGTTTCCCCTGATAAATCACTCCCTGAGGAGGGATTAAAGACGCGGAAAACCGGATAGCCGGCGTCTCTGTTTTCAACCTGGATATTCCCCAATCCCAGCGAGCACAGTAGTGCTACCAGTCCTTCGATGTCCCTGCATGGCAAGCTCTTGCCTATAGTTTTGCCCAGTTGATAGAAGGTATAACGTTCTACTTCCATATCACGTTTTGAGGGGGAAAGCCCCTCCTCAAGCCTCCCTCCAGAGTATTGAACAAACACATACTATCTATTTCTCTGTGAATTGGATCTTTCCTGCTAAATTCCACCTTTCCTTGAGTGAACCGACAAAAGCAACTTTTCACAGGGGGGATGAGGACCAGCTTGCTCCAATCGTAAGACTCCCACTTCTACAAGTGGGAGTGGGTCCCCCGTACTCTGCTTCGGTGGGGGTAGACTCCCCCACCGAAGTCTCGATGTTCAGCTTGAGCTGAACGAGTTCACTATAGGTAATTTCAATTTCTAGCGTGTTTTAACTATTTTCATGATAGTTTGTGCCCCGAAGGAAGGGGTATAGGGCACTTGTCATCTCTCAGAACACCCGAATGGGGATTGCCTACCGGTTTCAAGAGGGGAAGGTTATCGTCAAAGCAGAAAAGCCCAGGACTAGCCTGGACTTAACAAGGTTTTGTTCATACTGGCCTGGACAATTACCCTTACCCGCACTTCGAATAGCCGCAATGGGTACAGACCACACAGCCACTCTCGTGGTTGATCGGCATGCCGCACTCAGGGCAGGCGTTATTTATGGCGACTCCTGCCCGTGCCTTTTTGACGACGGCCCGTTCAGCATTAGTGAGTCCTTTGGACGAAACCATTTTCATCGAAAGGTCGTTGGCAGCATTGGAGCCGTTAACGTTCAAGGCATTCATCCCGTTTAACCCGTTTAAGCCTGCATTTCCGTTCGTTCCATTGCCGTTGCTGTTTCCGTTTGTGGCATCAATGTATTTCTTGATAACTCGGGCGATGGCGTCCGGGCAGGAGGTCACATTCACTCCCTCACGGCGGATACAGGCTGGGCAACGAATCCCTTTGATTTGCTCGTTGATGACATCCACGGAAATACCGGAACGCAGGGCTATCGAGATAAGCCTGGCCGTGGCTTCGGACTGAGATGAACAGCCCCCGGCACGACCGGTATTGGTAAAAACCTCACAGATCCCCTTATCATCAGCGTTGACGCTGACATAGAGGTTGCCACAGCCGATCTTGATTTTCTCGGTCACCCCAACCGTGATGGAGGGCCGCGGGCGCGGCATGACCGTATTCACTTCGGGGACGAAGGGGGCTTTCGGTGGAACCACAACCCTCTGATCCGCTACCTGTACCACCGTTTCTTGAGCGGAAGCTTGGCCTTTGGTTTGAGCCTGGGATGTCCCGGTCGAGAGCACCTGCTCCTCTCGGCTACCATCCCTGTACACCGTTAAACCCTTACAGTTTAAATCATAGGCAAGGTGATAGGCCTTGGCGATATCTTTACGGGTCGCGGCATTAGCGAAATTAATGGTTTTGGATACCGCATTGTCCGTGTATTTTTGGAAGGCTGCCTGAATCTTGATATGCCATTCAGGCTCGATCTCCTGAGCAGTGATGAACACTTCCTGAACCCAATTAGGGACTTCCGAAAGGCCCAGAACCGTACCCTCATCGGCAATCTTACGCATGAGTTCGAGAGAGTAAAATTCATACTCCTTAGCGTACTGCTCAAAAATCGGATTGACCTCGACGAGAGCCGTCCCGTCCATCACAGTCTTGGTATAAGCCACCGCAAAGAGGGGTTCAACCCCGCTCGACACCCCACAGATCATGGAAATCGTCCCAGTGGGGGCAATCGTGGTCAAGGTCGCATTGCGCAGTTGGCGCACGCCATCATACACGGAACCCTCAAAGTTCGGGAATACGCCCCGTTCCCTGGCCAGGCGCTCCGACTCTTTACGCGCCTCTTCCTGAATGAAAGCCATGATTTTCTCCGCATAATCCACAGCATCTTCCGAGGCATACGAGGCCTGGAGCAAAATAAGCATATCAGCAAAGCCCATTACGCCTAAACCGACTTTACGGTTCCCTGTGACCATTTCTTCAATCATAGGCAACGGGTATTGGTTAGCATCGATCACATCATCGAGAAAACGAATCGCCAAACGGGTCACATAGCCTAAGCGATCCCAATCCACTGTAACCTTTCCGTTTTTCTCCGTCACCATCAGCTTCAGGTTAATCGACCCGAGGTTACAGGCCTCATTCGGGAGCAAGGGTTGCTCACCGCAATTGTGTACATAGATTCCGTTGGCATCAAAGGCATTAATTCCTGGCACCTGTACATCATAAACAGCCTCCTCCCCCATGGGGACAGTAGCGGTCACGGTAGCCAGAAAACGTTCCCGATTGAACTTTCGCTTATATGCACTAAGCCTTTCAAAGAGGGCTTGCTGTTTCTTAATCTGGCTAAATCCAACCGTTTCAAAAAAGACCACCAGATTATCTTCGGAAATGCTCAATTCATGCCCTGGTTGAACCTGATAATCCTTGTTGCTCCCCTTGCCATTCGGCATAGTCTTTATCCCCTGGAGCTTACGGTTTTCGTAAAGCGTCGAACCGATCCCCAGGCGGTGCAGCATCCTTTGTACCGCCCTCAAGCCATCCAAATCCTTCTGCCAAAGCCTAACGGAGACACCCTTATCTTGCGTGCCCGAGACGGTTCCGTCAGTATCAAACATCCCTCTCAAAAATCCTCTGTGAAAATCATGGCTTGTCCCTTCGAGTTTGGCCGTGATCCACTTGGCTCCCGGGTAGATGCCATATTCCGCTGCCAAATCCCGCAGTGCAGCAAGCCGCATGCGATGCTCTGTCCGGTGAGCAACCGTCTTTTGAAACCCACGAAAATCCGAGCGGTGCGGCAGACCGACAACGGCCTTCTCCGCAGCCTCCATGATAGACCAAGCTTCTTCATCCTCTCCCCACACTGAGATAACGCCCCCTTCTTCTTTGAGCGTGTCATCTCCGAGGAGAAGACCAAGTAGATACCCTTCATCAAAGGAACCCTTTCCCTCCCACTGAATTCCCCGGTTGTTGGAAAGAATGATCGTATCTCCCGGTTGGAGTTTACCTGCTTCTTTCCATTCCTCAACAATTTCGGAACGAGTCACTTGCTTTGCCGTGCGGATCAGGTGATCATGAGTAACTTTAATTTCATATCCCCGATCCGTCTTCAATTTGAGAACGGGTTTAACTCCTGTCGAGAAAAACCCTTCCGAGGCAGACGGGTAATAAGAACCATTGAGCGCCAGTTGGGTATGTATACCGATAATTTCCTGAACCTGAGCCGGTCCCGCTGCCGTGAGCACCCAAGTATCCCCGGTTACGCAAGGATTCGTAGCTTCGATCTCCCCGAGGTGCGGTGTGGGATTGCCTCTGTTCAAGCGATCAAGGAAAACGATCCCCGGTTCACCGTTGCGCCAGGCATGATCCACGATCGTGTCAAAAACCTCCCGCGCCGACAAATGGCCTGCGGCTGCCCCGGTGTGTGGATCCATAAGTTCATAATCGCTTCCCGTGCGTACCGCCTCCATAAAGACCTCGGTCACGCCAACCGAAATATTAAAATTAGTGATCTCCTTGCTGTTTTCTTTGCAGGAGATAAATTCTAGGATATCCGGGTGATCCACACGCAGGATCCCCATATTGGCACCCCGCCGGGTACCGCCCTGTTTGACAGCCTCCGTCGCTGAGTTGAAAACCTTCATAAAGGATACGGGCCCGGAGGCCACCCCGCCTGTGGAGCGCACAGAGCTATTTTTCGGACGCAGGCGGGAAAAGCTGAAGCCCGTTCCTCCACCGGATTTATGAATGATCGCCGCGTTCTTAATGGCATCAAAAATCTTCTCCATACTGTCTTCGATAGGCAACACGAAACAGGCGCTCAACTGGCCCAGGTCGCGCCCTGCATTCATCAAAGTCGGGGAGTTTGGCATAAACTCCAGATTGGCCATCATATGGTAATATTCCTTCGCCAAGGCTTGGGTCTCCTTCTTGCTCAGGCCATACTTCTCTTCCTCAACGCCGGCCATGATCATAGCCACCCTGTAAAACATTTCTTCCGGGGACTCTACTACTTTTCCCTGTTCTTGTTTTAAGTACCTTTTTTCGAGAATCACCCGCGCATTCGGTGTCAGATCGGCCTTGGGCCAGGTTTTCGGCATTTTCCCTGCAAAATTCACGTTCATCCCCCGACTTTCCTGAAATACTTACAATACTCGTGTTTTTCCTTTTTGTCTCTACTCTAACCATTCTATGGCCTTTAGAAAAGTGGCCCTTTGTCCTGAGAAACAAGGCCTTTGGTCCTGGCAAAACAGCGTCCGTCCTTATTCGACCGTATCCTTGGTTTTGAAAGGATGCTTCCCCCGTTTCTTAACCAGCTCATGAAGTTCTTGCATGAAGCGCTGGACATCCGTAAACTCCCGATACACCGAGGCAAAACGAATATATGCGACTTCATCCAAATGGAAAAGCCGCTCCATCACGGCCTCCCCTACTTCGAAGCTCGCCACTTCCCGTTCGTGGCTGTTGCGCAGAAACTTTTCAATCTCAAAAGCAGCCTGCTCAATCTGCTCTGTAGAAATCGGCCGTTTTTCACACGCCCGGAGCATCCCGGCGATCACTTTGCTCCGCGAAAACTCTTCTCTGCTCCCATCCTTTTTGACTACAATCAGAGGGATATCCTCGTATTTCTCGTAGGTTGTAAAGCGACGCAAACAGCGGTCGCATTCCCGCCGCCGCCGAATCGCCGTCCCTTCTTCAACTTGACGGGAATCCAGGACCCTTGTATCTTCGTTGCCACAAAACGGACACTTCACAAGTCCACCCCCAATATGTAGTGCAATTCATATTCTAAGGCACTATATGTAGTATGTCAAACCTTCCCTCTAGGAATTTAGACTTGTCACCGTGGCTCTAAGGCTTGCTTAATCCCCCGCACGCCTTCTTTCGGCTAAATCCGGTGTTCATTCAAAAGCCACCTTAGCCACAAATCGCGCTACCAACGCGTTAATCTCATCATACTTGACAAGCGCCTGCTCCCAATCTCGGGAAATCCCGCTATCCCCATAGCATGTCCCTGCTAACCCTCCTGTGACCGCACCGACCGTGTCCGTATCATCTCCCATGTTAACAGCCAAAAGTACCATTTCAGCAAAACTCTGACTGTGGAGAAGACACCAGAGCGAAGCCTCAAGCGTATCGACAACATACCCACTCGACCGAACCTCATGTTCCCGAAGATCGGGAAGCATTCCACTGAGAATCCGACTGAAAAATCTCAGCTCTCCTGTAGCTTCAGCCTCAAACAAGGAATTGGCCTTTACCCGCATCATCTGGTAAGCTTTTCGGGGTTTTGCTCCCTCAAGCAACGCTCTGACCATCAGGGCATAGATACTGCAGGCCAACTGGCTGCGCCGGTGCGCATGCGTCATGCAAGATATTTCCGTAACCTTACTCACTAGCATATCATCCGACTCTTGGGCAAAATAATATACCGCCGGGAGAATCCGCATCAAAGAACCATTTCCATTGCTCCGTTCATCCCGCATTCCGGCCTCGAGAACTGGCACTCCTCGGCTCAGCCGTTCCATCGCTTGCTCCGTTGTCCAGCCAATATCAAAGGATTTGCCAAACGGGGTTAAGTATCCCTCTTTGTACCACTTTAGAAACCGCTCGCCAATGTCCCTTAAGTCATACCCCTTTTCGCTCAGGCTCTCCAGCAAACAAAGTGTAAGGGAGCTATCATCAGACCAGGCTCCCGGCGGTAAGTTAAACGTTCCGTACCCCTGCATCCCAGTTACCGGATGCTTGCGTATCGTCTCCCGCGATTTAAATTGTATGGGTATCCCTAAAGCATCTCCAACTAGTACCCCAAATAGCCCACCCCTCATGCGCTCTGCTAAAGATAGCTTCAAATTTAATTCCCCCTTTGACGCCAATTTCTTGTTTTTTTAACCACTTTAAATATATATCATTCGGCGGACATCGCTGTACTTATCTCTTTGCATACTTTTTTGCGCCTAAAATAACGGGTGCGGTTAGCGAGCTTTCGAGCGAAAAAAGGAAGGTATACTCTGCAAGTTTTTGGCTTACTTGGGAAAAATAAGTCAGTAGTCTAGAACCTTCAGAGAATATCACTACGGAATATCACTACGCAGGAGGAAAACCGCATATGAAAAAGAAACTTCCAAAGAGAAAAACCAATCCCGCTACCAAACCCTGGCCCCACGATCCCGTCAACAGCCCCAGCATGGATTCGCGGGATAATCATGGCTTGACCAAAGATGAGGCTATACAAGGGAAAAAATAGCCTGCGTCACTCAATCATGCTGACACTAAAAGCACCCTATATCTGGCATTGAGCAAGACAAGGGTGCTCTTTCTTAGGCGCAAAAGTTCCTCCACCACGGTGTCAGCATTGAACACGGATAAATATTCGTCCGTCTGTCATGTCCGCGCTCCTACTTTAGCGTGGTTATTCTCTTAATTCTCAAGAGCTTGCCTGCTGCGTAAGAAATCACAACAGCTCCGGCACTAAATAGCGCCCCCATTTTTGCTGCTCCTTGTATCTTCAAATCGATAAAGGCCACCCCGGCAACAAACAGCGCGACCGTAAGACCCATTGCGGCCACCAAACCAGCAACAAAAAGCTCTTTATATTTCATTCCTTTAGGCAAGGGGAACCCTAATAAATTAGCAATCGTACCAAAAGTAAATATTCCGGCCGTTTTACCAATCAATAAAGCAAAAAATACGAACCAAGTAACAGTGCCAATTTCAGACAATTCAACGCCAGCATTACTCAAGCCAAACATGAAGAGCCCAAAATCTACAAAGAGCTTCCATTCATGTTCGAATTGCCTCAGCGTCGAATGTTCCTTCGGATCGTCTTCAAATAAATGGGCCCTTTCCTTTTTGGGATGTGGTAAGAATGGAATGATAAAAACCAGGGCTAATGCCGGATGAAGATGTGTTAAATGAAGGCCTGCCCAACTCAAGGTTCCGCCAAAAGCAATATAGGGCCAATAGCTTTTTACCTTCGCCCTTCTGAAGAAGAACGCTACGGCCATTCCAGCCAGAGTAAGCAACAACCAAATTGGCGCGACAGGGTTTAAAGGGTCTGGATAAAAAATTGCAATGATTGCAAGGCCAATACCATCATCGGCAATGGCTAACAATAACAAAAACGAAACAGCAGGGTGATAAGCTCCGAAAACAAGTCTGGCTACTAGCCAGGCTAGAGCAATATCTGTAGCCGTAGGAATGCCCCACCCTCTGCTGAAAGCGGGGCTGCCTAAAAAATGATTAAGTAGTATATACACAACTGCCGGACCAATAACTCCTCCAAGAGTAGCCATGATAGGATTAATCGCCCGCTTAAGCGGATTTAGATCCCCACCTGGCAATAAACTTTGGGTGATTTCCACGGTAGCGATCGCGAAAAAGAAGACCATAAAAATATCATTTACAAAAAAGTGAAATGTAAAATTACCTAAAATATTCTTGTGTAAAACGTTATGATAACTTTCGGGTGATAAATTTGCCCAGATTAAAGCTACAATAACCCCTACAATAAGAGGAATTGAAAATTCTCGCAATAAATTAATTATATGCTTTGCTTTTTTTTTCATTTAACCCCAACCTTCCAACTTTGATCCTATCGTGAGACTCCCACTTCTACAAGTGGGAGTGGTACCTCGT
>JAIMKP010000043.1:0-23618 GCA_020692355.1 Desulfosporosinus sp.
AACAGAATTCCCACTCCCACTTATAGAAGTGGGAGTCTTAAACGCTTGGATAAAATGGAGGTGAGATGATGCATTGGGTAAATAACTTCATGGTATTAATCGTATTAGGAGTGGTTATGTATACTGTTATTCCAGATTTGTTTTTGCATCGCCTTGGTATTGGGAGTTGGAAACGCCAGTATGGTCCTGGAGTAGCCATAACCTTTGATGATGGACCGGATCCAAACTTTACGCCACGTGTGCTGGATATTCTTGATTATTACAAAGTATCTGCAACATTTTTTGTCGTCGGTGAGAAGGCAAAGCGTTATCCGGATTTAGTTCAACAAATTCTTGCGAGAGGTCATATAGTTGGAGCCCATTCCCAGAATCACCGTCTTAGTTGGAAAATGTCACCTCTAGCAACCTGGCAAGAATGGCAAGAAAATATAAAGACGTTAGAGTCTATAACGGGTAAAGAAATTCAATGGATTCGCCCACCTTGGGGAACGTTTAACCTGGCATTATGGTTGTGGATAAAAAAATATCAAAAAAAGGCTGTACTTTGGAGTATTAAAGGAAATGATTGGCAAGTTAAATGTACTCCGGCAGAAATTACTTCACGAATTCTTAAAAATATTAAACAAGGTTCAATTCTACTTCTCCATGACAGCGGCGGAGAATCTGGTGCCCCTGAGAATTCAGTACAAGCTTTAAATATAATTTGCCGACGGATCATTGATGAATGCAAGCTTCCAATAGCCCCTTTAGAATTTCCACAATGGACATGGTGGCGGCGCTGGGCTTTTGTGCTATGGGAGAAATGGGAATATCTCTATGCGAATTATTTTCAAATTAAACGGATTGATGCTACAAGCTTGTTCCGCTTAACTAAGAAACGTTACCAGGGTCCGGAACTTTATGATGGAGATGGGACCTTATTAGCTAAAAAGGGTGATATGGTTGCAGATATCCACTTAGATAGCATCCGTTTGCAAAGTAAGGAAAGTGATCTACAAAGAATTGGATTAAGAGCCTTATCCCTTGTTCGTAAATCTTTGCCTGTACTCGCTAAATTTACTGCAGAAAGTCCCGAGTACCAAAATGTTAAGGTTTTAGTGGGGCTTACATTACTAAACCGTGGAGTAAAAGGTCTAGGTTTTGAAGTACAAGAGGTGCCTTCTTCTTGGCCCATCCGTAGAATAGGAATTGTCCAAAAGGTTATTATGGTTGTTTATCATCCGTTGGGCAAATCACGTAACAACAAACGTTTGGGAAATAAGCCAAAATTAGTTTGGATTAGTAAACAGAAACTACTTGATTTATGGCTTCCCCAAAATGAGGATACTGCTATAGAAGCTATTCCTTTAGAAATCGGGGCACAAGTGCAATAACCCTTTTTTAATTTCAACTCGAAGTAGTAACTTTTGGGAAATATACAAAGGCTGTACGTTTAAGTCGTGTCGCTCCGACCAAATATTAAAACTAAGAAACCCGCAATGCCGCATGGGATAAGGCTTTGCAGGTTTCTTAGTTTGGGGGCACCGGACAATTTACCCATAGTATCCTAAATTACATTTATAATCTTTATTTCCATATTTTGGTGGAGGCGAGGGGACTTGCACCCCTGTATCGAAGAGCGACCACAAAAACGTCTACGCGTGTAGCCTTCTCTTTAAATTTCGCCTCTTAGGCTCCAGAAGACAGGATCCTTGCGAGGCTATCTCGATAATCTTAGCTAACGTCTCCGAGAATTGACATTAGAGCGGTCCTACTGTTTTGACACCCTGGCCCTTCATCGTAGGCGCAGAAGGCAGGATGCTAGCGGCAATTAAGCAGCTAGAGCGTAATTTTCGTTGGCAATTAAAAAAGGTCCACCGTTTAACGAGACCAGGTGGAATCTCGACGCGCAACTTTTGCCTTCGCTTCCCCGAGCGAGTCTAAAACGCCCCCGTATTCAATTACATTTATAGTATATCACATGATCCTGTAAATGATAATGGTACTGTTTGTTAATAACTGTGGTTTTTATCCCGCATATGTCTTTCAATCTCCCGTTTGGCATCGCGTTCGGCCATGTCTTGGCGTTTATCGTAATTTTTCTTGCCACGGCAAACACCGAGTTCCACTTTCGCTAATCCATGTTTTAAATAAATTTTTAAGGGAATCAAGGTGAGTCCCTGCAGCTGCAGTTTACTGAAAATCTTGGTGATCTCCGAACGGCTGAGCAATAGTTTTCGCCGTCGCAAAGGGTCGTGATTAAAGCGATTCCCCTGCTCATAAGGGCTGATATGCATTTGAAGCAGCCACACCTCACCCTTGTCAATGCGGGCATAGCTATCTTTCAGGTTGACTCGGCCATTGCGAATCGATTTGATTTCTGTACCTGTTAAAATGATTCCGGCTTCAACCCGTTCTTCCACGAAATAATCGTGGAACGCTTTGCGGTTATCAGCGACAATTTTAATTCCTTCGCTCATTCAAAAATCCCTGCTCCTTCTAGCGAACCTTATGCTGAATACCTATCCAGGGTTTTGATTTCTCACCTGCACTGTTAGACCATCACGCTCTTTCGTCTATTTTAACACGGCTTCCTCAATTTGGAAAGGTGGTAAAAGGCCGACACTACTACCTACAAGCCTCCGTCTGTCATTAAAACGGCTGCCCTAATGGATGTCTACCCAAGACAATAAAACCTACAGTTCCAATTCCTCTGCGATCCCTTGCATCGCCTCCAGCCCGAAGCCTAAAAACTCTTCGAGAGATAGCCCCAACTCACTACAGGCGAGAATCTGCTGACGGTTTGCTCCCCGGGCAAACGCCTTTTCATCAAAGCGCTTGCGCAAGAAGGGAATGTCCACTACCGCTAGTTTCTTTTCTGGGCGAATCAAGGCTCCGGCCACAATCAGCCCTGTCAGTGGGTCTGTTGCATATAAGGCCTTATCCAGTAATGTTTCTCTGGGAAAACCGAGCCGCTCATTATGCGCTTTTACCGCATGAACCAACTCCTCAAAAAACCCCAAGAGTTAACATCACATTCAAATGTCCCTTTGCTCATTAAATTTGAGGTTCAATACCCAGACCCTCCACTTGCCGAACAAACCGGGTTACTTCGAGAGCGACGGCCTCGCGTTCCGGGCCAAGCGTTAAAACATGCCCCGAATTCCCCCAATACACGACTTGAGGATTCGCAGCGCTCAACCCTTCCGCCAAGATACGGGCACTTTTGGGCGAGACGGTCTGATCCTTTGTACTTTGCATGACTAGAACCGGGCAGGAAATCAGCCCTAAGCGCTTACGCACCCTGGGAATCGCCTTATTTAAGGAATAGAGGGCGGCTATCGGGAACTTGGTGTATTGGAATCGTTGCATGGCTTCCTCTGGACTAGCAGCGAACGCTGCCTGATGTTCCACCGATTTATCCACATAACGCACAAACGACTTGGCCAGGCCCAGAAAGCGCGTGCGCCAGTCTACTAGCACCATGGGCGCGTTCATGGCCACAGCCCCGTCCACCAAACCTCTTGCCGCTAGTTCCAGGGACAAGAGTCCACCCATAGAAAGCCCAATAGCCACCACTTTAGTGCAGGTCCGCCGCAACTCAGCGCTACCGTTCTCCGCACCCTCTATCCAGTCCTGCCACCGCTTATTGGCCAGTTCTTCGACCGTCGTCCCGTGCCCGGCCAAGCGAATGCCTGATACAGTAAAGCCCTGCTCAGCCAAACGCTCCCCCAGAAAACGAACTTCCGAAGGGGAACCGGTAAACCCATGAATTAATAACAACCCTGTGCTATTACCGGAAAAATAAAAAGGCTCTGCCAATCTCGGCGAAAGATTCATTGTCATCCTCTCCTTTCCTAGCTGAGACTGGGGTGAGACAGGGGGACGGTTCTTCTGTCTAGACCCCCATGCCACTAAAGGATGAAAATGGACTATTTTCGGGATAGAGGGTTCTGTTAATCTCACGGAAAGAAGCAAAAGAACCGTCCCTGTGCTTACATGTGGGTCACATGCAGAAGAGCCACCCAGGAGCAACGCTTCTTGGGTGGCTCTTCGAACGACTGCGAATTAACGCAGGAACGGTGCTATAATCAGAGAAATCGTACCCATCACTTTGATCAGTGCATTAAGGGATGGCCCGGAAGTATCCTTAAATGGATCGCCGACCGTATCCCCAATCACTGCAGCCGCATGCGTCGGTGTCCCTTTGCCGCCGAGGTTGCCGGCTTCAATAAACTTCTTGGCATTGTCCCAAGCACCCCCGGCATTGGCCATGAAGATAGCCAACAGGAGCCCGGAAACGGTTCCACCAGCCAAATATCCGCCC
Source organism: Desulfosporosinus sp. (assembly GCA_020692355.1). Taxonomy (GTDB): domain Bacteria; phylum Bacillota; class Desulfitobacteriia; order Desulfitobacteriales; family Desulfitobacteriaceae; genus JAJZPA01. The sequence continues at coordinate 4,307 of JAIMKP010000043.1, forward strand.
ATCGCATCTTTCCCGAGACCGAAACCCACAATCAGCGGTGTCCCAACGGCCAGCAGCCCTGGAACAATCATTTCACGGAGTGCGGCTTTGGTCGAAATATCAACACAGGCCCGATAATCCGGTTTACCCGTACCTTCCATAATGCCGGGAATTTCGCGGAACTGGCGGCGTACTTCACCGATCATCTCAAAGGCTGCTTTACCGACAGCCTCCATCGCAAAGGCAGAGAATAGGAAGGGTACGGCAGCACCGATAAACAAGCCGATAATTGTCCGAGGAACTAAGATATTGATCGAATCCAGGTGAGCCAATTCAGAGAAAGCATTGAATAGCGCCAATGCCGTCAGAGCAGCCGAACCAATCGCAAATCCCTTGGCCACAGCGGCTGTCGTATTCCCCACCGAGTCCAGCTTATCCGTCGTCTTGCGGACATTGGGTTCGAGTTCAGCCATTTCGGCAATCCCACCTGCATTATCCGCAACCGGACCGAAAGAATCAATGGCGACGACCATACCGGCTGTGGACAGCATGGCCATAGCGGCCATAGCAATGCCAAAGATTCCAGCCGCTGTAAAGGATACGTAGATCGCAGCACAAATCACAATCACCGGAAGAGCCGTACTCTTTAATCCTACCGCTAAACCAGCGATAATATTGGTAGCAGCCCCAGTCTCCGAAGCCTTGGCAATATTCTGCGCCGGTTTCTTTTGATTGGAAGTATAGTACTCTGTCAGTAAACCAATCAGAACATTGACAACCAAACCGGCTAAGATCGCAATATATACTCCATTGGGAGTAATGGTTGCACCCTTGACGGTTAGGGAAGCAGGCAACATCCATTGAACGATGGCATAGCCAGCAATTGCTGTCAAAATATTGGTTCCCCAGAGTCCCTTATTTAAAGCATTCTGTGGATTAGCATTCTCCCCGGTACGAACAAAAAAGCTGGCGATGATCGCGGAAAGTAAACCGGCAGCCCCTAACAATAAGGGCAGCATGATACCTGGCAAACCGCCACTGATACTCTGATAGGTCGTAAAGCCCACTAACATAGCCGCAATGGTCGAGGCCGCATAAGACTCGAACAAGTCGGCACCCATACCGGCTGTATCCCCGACATTATCCCCCACGTTATCGGCAATCGTTGCAGGGTTACGCGGATCATCCTCCGGAATCCCGGCTTCGACCTTGCCCACCAAATCTGCCCCGACATCTGCGGCTTTAGTATAAATCCCCCCGCCAACACGGGCAAACAGGGCAACTGCGCTCGCACCAAAGGCGAAGGAGTTAATGATTTCAGCATCTTTAAAAATTAAGTAAAGGCTGGCTACTCCTAAGAGACCTAAACCTGCCACGGCCAAACCCATAACCGCACCACCGCGAAAAGAGACTCCTAATGCTTTGTTTAAGCTTGTCCGAGCCGCTTCAGTGGTGCGTGAATTGGCTCGCGTTGTAATACTCATACCAATATATCCGGCGACCGCTGACAAAACGGATCCGGCTAAGAAAGAAACAGCAGTCCGCCAGTCCTTACCCAGCCACAAAACGATAAAGATAATGACAACGATTGGAATTAAGGTGCGGTACTCCCGATTGAGAAACGCCATCGCTCCTTCTTGGATAGCCTTGGAAATCTCTTGCATCCTGGCGTTGCCAGGGCTTTCCCTGAGCACGCTCTTAGCAAAATAAAACGCAAATAAGAGGCCGAGTATCCCCGCCCCCACAGACCAATAAGGCATTGAAGCAAAATCCATTGATAACCCTCCCCCAATGATTCTCTACCACTCCGTTATCCGGTAAGCAATCTTAATCCCAAAGGGATGAACAATCTCCCGGAAACATGTTTTCCTTCCTCTACTGATACCTGTTTTCTTTCCTCTACTATTTGACAAAAGATAACCCGAGTGAACTAAGCAAAAAAATGGCGGCAAAGGCTGCGCTTAACTTGCCGAATAACTCATCCATCCCTTTCTTTTTGCCAAAAAAAGTTTCCCCAGCACCAGCGATGGCTCCGGAAAGTCCCGCACTGCGTCCGGATTGAAGCAGAACGGTAGCGATAAGTCCTATGGAGCTAAGCAGTAAAATAATGACCAAGGCAATTTTCAACGTTTCTCACCTCCCTGTCTTTCCGGGTACTTCGACGATCACTATTTCTGATGCAGGAAAGCGATCAACAAATCCGCTCATGTCGAAGGATCCCTGTTATTGCCAGTATTCGTATTTTATCATAGGGGTAGACAAAACTCAAGCCACACATAGGGCAGCTTGGGTAACCTCGGCCTGCCTGGCGATGGCACCGGATATGCAGCGTCGCCAGGCTAATCGTGGAGCCTTCCTCTTAGGATTTAAAGAAAATTTGGCTGGCGCCAAGCCTTACGGCGCTTTGCCATCCATGGCAGCGCTCTAATCTCAAACGTCCTGTTTGAGTCGGCGAAGGCGGCCGCCTAGTTGCACTTATGCCACCCGAAATTACTTTCTGATTGGTACTAGAAAGCCTTCTCGGCCTAGCTCAAGTTTCTGACTTCCGACTTCTGACTTCTAAATTTACCGGGCTAAGACATCACGCCCACGGTAGATCGCGGTTTCGCCGAGTTCTTCTTCGATGCGGAGGAGTTCGTTATATTTAGCAACGCGCTCGGTGCGGGCAGGGGCGCCGGTTTTGAGCATGCCGGCATTGGTTGCGACAGCCACATGCGTCAGGGTAACATCTTCGGTTTCACCGGAGCGGTGAGAAATGACGGCGGTATATCCCGCCCGCTTAGCCATCTCGATGCAATCCAGCGTTTCAGTTAAGGTACCGATTTGGTTCAGTTTGATCAAGATGGAGTTAGCGCACTTCTCTTTAATTCCTTTCGCGAGCCTCGACGGATTGGTGACAAAGAGGTCGTCTCCGATAAGCTGAATCTTATCCCCCAAGCGCTCGGTGAGCAGCCTCCAGCCTTCCCAGTCATCTTCAGCTAAGCCGTCTTCAATAGAGACGATCGGGTATTGCTTAACCAGGTTTTCGTAGTACTCAACCATTTCCGCCGAATTCTTTTTTAGCCCTTCCCCTTGGAGATAGTATACCCTGTCTTGGTAAAGTTCGGTGGCAGCCACGTCAATCGCCAAGGCCACCTGTTCGCCTGGTTGATACCCTGCCCTCTGAATCGCGTCCACAATCGCCAACAGGGCGTCGGCATTGGAGTTGAGATTAGGAGCAAACCCGCCTTCATCTCCGATTGCGGTAGCCAGGCTTTTCTCCTTCAAGACCGCTTTCAACGCATGGTAGACTTCTGTTCCCATGCGCAGGGCTTCGGAAAAACTGGCCGCACCAACGGGCATGATCATGAACTCCTGGATGTCCACGTTGTTGTCTGCATGTTTGCCGCCATTTAATATGTTCATCATCGGAACCGGCAATTCTTTGGCATTGACCCCACCCAGATATTGATAGAGCGGCAAACCGACGGATTCCGCTGCGGCCTTGGCGGCGGCCAACGATACGCCCAGGATCGCATTGGCACCGAGTTTCCCTTTGTTTTCCGTACCGTCAAGTTCGATCAACGCCCGATCTAACGCAGGCTGGTCAAAGGGATTCATGCCTTCAATTTCTGGACCAATAACATTGTTGACATTCTCAACGGCTGTGAGTACACCTTTCCCTGAAAAGCGTTCCTTGTCTCCATCTCTAAGCTCAACAGCCTCAAAGGCTCCGGTGGAAGCGCCGGAGGGTACTGCAGCCCTCCCCAGGGAATCATCCTCTAAAGTTACATCCACTTCAATGGTAGGATTGCCTCGGGAATCCAAAATCTCCCGTGCATAAACGTCGCTGATAAAACTCATCGTCATCATTACTCCTTTCGATAATTAGGGTTGGGTTGTTGGGGTTGTACTACTTCGAACCTCCCAATAGCGATTCCCCCATCATTTCCTTAGGCTGAGGGATGTGCAGGAGTTGCAAAATGGTTGGGGCAATGTCGCAGAGGGATCCGTCCTGGCGCAAAGTTGCGCCTTTCAGGCGGTCATCCACTAAGATGAAGGGAACAGGGTTACTGGTATGCGCTGTGAAGGGTGTTCCTTTTTCAGGGTCAATTTCTAGTTCTGCATTCCCGTGATCGGCTGTGACCAGCACGCTGCCGCCTAAACGGAGCACTTCAGGAATGAGTTCTCCCAGGCAGTGGTCAACCGCTTCCACAGCTTTCACCGTGGCATTGAAAACTCCGGTATGCCCCACCATGTCAGCATTGGCATAGTTTAGGATAATCACGTCATAGGGATTGTCCTTTAGGCGCTTCAGAAGCTCTTCCGTGATACCAAAGGCACTCATCTCAGGCTGTAGATTATAGGTTGGGACTTTCGGGGAGGGAATCAGAGAGCGCTCCTCACCGGGTAGTGCCTCTTCGATTCCGCCATTGAAAAAGAAAGTAACATGGGCATACTTCTCAGTTTCGGCAATGCGAAGTTGTTTTAGATTCCGCCTAGCAAGGACTTCTCCTAAGGTCTCCTCCAAGTTCTGCGGCAGGAAAGCGACCGGGGCTGGAATCGTCACATCATACTCTGTCATGCAGACAAAATGCACCTTGAGTTTCTTCTCCCGCTCAAACCCTTGGAAATCTTCATCGACAAAAGCCCGTGTGATTTCGCGTGCCCGGTCGGCACGGAAATTAAAGAAGATGACACTATCCCCATCTCGTATGGGACCGACAGGCTTACCCTCGGCATCCATCACGACAGTCGGCAGGATAAATTCATCCGTCACCCGCCGATCATACGCCTGCTCCACAGCAGCCAGGGCCCCGGCGGCCTTCTCCCCCTCACCCCGGGCTAAGGCGCGGTAACCCTTTTCTACCCGCTCCCAACGGTTATCCCGATCCATGGTATAGTAGCGGCCACTGACACTGGCTATTTTGCCAACTCCCACCTTGAGGATTTCCTCCTCCAATTGAATGAGATAGTCTTTGGCACTTTGCGGGAGCACATCCCGGCCATCCAGAAAAGCGTGGATATAAACTTCCTGCAGGCCCTCCGCCTTAGCCATTTCCAGAAGAGCATAAAGGTGTTGGAGATGGGAATGAACCCCCCCGTCCGAAACCAGACCCATGATATGCAAAGCCGAATGCTTCGTTTGGGCCTGCCGCATGGCTGCGAGCAAGACCGGGTTTCGTGCCAGTTCCCCATCGGCAATCGCTTTGAAAATGCGCGTGAGTTCCTGATAAACAACTCTCCCCGCGCCGATATTCAAATGCCCTACTTCTGAGTTTCCCATCTGCCCCGGCGGCAGCCCGACGGCTTCCCCTGATGCCTGCAGCAAGGTGTGGGGGTAGGTCGCCTCAAGGCGATGAAAGTTGGGCAAATGGGCTTGGGCGATCGCATTGCCCCTTGTTTCCTGGCTGTAGCCCCAGCCGTCAAGGATCATGAGCAACAGGGGTTTGGGCGGTATAACGTCTAGCGCCTGGACTGGAGCTTGATCCTGTTCTAATGTCATGTTCAGCGTTCACCTCGGTTTAGAGCATTCTCGTTTAGCGCTTTAAACTTGTCTCGCTTAGCGTTTCAAGCTTATTGTTGCTTAGTGCTTCAGGGCATTCTCGATAAGTGCTGCAAATCCTACCGGATCGAGGCTTGCGCCACCCACTAAAGCCCCGTCAATATCGGGGCGAGCCATGAGATCCGCAATATTCTCCGCTTTCACACTACCGCCGTAGAGAATGGGAATAACGTCGGCCGCCTCCGGGCCGGCTGCGGCCAGAGCGAAGCGAATCGCCGTACACATTTCCCCCGCATCTTGGCTGGATGCGGTCTTTCCTGTCCCTATCGCCCAAATGGGCTCGTAGGCAATGACGACTTTTTTAAGCGCATCTTCTGTAAGCCCAGCCAGATCTTTTTTAAGCTGATTCTGGACAATCACTTGGGCTTCGCCCGCTTCTCGCTGTTTCAGGTTTTCACCGACACAAAGAATAGGCCTGAGCCCTGCTTCGAGTGCCCGCTTAACCTTCTTGGCAATCATTTCATCGGTCTCATGCATCAGCTCACGACGTTCGGAATGGCCTAAAATCACATAGGTGCAGGCTACATCTTGCAGCATGGCCGCAGAGACTTCGCCCGTGTAAGCACCTTCGACCGCCCAGGACATGTTTTGCGCGCCAAGATGGACCACACTCTCTTCTAACTCTTCTTTCAATACATTAAGAGCCGTAAAGGGGGCACATAGGACGATATCGGCTTCCGTGACGCCGCCGACCCGTTCTAAGAAGGCTAGGGCATAGGACTTAGCTTCGCCGCTCGTTTTATACATTTTCCAGTTTCCGGCGATAATCGGGCGTCGTGTAGTCATAGGGGGCTCCTTTCGTTCCGGTTTTCGTTTGGGGATTGCCCTAAGCATTCGAACAACGAAACTCAGGTTCGCGATTTTAGCGCGGCGACACCGGGGAGGGTTTTACCTTCGAGGAATTCGAGGGAGGCCCCGCCGCCGGTAGAGATGTGAGTGATTTTGTCTGCTACTCCCATCTTTTCGACAGCAGCGACGGAGTCTCCTCCTCCGACAATACTCGTTCCTTGGCTCGCGGCAACCGCCTGGGCGATCCGTTCGGTGCCTTTGGCAAAAGCGGGGTTTTCAAAGACGCCGAGGGGGCCATTCCAGACGATGGTCTTCGCCCCTGAAATGATTGAAGCAAATTTCTCAGCTGTCGCCGGGCCAATGTCTAACGCCATCTCTGAAGCCGGGATCGCTGAAACCAAAACCGTATGTCCAACCGCTCCCTCAGCCAGTCCCGGTGCCACGACCACATCTTCCGGTAGTTCCAGGCGCACTCCGCGCGCTTTAGCTTGTTTCAGAAGTTCCCCAGCCAGCACAACCTTGTCCGTTTCCAGAAGGGATTTTCCCAGCTCATAACCTTGGGCTTTGAGGAAGGTATTGGCCATGCCCCCACCGATAATCAGGATATCCACCTTACTCAAAAGGTTATCGATAACTCCGATTTTATCGCTCACCTTGGCTCCGCCGATGATGGCGATGAAGGGGCGCTCCGGAGCCTCTAGGGCTTTGCCCATCGTCTCGACTTCTTTTTGCATGAGGAACCCAGCCACCGCAGGTATATCATGCGCGACCCCTTCTGTCGAGGCATGGGCGCGGTGCGCCGTTCCAAAGGCATCATTGACGAAGATGTCGGCTAAACTGGCTAGTTCCTGGGCAAAGACCGGGTCGTTCTTCTCTTCTTCCGGATGGAAGCGCACATTTTCTAATAAGAGAACATCTCCGGGCTGGAGACGTCCGACGGCTTCCTTAACCTCAGGCCCGACACAATCCGGTGCCAGCGTGACTTCCTGCCCTAACAAAGCTTGTAAGCGTTCAGCCACAGGCCCCAGGGAATACTTCATGTTCCTTTGCCCTTTCGGACGTCCAAAATGGGAAGCCAAGATCACTTTGGCTCCCTGCCCGCTCAGGTATTCGATGGTTGGCAGGGCGGCTCGAATCCGGGTGTCGTCCGTGATCACTCCATCTTCTCCTAAAGGAACATTGAAATCAACCCGTACTAAAACGCATTTGTCCTTGACATCGACATCCTTTACATTCTGTTTGTTCACTTCGTTCCGTCCTCTCCTTTGCAATAACCTGAGGTAAAGAGCCCTGACACAAGGGTTTCCTCCTCCAGGGCAACAGAGCTGTATCTAAGCGAACCACTTATATATTATATGGACAAGTCTTGGGTAATATTATACCTACCGTGCTCCGAACAGACTAAATGGGATTCTCCGAGCGTCAAAACGGTGTCTCCCCGTCACATAATATCCCCGATGGCCTCTCCGGTCAATTCCACCGGCTGATTGTTCCAGTCCCCCTCGTCTACCCGCCTCTATTCTTCCCAGCCCAGCGTACGCTCGACTGCTTTCTGCCAACCCTTATAAAGCTGCTCCCGCATTCCTTTGGGCATACTTGGCGTAAAGCGTCGCTCCAAAAGCCAGCGTGCGTTCACCTCTTCATAATCTTTCCAAAACCCTACCGCGAGCCCTGCTAAATAGGCTGCCCCCAACGCAGTGGTCTCTATCGTCTGCGGTCGATCCACTTGAGCCCCCAAGATGTCAGCCTGGAACTGCATAAGGAAGTTGTTGGCCACCGCGCCCCCGTCAACCCGAAGCGTCTGTAACGTCAGGCCCGAATCCACCTCCATTGCCGTGAGGACATCCTTCGTCTGGTATGCCAAACTTTCTAATGCGGCCCGGATGAGTTCCGCTTTCCCGGTTCCGCGCGTCAGCCCGAAAACCGCTCCCCGTGCCCGCATATCCCAATAGGGAGCCCCCAGGCCCACGAACGCGGGAACCAAGTAGACCCCACCGGTATCCTCCACCTGTGAAGCCCAGGCTTCGGTTTCGGCCGCTGTCCCGATGAGACCCAGCCCATCCCTAAGCCACTGGATCGCCGCCCCGGCGATGAAGACGCTTCCTTCCAACGCATACTCCACTCTGCCATCCATACCCCAGGCAATTGTGGTCAAAAGTCCATTTTGAGAAGCCACCGCCTTTTCCCCGGTATTCATGAGCATGAAACAGCCCGTCCCATAGGTATTCTTGGCCATGCCTGGTTCAAAACACCCCTGCCCGAACAGCGCTGCCTGCTGATCCCCAGCGACTCCAGCAATCGGAATCTCCGCTCCCAAAAGTTCAGCCTCACATGCTCCCCATACCCCGCTCGATGGCATTACCTGTGGCAAGAGATCCATCGGAATATCGAGTTCAGAGAGAATCTCCTGATCCCACTCTAAGGTATGAATATTATAAAGCAGGGTTCGCGAGGCATTGGTGAAATCCGTGGCATGAATTCTCCCGCCGGTCAAATTCCATACCAGCCAACTGTCGATGGTGCCAAAAAGAAGTTTCCCGTCGGCCGCCTTGTCGCGCGTCCCCTCCACCTGATCGAGAATCCACTTGAGCTTCGTGCCCGAGAAGTAGGCATCGAGGACCAGCCCCGTCTTCGCCCGGATTTTTTCTTCCCAGCCTTTCGCTTTCAGCTCTTCCACGTTGACCGTCGTTCGGCGGCACTGCCAGACAATCGCATTGTACACAGGCTCTCCGGTCATCTTGTCCCAAACAACCGTCGTCTCCCGCTGGTTCGTGATGCCGATGGCCGCGATCTCCTCAGGAGGAACCCCGGTCTCTCTGAGAACCTCGCGAGCGACCGTCAGGATACTCTGCCAAATTTCCTTCGCATCATGCTCAACCCAACCTGGCTGCGGATAATATTGGGTAAACTCTTGTTGCGCCACCCCGACAATACGGCTTTCCCGATTGAATAAAATCGCTCTGGAACTGGTCGTCCCCTGATCCAGAGCCAGCACATAGTGCTTCTGAGCCATATCCTTCCCCCTCCCTCTTTGCAAGACACGGGCAAGACGCACGGACGGTTCTTGTGTCTTACCATTTGCTTGTGATTGCTTGAATAGGCTAATAACTCCAGAATGTTTCGTGAATCAAGTCCAATCGTAGCTAAAGCTACCCTAGCTGCTTGGAAAAGTGCATAATACGTGCAACGGTCAATCGTTCCCAAGCCGATTTTAGACAATAAAAAGCCAAATCCCTTGAACCCACTATTTTGTCCAAAGAGTTTTACCTTCTCTAAGCACGTTTTTAACAAATGGAGCATGCATAGTTGCCAGATTGTAGAAGTATTGTGCTTCATACATGCTGCCATACGATTACTCCCTATCTCAATTTTCGCAAGTTTTTATTCAGATTGTACCCGTACTTTCGGTAACTTCAACTATGGACGTTGCATCTCTATTATATCACAGCCCGTCTTTCGCACATAAACAAATAGGCATCCATTTGCTCGGGAATCTGTATAAAGATACCCTCAACCTAGCCTGTTTGCGGATAGTATTGGTAGTAATGCCGTCATCTAAGACAAGAAGAACCGTCCCCGTTGTCTCGCCTGACTTCTGACTTCCGACCTCTAAATTAGTACCGCTTTCGCGCCGAGGCGGCGGGGATATGCATGGCGTCGCGGTATTTGGCAACGGTGCGACGGGAAATTCCCATACCTTGGGCTTTGAGGATATCGGCGAGCTTTTGGTCAGAGTGGGGATCTTTGGAGTCTTCGGCGGCAATGAGTTCGCGCAAGGCTTGTTTGATACTTTCACTTGTCATACCTTGCTCCTGTCCGACGCCCGTAGCAAAGAAGAATTTGAACTCGAAAATCCCGCGGGGGGTCTGCACATATTTATTGGCTGTAGCCCGGCTGACGGTGGATTCGTGGACTCCGACCTCTTCAGCAATGTCTTTCAAAATCAAGGGCCTGAGGTAGTGAATCCCTCGGCGCAAGAACTCCTCCTGGCGGTGGACGATGGCGTTGGCCACTTTGTATAAAGTCAGGCGCCGCTGCTCAATGCTGCGAATGAGCCAGGCGGCGGCATTGAGTTTTTGCTCGACAAACTTTTTGGTTTCCCCATCCGCTTGGCTCAAGGCTTTGCGGTAAGTCTGGTTGATGCTAAGCCGGGGCACGGTAATATCGTTAACCAGGATGATGTATTCCCCTGCGATTTCTTCCACAACCACATCCGGAACAATATAGCGCACATCCCCGGGCCCAGAAAAGCGTAAACCCGGTTTCGGTTCGAGGCAGCGCAACAAATCAGCGAATTCCTGGACTCGGTTCAAAGTAACCTTCAGACTATTGGCGATCCGCTGGTAGCGGCCGGTCGCCAGGTCTTCTAAATGTTTGAGAAACTCCTCCATCTCCGGCGGGCAATTCTCCAGGGTCGGAAGTTGCAGACGCAAACACTCCTCAAGGGAACGCGCGCCCACCCCCGGTGGATCAAGAGCTTGCACAACCGCTAACGCTCGTTCGGTCTCCATCACGGTAACCTTTTTTTCTTTGGCAATCTCCTCCACACTAAGGGTCAAATACCCTCGCTCATCCAAATTTCCTATAATATATTCCGCAAGGTTTAAGGAAATCTTGGGCTTTTGCACATGGAGCTGCATCAAAAGATGTTCCTGCAGGGTTGGAGCTGCGGCAACGAAGGGTTCATAAGGCGGGCGTTCCGGCTCTCCGGAGCGTTCGGGCCGGATATAGCTCTCGTCCTGGCCTTGGAAATATTCCTGCCAGTCCACATCCCATTTATCCTCTTGAACTTCCGAACTGGAATCAGGCTCCGGGCTTTCGGGGAGTTCAGCATTCTCTTTCGTCTCCAGCTCATCCTGGATTTCCAAAAGCGGATTTTCCAGGAGTTGTTCGTCGACATAGGTCGACAATTCCAAGGCCGACAACTGCAAAATGGCAATGGCCTGCCGCAATTCCGGAGTCATAACCAACTTTTGCGTCTGCTCTAAACTGAGTCCATATCCTAAGCGCACGCTCATTCCCCCCTTTCGATCGTTCTCGTACGGTCTCTGATTTTGTCGGCCCACTCGTCAATCTTGCGCAAGCGATGATTGACCCCCGATTTTCCCACTTTCGGCTGTAGCATCTCTCCGAGTTCCTTTAAACTGGCATCGGGATACTCTATCCTGAGCCTGGCAATTTCCAGCAAGGCTGGAGGTAGGGCCGCGAGCCCCACCGTATCTTTGAGCAGTTCGATATTTTCCATCTGGCGCACGGCCGCATCCACCGTCTTATTAAGATTCGCTGTTTCACAGTTGACCAGGCGGTTGACCTGATTGCGCACATCTTTGAACACGCGGACATTCTCAAATTCCAAGAGGGCATGGTGAGCCCCAATGAGCCCTAAAAACTCCACAATGTGCTCGCTTTCCTTAATGTACACCACATACCAATGCTTACGGGTACTTACTTTAGCACTTAACTGAAACTTATTGATCAGGCGGCAAAGGGCATCCGCATGGCTGGGGTCATTGGTGATAATCTCCAGATGATACGTTCCTTCCGGGTTGTTGATCGACCCTCCAGCCAAAAAAGCACCCCTCAGGTAAGCTTTCTGGTCGCAGCGGTGTTTGACCAGTTCTTTGGCAATCCCCGGCTGAATCTGATGGTTTTCATCCAGAAGCCCGAAGCATCTTAGATCCTCCACTCCCCGTGGATATATTTTTACCAAATATGAATTATTTTTGCGCAGACGGAGTTTGCGTCGAACCACAATATCCACTTGGCCTCCCAGGATCGTCTTCGCCAAGCGATAGATTTTCCGAGCGACGGCCGCATTTTCTGTGGTAACATTCAGGGCATATTCCTGATTCGAGCTAATCTGCAGCGTGCCGTCCATCCGCACGAGGGCCGCTAATTCAGCCAATGCACAACAGGATTTCCGTTCGCTCAGGCGGGCCAATTCCTCTTTTGTGGTTGCACTAAACGACATACCAGAGCCCCTTTCCGGCGTTCTTAAGGTTCCTGACGCAGCTTGTGGCTGAGCAAGTAAGCGTCCACAAGGGCAATCCGTTCCCCCATGGGTTTGAGGCGAAAAAGAAGTCGCATTAACTCCCGAGCCAAACGCTTGGAATCATGGCGAACCACCTCGCCTTGCTGGATGAGTTCTGCTTCAAAATACTTGATTCCCAAGCGTTCTACGGCACGAGCCTCCCCGTGAACGGGTACAGCCCCTTCCTCGGCATAACGGATCAGGGCTTCTTCTGGAATGTCTGCCTTGTTGGCCAAGACGGCATCCACAAAACCGGGGCCGCAATGCTTGATGAGAGCCTGTAAATGATCCGAGACCTGATAGCCATCCGTTTCCCCCGGCTCAGTCATGACATTGCAAACGTAAACACATGGGGCACTGACCGCCCGGATTTTTTCCCTCAAGCCCTCCACCAGGAGATTAGGCAGGACACTCGTATACAGGCTGCCTGGGCCAAGCACGACTAGGTCAGCTTCCTCTAGCGCCTGCAAGGCCTGGGGAACAGGGTGGCAGTCGGGGGGCTCCAAATAAACCCGTCGAATCTGCCCCTCCGTGGTCCGCACGGCCGTCTCTCCCTTGATGCGGCGGCCATCCGCAAGATCAGCCACCAGGACAATCTGTTCTAAGGTCGAAGGATAGACCTTGCCCCTGAGCGCAAACACCTGGCCGACCTGCTCGATCCCCTTTTGGAAATCCCCAGCCGTATCCGCCAACCCCGCGAGGAGCAGGTTCCCTAAACTGTGCCCTTTGAGGGTTCCGGTCTCAAACCGGTAGGAAAAGAGCTTTTCCATGATATTTTCCGTATCTGCCAAAGCCACAAGGCAGTTGCGGACATCCCCCGGCGGCAGAATTCCCATCTCATGGCGCAGCCTGCCTGAACTCCCCCCGTCATCGGCGACCGTTACGATCGCAGTGAGATGATTGGTGTATTCCTTTAATCCGCGCAAAAGCGCAGAGAGACCTGTCCCTCCGCCAATGACGACAATCTTAGGTCCGCGGCTCAAGTGTTGGCGGGTATAAATTACATCGACAATTTTTCCTTCATCCGTAGGAATGAGGACGGAAATAATGGAATTGAGCAGGCGTTTGAACCCGACAACGATCAGGATGACTCCCAGAGCGCTGATCAAGGTCCCTACGGGAACCGCCACTCTCTGAGTACTGCCGGTTACCCGATACACCGCTTCTCGAAACTGAAGTTCTAAATACCCCAGGGCGATACCATCATTCATGACGGCAAATCCCGTCGCGAAGAGGAAGATCCCCAAGGCTGCCAAGAGAAACCAGCGTTTAACTTTCAAGTTGGGATAGAGCCATTTGAGAAAGCTGCGCGATCCTCTGCGCCTGCTCATCGTGTCTGCCCGCCTTTCTGGTTTCTCTCCGCATCCCGGTGCTTGACACTGACTGCATACCCTTGTTCTTTTAAAAACTCAACCAAACGTTCTCCGATGGCCACGGAGCGGTGCTGCCCGCCCGTGCACCCAACCCCCAGCACGAGGTGGGTTTTTCCCTCGCTTAAATAACGTGGGAGAATGTATTCCAAAAGAGCTAAATACCGCTGCATAAATTCCTGAGCAATGGGATTGTTAAAAACATAATCCCTGACCAAGGGATGTTCCCCCGTCAACGGACGCAAATCCTGAACATAGTAGGGGTTGGGCAGAAAGCGGACATCCATGACCAAATCAGCATCAAGGGGGACGCCGTATTTAAAGCCAAACGTGATCACGGATATGGGCATTTGTCCCGGACCCTGTTGTTTACCGAAAAGCTCAGTTACTTGTCGGCGCAAGGCCTGAGCTGAAAGGTTCGAGGTATCAATGATCGTGTGGGCTTTCCCCCTAAGTTCTTCGAGCTGCTGGCGTTCTGCCTGAATCCCATCTAAAATCCGCCCCTGGGGAGAAAGCGGGTGTCGCCGCCTGGATTCCTTATACCGACGCACCAAGGTTTCATCTGAGGCTTCGAGGAAGAGAATTTCATAGCGGAACCCTTCGGTCTCCAAATCCTGCAGGGCTTCGCTCAGGGAATCAAAGAAGGCCCCGCCGCGCAAATCGCAGACGATCGCGGCTTTGGAGATTTTCCCCTGGGATCGGGCACAGAGTTCAGCAAACTTCACAATAAATGCTGGGGGAAGGTTGTCTACGCAGAAAAACCCTTGGTCCTCCAAACTCTGCATGGCTTGGGTCCGCCCCGCCCCGGAAAGCCCTGTAATCACAATCAGTTGTAGGTCTTTGTTGTCCACTCTGTCGTCCCCCTCGCATCACTGCCCGCAACCAGGCTAAACCGCACTTACTTCTTGGCAGCCTCTGCCTCCCCCTGGGCTTGAGCCGCACTGAGTAAGTCCGCCGGATTCTGCGCCCCTGCCCAGGCGTTCTGCCAAGCCATGTCCAGGATGGGAAAGAGCCTCCAATCCAAGGCGCTCCCTTCCAAGGGCCACGCCTTGGCTAACGACTGGCTAACCTGCAGGAAAATCCCTTGCTGAGCTTCCGGCTTCTGATAATATCCACTCGACACTGGGAAACGCCCTCCTGCATGTGCCAAGGCCCCTTCCACACTGGGACCAAGCATTGCCTCTTCCACCAGGCGGATCGGCTGAACCATCGCAGCGACGGCTTTAATCGAGGAATTGGCTATCCCGAGCGTCGGTCCGAGCAGCACCTGCCCCTGGCCGCCCGTGAGGCTGTTTAACGCCAAGGCATTCCAGGGTATATTCAATTGAGTCAACATAGGGGCTTGGCTCGCATAGGCTATCGTGAAGCGAGCACCCCCTGCGGCCAACAGGTTAAAAGCATTGGGATCGACTCTGAGGGCACCTCCATCCCGCCAGGCCAATAGCTGTTGCAGAAAAGCCAAATTCTCCGGTGCATTCAGTTGAGGCTTTCCCTGAGCGCTTGCTTTGCCCCCTTGGGCTGTCCACCAAGCCGAAAAAACCTGAGTGTTTACCTGTGGAAGAACCAACGAGCCTTTGCTCAAATCCGTAAGGCTTGTGGGGGCCGAGCCGCCATCGGTCCGGTAATACAAGAGCGGCAGATCGGTGAGCAAGGGCTGCGCATAAAGCTTGTCTCCAAAGCGAAATTGGGCCAGCGCCGCCGGATAACTGTCTGAGGTATACTGCACCACGGGAGAAATCGCGCCCTTGGCATAGAGCTGCCAAAGGATCGCTCTCGGTGCCAGGAAGAGTTCCGGCCCTTCCCCACCCGCCTCGGCCTGGTAGGCCAAGGCGGCGAAGCTCTGCTCTGGGACGTATTTTAGGCGGATGAGGATGGCGGGGTTGCTCTTGCTGATGCCATCCGTCTGGGCCTGCAAAGCCGCCGCTTCCGGCCCCTGCAGCGTATGCCAAAGGGTCACCACAGCCGGAGCCGTTCCACCTGGCTCACCCTGCTGAGGTGCACGCAGACACCCGGAGGCGAGGAAAAGCATAAAAGCCGCCAGGAGAGCCAAAACGACGCGCTTGGGGCAAAACCCATTATAAAATACCCTTGACTTCTGTTTCTGCTTCATTAGCATTGCTCAACTCCTAAACGACATCCAACCGCAGCACGCGGGCCTTCGGGCTATAAACAAAGAGATACCATACGCCTTGGGGCAGGCTAGATCCATCGCCCAAAAGATCGAAGGCAAAAAACTGCACCGTGCTCGCCCTGACCCATTGGCGGCGATCCAGCTCTCCCATCTCCGGAACCTCCTGAAGCCACTTGGGATCCTGATAGAGTCGGCTGCGCAATTCCCTGGCCTTCTCTTCCAGAGTATCCCAGGACTGTCTGCTGTGCTCCCTCAGGAAGTGCGCCTCCGGCACTAAGAATTCCGGCAGGGATACTGGGCGTTCCCAAAGGCAGTAATCCAACTTCAAGGCCTCCCGCAGACGTTCCAATTCAAGATGGCTGAGGCGATTGGTTGTTCTCCCGGAAAGAACGCCCCATAAGCGCTGGAACAAGGCCTTTCCCTGCACAGGTTGAGAAAACCAGCCCTGGCCCTGCCAAAAATCAGCCATTTCCCGAAAAAAATCAAACGGTGTCTCGAAGGCCCCTGAACCGAGGGCAAAGCGCAAACTATAAACAAACTTCCCAGAATTATAATATTGATTTAAGACCTCTTCCATGCGTTCAAGCTGCAAAAGCTCGGCATGGCTTAAAACATTCGTTTGCAAGATCGTATACGGTGGATCGGGCAGATAGACCAAGCCATAGGTTTCACTTTCCTGGCGCAGACCCGAACCCTTGAGCACCTTTAAGAAACCAAGCTGAAGCATGTCCGGCTGCACTGAGAAAACATCATTGAAAGACGTTCTAAAGGTTTCCCAGCCTTCCGCCGGCAGCCCGGCGATGAGATCAAGATGAATGGGGATCCCATACTGGGCCTGGATAGCCTGAACATAACCCAGCCAATGTTGGAAATGCTGCGTCCGCCGGATGATATCCAAGGTGGGCTGATGGGTAGACTGTACTCCGATCTCAAACTGCAAAAGTCCAGGCGGGTAGGCTCGAAGATAATCAAGCCAGGCTTCATCCAAGAGTTCCCCCGCCATTTCGCAATGCACCCGGATGCTCTCAGGCTCTGCCTTATTTTGCACTTCCTCACGGACGATATCCAAAATCGCCAAAGCGTGCCGCTTCTCCACATTGAACGTGCGATCCACCAACTTAATGGTTTTGGCCCCTGAACGCAACAGGCGACGAAACATCCCGCGAAAGCGTTCCGGTGGGAGATAACGAACCCCATGCGTCGTCGAGGAAAGGCAGTACTGACAGGAAAAAGGGCAGCCCCGGGTCGTCTCGATATACACCAACCGTCCATCAAAGCGCTCGTTTGTCGCATAGGGATCCGGAAGAAGCCCCAGATCCTGAGACGGTCGAGCGGAATTGAGAAAGACCTGCTCACCCTCACGCCAGGCCACTCCAAGCACGTCAAACACGTTAAGACCCTTGCTCCAGGCCCTAAGCAGCTCCAAAAACGTCTCTTCCCCTTCCCCCACGACGACGGCGTCCACTTCCGGATGCGCCTTAAGCATATCCTCCGGATCAAAGCTCACTTCTGGCCCACCCAGCACAAAACGCGCCTCTGGGCAGACTGGGCGCAAGCGCCGAATGAGCGCGATCGTCTCTGTCATATTCCAAATATAACACGAGAAGCCAACGACATCGGCCTTGGCTTCGAAGATTTCGGCAGCTATGTGCGCGAGATGTTGGTTGATCGTGAATTCTTTCAACAGCGTATCCGGAAACTCCGGGCGGATCGTTTCCCGCAAATAACGGATAGCCAAGTTTGTGTGCACATATTTTGCATTGAGGGAAGTGAGCAAGACGCGCAAAGGAACAACTCCTTTCCCTTTTAGTATAACGGGTTGCCCTTCGTAATGCAATTATCGTGCCAATTTTTAGCCGCACGAAATAACATCATTGTTTTTCCATTAAGTTCCCTTTTCCTGCAATTTATGCTAAAATATTAGAAAGTAAGAAAGGAGCAACACGATGTCTCCAGCTGAGTCCAACAAAAAAGCGGAAGTAACCATGCGTTTGAGCGAATTCGAGATGCCCCCTATGCAAGACATCCTCATTGTCGGCAATAAAGCCCCCATCGGCCCGGAAGCGGCGAAACGGATGGTCGATGTCCTAAGTCCGGATCAGTATGCGATCGTAAAGATGGAGCATCCTTTTATCGAGGCCATTGTCCTGCGTAAGGGCCTGTTAAGTATGCTCCCCCAAGAAAAACTCATTAAATTGATTCTAGAAGAAGGAGAAAAGATTGCTAACGCACAAATGATCATCAAAGCCCAGATCAACATTACCGTACACGTTAGCCGGTCGGTGGATTTATGATGCACACGGTCGCATCCATCTGTACTCAAGATTATCTTGCGGTTAGCCCTCTGGACGGTGTGCGCAAGATTCAAACCCTGGTCAGTGAAAAAGGGATGATTTGTTGTCTGGTGAGAGAAAACGATCACATCCAGGGTATGCTTACCCTTAAGGACTTGTTGAATGCTCATCCAAATCGTATTGCTGCCGACGTCATGACGACAGAACTTCCCATGCTCCCTCCGGCTACGCCCCTCTGGCAAGCCCAGGAAATCATGGATACCTTACAAGCGGAAGTTGTACTGGTGCGAGAAGAAAAAGAATTACAAGGCATTCTCACCCGTACGCGACTGGCTCAAGAATTAGGCAAACATACGGATCTGCTGACGGGTCTTTACAAAAGTGATTTTCTCTATTATCAAGGCTGCAACCTGTTGGCAGAGGGACAGGAAATATCGATCATTTTTCTCGATATTAATAATTTCGGAGAAATCGATAAAACCTACGGACATACCAAAGGTGATCTTATTTTAACCGAGGTTGGTCAACTTCTAAAAACCGTCATCCCGGATCATGCTTATTTATGTCGTTTTGGCGGCGATGAATTTGTCATCCTCCTGGCCGCTTATTTGCCTGAAAGTATCCACTTGGCCCAGCATTTGGGGCAGGCCTTTGCCTCTCATCCTTTTCCATTTGGCATTACGGTATCTGTCTCGACCGGGATTGTCGGAGGTCGCCGTAGCCAGAGCCGCCCGGATAATCCCCTGAACATGATAACAAACCTCATTAATCGCGCCAGTCTGGAATCTACCAAAGCCAAAAAAATCGACAGCCATATTTCCGTTTTGGATGCGGTTGAAATCCATGATATCGCCTGAATTATATCAATCTCTTCATCGCCTTTTCTTCACTGGTTGCCCATAAAGCCCATGCGAAATTTACGCATGGGCTAAGTTGCTTTTTGGGGGGGTATAATCGTGGAATACTTTGGCATAATAGTAATCTAAAACCTTCCCCTGAATGCTAATACACTGAGTTAGGAGTAACCGATTTCGATTAACCATGAAAATATTCAGAAATTTTTATTACCGTTATTTAAGGCTACAAAACAAAAAGCCGCTCCACCCCCAGCGATACGAAGATCGCAAGCTGCTGCGTAATCTCCAGGAAAATATCACAATGATCACAGAGATC
>JAIMKP010000043.1:23702-27086 GCA_020692355.1 Desulfosporosinus sp.
TTAGCTGATAAAACTTTTATTGCCGAAAATATTATGAAGTCTTTGATGGTCTTCTATCCAATGCCGGAATCCCGCCTTCCTGATAGCAAGACTATGAGGAGAAGTGTTAAAGAGTCAATTCTGACGGCCGGAGATGTAAAAGAAACAGGGGATTTCAGTACGGTATTTCAAGGTGTGCTGTCGGGTGATACCGCATTGTTTATAGAAGGAATGGATACCGCTTTAATCATTAGTAGCGGCGGATTTGAGGCCAGAGGTGTTGAGGAGCCGGATACGGAAGCGGTAGTCCGGGGACCGAGGGAAGGCTTTGTCGAATCTTTGAGGACTAATACAGCCTTAATCCGCAGAAAAATAAAAAACCCCAACTTACGCTTTGAAACCATAGCCATTGGCAAACAAACAAAAACAGATGTTACCTTAGCCTATATTAAGGGCATCTGTCATGAGACAATAGTGGCTGAACTCAAAGACAGGTTAGCCCGTATCGACACTGATGCTATCCTGGAATCAGGCTATATTGAAGCTTTTGTCGAAGATGCGCCTTTTTCTCCTTTTGCAACCATAGGGAATACTGAGAAACCGGATAATGCAGCCGCCAAAATGCTGGAAGGTAGGCTAGCTATCCTGGTGGATGGCACACCGGTCGTTTTAACGGTTCCCCACCTGTTTATTGAAGGTTTCCAAAGCAGTGAAGATTATTATTCCAGATCCTATTATGCAACCCTTGTCAGATGGATAAGATTCTTAGCCTTTTTTTTGACTGTATATGCACCCGCCCTCTATATCGCCCTGACCACCTTTCATCAGGAAATGCTTCCAACCACCATGGTTATTACGATGGTGGCAGCCCAAGAAGGGACACCTTTTCCGATCTTCGTGGAAACCATGGTCATGGGGATAACCTTTGAAATCATTCGGGAAGCGGGGGTAAGGATGCCCAGACCGATCGGGCAGGCCGTCAGCATTGTAGGCGCTTTAATCGTTGGGCAAGCTGCCGTTTCTGCCGGGATCGTCGGAGCTCCCATGGTAATCCTCACAGCCTTGACAGCCATTACTTCCTTCATTGTTCCAGCAAGAATCGATGTAGCTACCCTCTTGCGTCTGACCCTGACCATTTTTGCTGCGATAGCCGGTTTTTATGGAATTATGCTCGGCACCCTGGTTACTTTTATCCATCTGGTCTCTTTGCGTTCTTTTGGCATACCCTACTTATCCCCAATAGCGCCCCTAACTCTGAATGACTTAAAGGATGTCATCATCAGGGCGCCACTTTGGGCCATGCCGACCAGACCGGAAGCGCTTGAGAACGCTAACCGGCGTCGGCTGGGTTATCCCCTTAAACCCCTGCCGCCCGAGGATGAGGAAAAATAGGTTCCAGAGGTGTTCCCTTTGTTTAAAAAAAGCCTGTTAATAACCCTGATTTTAAGCTTACTATGGATTACCGGTTGCTGGAGTACGAGAGAATTAGACCGATTGGCTATCGTTTTAGGAACGGGTGTAGACCTGGAAAAAGACGGGCAAGTCAAACTTAGTCTCCAGATCGTTAAACCCGCCGAGATGAAAGTCAGTCCCGAGGGGGGAATCGGCGGCCCAGGCAAGCCCGCTTTGCTCCTCTCCCACCAGGGGCAAACCGTTTTTGACGCTGTTCGTAGTTTCATCGCCATAAATAGCCGCAGAATGTTATTCAGCCATAACCAGGTCGTAATCTTCGGCGAATCTTTGGCTAAACATGGGATAGGTCCGGTTCTTGATTTCTTTGAGCGAGACCCGGAACTGAGAGAGGAAGCCTTCCTGTTGATTGCCCAGGGTGAAGCCCAGGATATTTTGGCGGTACCGGACGGGTTGGAGAAAGTATCGGCTCTCGCCTTCCATAATGCTCTGAGTGCTTCTGATTTTTTAAGTAAATCTATGAAAGTAACTTTTAATGATTTTATATTGGCCTATAACAACAAAGCTTCCGCTGCTGTGGCCCCTCGCATTGAATTGGTCAAAGGAGAAGGGGAACAGAGTTTTAGAATTGATGGCATGGCCGTTTTCCGAAAGGATAAATTGGCGGGTTGGCTTACTGAAAGGGAGACCAGGGGCCTCCTCTGGGTCATGGGGAAAGTAAAAAGCGGTATTTTGGTATTACAGGATGATCCGGGAGGGCAGGATGGTCCAATCAGTATGGAGATTATTAAAGCTAAGAGCAAGATTAAGGCTGATTTTGAGGAGGGAAAACCGTCGATTACTGTGGAGATCGAAGAAGAGTCCAATATCGGGGAGGAAACGAAACCGATAGATTTAACAATACCGGAAAAAATAAAAGAAATCGAACAAAAACAAGCGGCTCTCATTACAAATGAAATAGAGGCAGCTTTACATAAAGCTCAGATACTGAACGCAGATATTTTTAGGTTTGGCGAAGAGCTGCACCGGGCCGATCCCAAAGCGTGGTCGGAAATTAAGGACAGGTGGGAAGAAGAATTTCCCGACCTGGAAGTACAGATTAAAGTAATAACCAAGGTTCACCATATCGGAGAAAAAACAAAACCTTCAGCGCCTAAGTAATTTCGAGGTAAAGTTAAAATGAGTATCCTTTTCTTAGTTCTGGCTTTCGTTTTAATGGTTTTATGGCAAGTCCCTCCTTTACTGAAGGGAAAGAAATATAAGGAACTGGTATCTTTTAGTGTTTTGACGCTATTTGCTTTTACCCTTGCTCTCCTGCAAATCCTGGGGGTTAAGCTTCCAGATCCTACTAAAGGAATTGTATTTTTGGTTCGCCAGATTACAACAGCCAAATTTAACTATCAACCATTTTGATCGCCGTCTAAGACCCCCACTTCTGTAAGTGGGGGTAGGTACCTCGTAAACTTCAGGTGGGTTAGAGTCCATCCTCCGCCGCGAAGTATTTCTTTGAGGATTAGCGGCTTCGGCGTTAGTGTCCACTGGACACTAACGTCACTGGAGACTATCGTATCTGAAGCCTCGATGTTCAGCTTTAGCTGAACGAGTTCACTCACTTAAGGAGAGAATATGTTAGACCAGGGCAAGCTCACTCCTTACCAGCTTTTCTGCATCATCGCCGCTTTTTTGGCCGGTAACAGCATCATTATGCAATCCCTGAACGTGGCAGGAAGGGATACCTGGATGTCGGTGATCTTAGCTGTTTTAGCCGGGGTGGGCATGGTTTGGGTTACTACCCGCCTGGCCGTCCAATTCCCCAGTCTGACCTTGATCGAATATGCCCAGGTTCTATTTGGCAAAAACCTGGGCAAAGTGATTGGGATTTTCTATGTCTGGTTTTTTCTGCACTTAGGTTCACTGGTGTTGCGTAACTACGGAGAATTCATGACTACTCTGATCATGCCTGAAACCCCTTTATGGTTTTTCGATTTGTCTCTC
>JAIMKP010000043.1:27105-27732 GCA_020692355.1 Desulfosporosinus sp.
TGGTTTATCAGGGGGTGGAAGTCATGGGAAGGTTAAGCGAAATCATCTTGTTCTTAGACATGGTCTTTATCGTCATCGCCATGACCTTACTTGGGCTTTCGGGAATATTAGACATCAAAAATCTTTACCCGCTGCTGGAGGGAGGGACATCCAGGGTTATTCAGGGCGTCATTCCAACGGCTTCCTTTCCATATCTACAAATTATCCTGTTTACGATGATCTTTCCGCGGGTGAACATGCCTACCAAAAGCAGAAAAGCTGCCATATGGGCCATTGTTCTCATCGGCATGGTTTTGGATGGAGTACTGATCATGGGAATAGCCCTCTTGGGAGAGACTATGGCCAGTTTGAGTTTTCCGGGTTATTATATTTTCCGTTTGATTCGTGTTGGCGAATTTATAGAAAGAATTGATCCGGTGCTGATGAGCATGTTTCTAATGGGTTCTTTTATGAAAATTGGGGTTTGTTTTTATGCTTTCGTCCTTGGCCTAGCCCAGTTATTGGGGCTAAAGGACTATAAGCCCCTGATCATGCCCTCGAGTGTGATTATGGTTGTCATCGGTCTCTTGGCCTATGACAATACCTTCGAAATATTTAATTTCGCCACGAACATCTACCCTGTTTACG
>JAIMKP010000044.1 GCA_020692355.1 Desulfosporosinus sp.
ATGATGGTAGGTTTCAGAGGTTCCAGACCTTTCCCATTTTTTAGTCCGTTTTTTAGCCCCTTCTTTTTTCCGTTCTTCTTTCCGTTTTTTAATCCATTTGTTATCCGACGGCGCCGCTTTTTCTTTTAGCTATAAAAAGCTAAGCACTTATGCACGGCTCTAGGTTATCCTTCCTTTACCCTTTTAATTGATTAATTTCACCTCTATCACTTTATAGCAAATTCACTAGACAAAGTATTAACCCCATTATTGATGAAAAAAATACGAGTTTTTATGGTTATAACCATAAAAACTCGCATTTCCATAAACTCTATTGGGATATATACTGAGGCTGCCCCCTCTGCACTGGTGACTGCTTCCCTCATCATCGATTCATGGATAGGCTAAATGCCTGCCTCCCGGAGCTGAAAACACCGCTGCCTCCAGATCTCAACTTACCTTATGGCTCAATTTTTCCTGAAGCTTATCCAGCATATCCATGGTCATCTTGTCCAGGTCATAGGTAGCGCTAAAGCCCCATTCTTCCCGTGCCGCCGTGGAATCAAGGGAATTTGGCCAACTGTCGGCAATGGCCTGGCGGATAGGGTCAACTTTATAGTCCAATTTAAAGTTAGGGATATATTTCCGGATCGCTTGCGCAAAATCTTCGGGTTGCACGCTCATCGCGGTCACATTATAAGCATTACGGTGAATCAGCTTGGCGGGGTCAGACTCCATCAGTGCCAGGATCGCCCGCAGGGCATCAGGCATATACATCATGTCCATATAGGTTCCCTGAGCAATATAAGAAGTGTAGCGGCTTTTCTGTAGGGCTTCATAATAAATATCGACGGCATAATCCGTAGTGCCTCCTCCCGGGGGGGCTACATAAGAAATGAGCCCTGGGAAGCGAAGCCCACGGGTATCGACGCCAAACTTATAGAAATAGTAATCACAGAGGAGTTCACCGGCTACCTTGTTCACACCATACATGGTGGTGGGTCTCTGGATGGTCACTTGGGGGGTATGCTCTTTGGGCGTACTCGGACCAAACGCCCCGATCGAACTCGGGGTGAAAAATTGGCATCGCAGTTCGCGGGCGACTTCCAGGGCATTGACCAATCCGCCCATATTTAAATTCCAGGCGAGCAGCGGTTTCGCTTCGGCGGTAGCGGACAACAAGGCAGCCAAGTGAATAATGGTATCCACCTGATATTTTTGGGCAATATGAAACATATCCTGGGCCTGGGTCACATCTAGGGTTTCATAGGGACCGGATTGGACAAGCCCCTGATGCTTGTCGCTTTTTATATCGGTTGCGATCACCTGGTCCGTACCATAGATGTCACGCATTTTTAGCAGGAGTTCTGAGCCAATTTGGCCCAGTGCGCCGGTGATCAAAATCTTTTTCATGACAGTATCCCCATTTCCTTTCCGACTTCCGCATAAATGGCTAAGGCTCGTTCCAGCATTTCCGGGGTATGGGCAGCGGTGGGCATATTGCGAACCCGTCCTGTACCCTTGGGAACCGTGGGGAATACGATCGCTTTGGCATAGACTCCTTTTGCATACAGCCTTTTGCTGAAGGCTTGTGTTTGCTTTTCCTCACCGATGATACAGGGTGTGATGGGAGTTTGACTGGAGCCGATGTTAAAACCGAGTGCTTTCAGCCCTTTTTTCAAGGTGTTGCCGTTTTCCCACAGTCTGTTCTGTAATTCCGTGCTATTTGTAAGGATATCAATGGCCATAATACAGGCGGCGACATCGCCAGGGGGTAGCGCAGTGGAGAAGAGGAAGGGCCGACTTCTCACTTTGAGCCAATCAATCAAATCTTTTTTACCGGCAACATAGCCGCCGATGACTCCGAGGGCTTTGGATAGGGTACCAATCTGGAAATCGATCTTATCCGATAAGCCAAAGTGTTTCACAGTGCCGGCGCCCTGGCCTAAGACTCCCGAACCATGGGCATCATCCACATAGGTGATCAAGTCATACTCCTCGGCGATTGCCACCATTTCAGGCAGTTTAGCAATATCTCCGTCCATAGAGAAGACTCCGTCTGTGATGACCATGATTTTTTTGTATAAACCGGATTCCTTGGCTTGCTGAGCTTTAGCCCGTAAATCAGCCATGTCCGAATGCTTAAAGCCGATGATCTTCGCTCTGGATAAGCGACAACCGTCAATAATGGAAGCGTGGTTTAATTCATCTGACAGGATGGCATCATCTTTGTCCATGACCGCGGAAATAGCGGCCATATTGCAGTTGAAACCGGATTGGTAAGCGATAGCTGCTTGCGTGTGCTTAAAGGCAGCCAGTTTTTCTTCAAGTTTTACATGAAGTTCCAACGTACCGTTGATGGTTCTGACCGCCCCAGCACCTACCCCGTATTTTTGAATCGCTGCAGTGGCAGCCTCTTTTAATCTCGGATCGGTCGCCAAGCCCAGATAGTTATTAGAGGATAAGTTAATAAGCTCTTGCCCGGCGATTTTGATCACTGGGCCATTGGAACTTTCTAAGGGGTCGATCACGTTGTATAGACCCTTGCTTTTTAAATCTTCTAGATTCTCTTTGAGGAAACTCGCCAATACGTTACTTGACACAATAACATCCCCTCCCTTGATAAGTGTACCCGAAATCCTGAAAGCATTTTCCTGCATTTAAAAGGCTCTATTCCAAGAACCCATCGATGCTCACTCGCGAAACAAATGTCCATAACACAGAGACACTCTATTTAGTCAAACCGCTTATATAAGCGGTATTTTTGCTTTTAGAATATCACTTTTTTACAAAACTGTCCACAACTCAAAGACAACAAAGAAACAGATCTCAAAGGAACGGTCATCCCTAAAGAATCCCCGAGTCCACAGGATAATGGGCCCCCAAAAGTGTTTCCGCTAGCCTTAAAAGTCCGAAAGCTGACAGGATTGCCTGTCCGGAACTTGACGGATATAATGACCTTATCAAAGAAAGGGAAAAGGATGTCTCCGTATAACGCAATCCTGCTGTAACAGGTTCACCGGAGACATCCTCCCAAAACATCATAGTTATTGTATCAAAATATGACCTCCGAAAAGACGATCTTCCAACTAGCGGAGGATCGTCCATATGCCGAGCTGCCACGTAGCAACTCTGAATACCTATTTCTGCAAATCTTGTTTCCGACGTTGGTACTCATCGGCATCGATCTCGCCTCTGGCATAGCGCTCTTTCAGAATATCAAAGGCGTCAGGCCGCCCGGAAGAGCCTACTGTCATTCGCGACAAACCTATCCGTTTAAAGAGGTAGATGCCTAAGGCAATAATCGCAACCCAAAAAATCAGTTGAAATGCCATGCCCATAAGCCCCATCCACCAAAAACCCCCGTTTCCAACGCTAGGCCCATACCCCCAACCACCCATCATGTTACCCCAGCCTCCTATCATAGAAATTCCTCCTTCTGATCATTGTCAATTTATAGTTTAATAAATATGTCCACAAAATATCCAACCAGTTTCTGAAAAATATATCACAGTGTTCCTCGTCTGGTGATCTGTTGGACACTTTCACTACCATCCTCCACCCTCAGGTATTTTTAAAAGCCTGTAAACCCTCCGTACAAACGAATCAACCCAACGGTGATTGTGGTCATCAGATTAGTTATCAACAAAATTCCTAACCCAATCATCAAATAACCGCCGATCTTGGAAAGCAATGCCCCGTAGGGAACTAATTTTCGCACTGAACTCAGCGTGAACGCCAAAACAAAGAAAGGAATAGAAAACCCAGCAATGTAGGCCAGAATCAAAGCCAACCCTGCGGAAGGTTGGTTGGCACTCATGACTAAAACTGACGCCAGTATGGGCCCTATACACGGTGTCCACCCGGCAGCGAAACTAATGCCAACCAAAACGGAACCGCCATAACCCACTCTCGTACGGCGGTATTCCCACTTCTTCTCCATCATCAGCCATTTGGGGTTTAACAATCCGCTCAGGGACAGCCCCATGAGAATGACAATTCCGCCTCCGATAATTCGGATCAGAGTTCGATGGGTGACAAAGACCTGCCCGAGCACGGTCGCAGACAACCCAAGCGCTAGAAAGACAATCGAAAACCCGCTCACAAAGAAAAGCGTGTGGGTCAACGCCTTTAACCGGTGAGCTAAGACATGTTTTTCGTTCCCCGAAAAAGTCATTCCGGAAATATAGGAAATATAGGATGGATACAGGGGCAGACAACATGGGGAAACAAAAGAAAGTAGCCCAGCGATGAATGCCAGCCAAAGAGTCGGGGGGCTGCTGCCTGTGTTGATTCCGGACGCATACCGAGCAGCAAACCAAACGTACATCACGACGGCTGCAATCACGCCCACTGACCCTACGATGGTCCGGAGGCGTCGCCCTTGCATAGAAATCCTCCTCATTGAGCAACTATTTAGATCTTATTCCCTAGATTAACCAGTAGGCAATGAAATCGTTAAAACCTGCTAAAATAAAAATAACACCCGCTACCTTTTGAAGAATTGCATTTATCCTTGGTACATTCCTTGCAAATAATTTTGTTGTTCCTATACCGTAGGCAAGTAAAAAGGTAATAATTAATAACGGTAGGACTGTTCCGATAGCGAACAGTCCAGGTAAAATAATTCCCCCCTGAGTTGAAACCCCCAACGGGATAACAATACCGAAAAACAGCCAAAAGAGAGTTGGGCAAAAGGCCAAAGAATAGACGACACCTAAGAAGAACTCCCGTATATTTTTGATGTTAGGTATATGTCTTATCAGGTTTCGTTCTAATGAAGTAAACAACGATAATTTTGTCTTAAATAATCCAAGCAAGTATAAACCGACGATGAACATCAAAGGGCCAAAGGCCTTTCTGACGACTTGTACGATAGGAATTGCTTCTTGGTTAAGCTTAATCCCCAACAAGATCGTCAGTGAACCTATTAACGTGTACACAACTACTTTTCCTAGGGTAAACGAAAAGGCTGCTGATAAACACTCCTGCTTTTTGCTAATTTTTTGGGTAAACAAACCCAAAGCACTAAAGTTTGTTGATAGTTGACAAGGAGCGGTGGAGCCAAGCAACCCCAAAAGCAGAGCCGATAACACCGGAATGTGGAGCTGGCGTGACAGACCTGACAAATAAGGACTCAAAAAATTATTTGCTTGTCCTAGTAAAGCGTACCATTGACTAAATAAAGTCATCTAATGCTCCTTTTTAGAAAAAAACCAAGTTAATTAAACTTACAGAGCCTTTTTTAATGCTTCTTGGAGCGTATCCAATGTCATACCACCCACATGCGTTGCCCTAATGATTCCGTTCTTGTCGATAAAAAAGCTCGCCGGTATTCCGTACACCTGGTAAGCATCTGCTACAGGAGAATTACCGTTGGCGTCTAATAGTACTGGAAAATTGGCATTGTTAGTTTTCAATAAATTAACTACGTCGGAGACCTTGTCATTAAACGTTATATTCACCGCCAAGACTGCAACTTTATCCTTATTTTGCTGGTAGAATTTCTGAATCTCTGGAATTTCCGCTTTACACGGCGGACACCAGCTAGCCCAAAAATTAAGGTAGACGGGTTTGCCTCGGAAGTTGCTCAATTTGACAGTATTGCCATTTAGATCTTTTAGCGTAAAATCTGGAGCCGCAAATCCTATCTGTGGTCCTGTTGCTTGGTTTACTGTTGCTTGGTTTACTGTTGGTGGAAGGTTACTCTTTAGCTCTACCGCAGAAAAAAGCACTACGAAAACAATCCCAAGGATGAGCAAAATTATTCGTTTGGACATATATTCTCCTCTTTCACGACGTTGACTACTCCGATAGTTTAACATTATCTTTGGCTAAATCAGTGAAAAAGTTGTGAATTTCTTATGAACTGGCTCAATTTCTTTCTATGAGAATTCATCATCCAGAACTCAAGCTTGTGCCCATACCATACTAGACTACATATTTTGGAAATTATTCATCGGATATTCATACCTCTTTCATGGGTTAATCATTATTAAGATATATATTAAGCCCAGAAGGAGGGAGGTGCTATCATGCTTAGAAAAAGATGGATGTTACGTGCAGTAGCTCACTATAATGGTAGCCATTAGCTAGGCTTAATTTGGTCCTAAGGTAAGACCTTAAACCACCCTCCTTGTAAGATAGATATAGCTAGAAACATAAAGGTGGAGGATAACCTATGAATAATAAAAATGTTCAGGAAAAAAAGGATAAAAGTATGTTCAAGGCAATTGGTTCCATTTTATTCGCAATTATTGCCTCATCACACCACTGGTTGCATACTCTTTTAATTGCACTGGGTCTATCTACACTGAGCACAGGTCTTTTTTCACTATCCCCACCTATAAAGTTTGCCTTTTTACTTCTTTCTTTTATATTTTCAACGTGGTTTATTCTTCTTGCTAAACGCAAATGGAGTTATGACCGCCCTTCAGCATGGGTGTATCTGATATCCTCCCTTATCTCGATTGTTCTAGTGGTTACTGCCTTGCCGCAAACCTTTACTGCACTTAACCAATCATCTCCTCAACTGCTACAACAGGAAAAAGATTCCCATCACAAATGATATACAGAAGGGTATTTTTTGGGACTCTCTCTTCAACATCCACATTCTTTGGCAATTTTGAAAAGGATTTTATAGTCCTCACCAAATTTACAAATTCCGTTGCCGTGTTCCTTTAAATCCGAGAATAATATGTATCTTAGAGCACCTCTTGAGAAAAGATCCATTGGGGGTAACTTAGAAATCGTAAGATTTTCTAAGTTCTTACCGTCCAGAGCATTTGTTCGGTCGTTGCTGGCAATCGCTGTATCCCAATCCATACCGAGTAAGCCTGTGACCTGATCATTGATTTTAACAGAACCCTCAAGTAAAGGACTAACATTTAATAGTTCCGGGTCGTTTAGAATACTGTTGAAATCCTTCCTGCATTCAGAATGGCTCTACTCTATCTGTAATTAAGTGAACTCGTTCAACTAAAGTTGAACATAACTTGTAGAAGTGGGAGTCTCACGATTGGATGAACGCCTACTATCTAAAAACGTCCCCATCTGAAAGACACGAAATAATTATTTTTGAGACTATGAGATCTGATATAATAATTCTCAAATGACAAATTCGTGTGAAAGGGACGTGAAGAAAAGCCATGAAGTTGCAAGCTTACGTAAAGATTGCCGGAGAGCTTCAACAATTGTATTACGATGAAGTCATGGTGACCGTGACGGATACGAAAGGGATCATCGCCTATTATCCAGGACCGAATCTCGATGCCCATATTCAGGTGGGACAACCCATTCCCCCCGAGTCAAATGCCGCAGAAGCCTTGCGGACCGGTCAACGTGTGGTGAGAAAAGTCCCCAAAGACGTGTTCGGTGTCCCCTATGTCGGAATCGCCTATCCAATCAGGGAGGATGGGGAGATGGTTGGGTGTATTGCCATCGCCTCATCCATAGAAAAATTTGAGGACTTGACCAATGCAGGTGACGAAATTCTAGCCGCAGTAGAAGAAATCTCAGCTACTGCAGAAAATTTATCCGCCGCAGCCGAAGAATTAGCCGCGACGATTAAAAGTATGGATTCAGAAACAGAATGCGTTATTTCTGAAGTGCAGCGTACCAATACCGTTACAGAAAATATCAAGAAGATCTCTAATCAAACCAATATTCTGGGTCTAAACGCAGCGATTGAGGCTTCCCGTGCAGGAACCCACGGTCGGGGTTTTGCTGTTGTCGCCGATGAAGTGAGGAAACTTGCGGAAAATACGAAAAACTCTACTCAGGAAATTGATAAGAATATCCACTCCGTTCAGGATTCCATCAACATCTTAATTCAAGGCATCAAGCAACTGGCGACGGTTGCGGAAAGCCAGGCCATCAGTGCTACGGAACTAGCGAAGGCTCTCGATCAAATTGCTCGCATGGCAGAGAAAATGGTGGAATTGGGAAAAGCTTAAAGAAGGATTTTAGCTCAGTCATCGCGAATTCCGACTTCAGAAGTTTCTGTATGGGGGGATAATTCGTTTGACGAGCAAAACAACGACTGTTAGACCCTTAATGCTGCTCAAGGAGCGAGACTTTTCGCTCTTGTTGATCGGCCAATTCATTTCCGCTCTGGGGGATAAGCTTCACTACATCGCTCTGGGTGTCTTGGTCTATCGCTTGACAGGAAGTGCGCTGGAAGTGGGCAAGATTGCCCTGGTCACATTCCTGCCTTACCTGTTGTTTGGGCTAATCGCCGGCGCTTATGTGGATCGTTGGAATAAGAAGCGCACGATGGTGTTAGCCGATCTGCTTAGGGCCGGATTGGTCAGCCTCATTCCGCTGATGATCGGATATTCGCTCAACCTTGTTTATCTCGCGGCCTTTCTCAGTACGACAGCAAATCTGTTCTTCGGTCCGGCCAAAATGGCGGTTATCCCGGCTCTTTTTAACAAAGAGAAGATTCTCGCAGCGACTTCGCTGGCCGAATCG
The DNA here is from genome assembly GCA_020692355.1 of Desulfosporosinus sp. Lineage (GTDB taxonomy): Bacteria > Bacillota > Desulfitobacteriia > Desulfitobacteriales > Desulfitobacteriaceae > JAJZPA01. The sequence goes on from JAIMKP010000044.1 coordinate 8,452, forward strand.
ACCGAGAATGTGACGGAAATTATCGGTTATGCCCTGGCCGGTGTCATCACGGTGTTGATGCGGATAGAAAACGTTTTCTACTTAGATGCGCTAACATTTTTGGTCTCAGCGGGGTCTATCTTGGCTATGCATTTTAGATTTGAAGCCGACGAACCAGGAACAGGGACTGACAAGGACGCGGTTACAGATGCAGAGAATCACGCGGATACAAACACAGCCACCCCCAACATATTCCAAGATATTCGGGAGGGATTAGCTTATATTCGCCAGACGAGGCTCCTCGCCGTAACCCTGTTGACCTACTGCCTGGTCTTACTGCTCTTCAGCGGATTTAATCCTCTGATTTTTGTGTATGCCCTCAAGGCCTTAGGCGTCACTCCGGTTGGACTGGGTCTTCTGGAAGCGACTGCGGCAGTAGGAATCACGGTCGGAAGTTTAGGGATCAGTATCTGGGGAAGCCGTTTTAAAAAGGAAAACTTAATTCTTTCGGGCTACGTTCTCTCAGGTCTGATCATCGTCTTGTTGGGCATTTACCCCTGGTATCCTTTGGCCTTAGCGGGATTTTTCCTGACTGGAATTTCCAACGCGATGTTTTTGCTTCCTATTCAGAGCCTTTTCCAGGAAGAGACGGCTGCTCCGATGCGCGGAAGGGTTTTCAGCGCCCGCTTTGCCTTGACCCGAGTGGCTTATATGGGTTCCGTAGCACTGATGTCCTTGGCTGCCAATCATATTGGAGTGGAGAAAACTTATCTGGTTTCGGGCTTGGCCTTGCTCACAGTCTCGCTCGTACTGGTGGGGAGCAGAGCACGCCCTGGGGTCTCCCGCAACGAGCCCAAAAGTAGCACAGGAAAGTGAGAGCCTGCTAGCCAAGCAAAAAGCCGAGGTTGATTCCCCGGCTTTTTCTTCATTCGCGTATTATCATTTTTTGTATTTTCGAGTGCTACATGCCCAAATAGGGACGAAGGTCATCCCTAAAGAATCCCCGAGTCCACACGATAATGGGCCCCCAAGCTCTCTTGCCGCTCCCAGGCTGCCTCCGTTATCAGCAACGCAGTAAGGATCATCAGCTTCAATTGGCTGAGAGCCAGTAATTCGCTATACCTTCGACAAGGGTAGGTCTGAAGATAGGTTTGGAATTGACCGAGCTTTTCCTTGGTGTGCCAAAGCCCGGGCCCGCTGCGCACTATCCCAACATTGAGCCCCATCAGGGAACGCATTTCTCTCTTGATCCCATCCAGGCTTGGCTCAGCCTGAACATCATTGCCCTCCGCTACCCTAGGCAAATCGTGCCTCAGATAAATCCCGTCTTGCGCTAAAAGCTGCTCGATTTCCGTAAATTTCAGGTTACTTGGCACAGAGGCCCCCGGATCACGGCTGCTTCCTGCATGCCGACCGGCTTCGATGCCAAAGACCACCGCCTCGGTCAGGGCATTCCCTGCCAGGCGGTTGGCCCCGTGAACCCCACCTGTTACTTCTCCGCAGGCATAAAGCCCGGGAACTCCGGTGCGCCCGAATTCGTCAATCACGATCCCGCCCATCATGAAATGGGCTGCCGTCCCGACCTCGATTGTAGACCTGCCATTCAGCCGCCGCTGAATAGGCTCGTATTCCTTGGCCATCTTTGCCGGAGAAACTTGGCTATAGTCTACATAAACGCCCCCGTTGTCGCTCCCGCGCCCGCTCTTTATCTCTTCGTATACGGCGCGGGCCATGACATCCCTGGTTGCCATATCACCCTCCGGGGAATAGCGCGTCATAAAAGCATCCCCTAGCTTGTTTCTGAGCACCGCCCCAGCGCTAAGAGGTGCGGTCGATAACACTTCCTTACTTGCAACCATACTGACCGTGGGATGAAACTGGATAAATTCCATGTCCCTAACTTTAGCTCCGGCTAAATACCCCAGAGCATAGCCGTCCCCGCTCACATCCCCGGCATTCGTCGTTAGGGGATACAACTTCCCAACTCCGCCACTGGCCAAAATAACCACCCGTGACTCAAAAACCCAGGCTTGAGGCTTGCTTCGGTCTAAGCCGTAAGCGCCGCCAACTGTACCATCCTGTTTCAGCAGTCCCGTGATCAGAATGCCATTCAGCAGGGTGACTCCCGCTTCCTTAGCTTTCTCCAGCAAGGGCAGGCTTAAGGCGAGCCCTGCGTTATGCGTAGAACGCAAATGCCTGGCGTCAACCGTAACAATCCGCTCCCTGCCATGTCCAGGCGATCCTTTACTCGAAATGCGCCCGTCCTGCCGTAAAAACGGCACACCCCAGCGCTCCAGGCTTTTGATACCTTCTTCCGCTTTGGCGGCTAATTTCCGGACAAGCTCTCGGTCATTAAGATAGGCCCCTCCTGCCAACGTATCCTGTACATGCTCTATAACGGTGCCGCTCGTAGGTGCTTCAACCAAAACAGCCGCCATACTGTTGCGAGTCATGATCGTATTGCCACTTTGCCCCACTTTGCCTTTAGAGACAATGGTCACATCCCAGCCCCTGGCCCTTAACTCCAAAGCGGCACTTAGACCCGCCAAGCCCCCGCCAATGACTAAGGCATCTGTTTGCACACGCGTTAATTCCACTTCAAATTCCCCCCGACGTGAACAAGCCAGCGGCTGATGCGCACTCGCCGCTAAATTACCCTACCTTCCAAGCCATCTCTTCACGGCGTAGGTGGATGTCTCCCTGTTTAGCTTGGCAATGGAACGGGTTAAGGGAATGTTTTTCGGGCAGGCTTTGACACAGTTTTGCGCGTTGCCGCAGTCTGCAATCCCCCCCTCGCTCATTAACGCTTCCAAGCGGGCCTCTTTCTGCAAAGAGCCGGTCGGGTGTGAATTGACAAGATCAACTTGGGCGATCGCAGCAGGACCAATAAATTTGCTCTTGGAGTTGACATTGGGACAAGCTTCCATACAGCAGCCGCAAGTCATGCACTTAGACAATTCGTAGGCTGCCTCCTGGACTTTTTGCGAGATCTTAGGCCCCGGACCCATGTCGTGGGTGCCGTCAATGTCGATCCAGGCTCTGACCTTGCGCAAGTTAGCAAACATTACCCGCCGATCAACCACTAAATCCCGAATGAGTGGGAATTTAGTCAGGGGAGCTAAACGGACTGGTTGCTCTAAGTTATCGACCAAAGCTGAACACGCTTGGCGGGCTGTACCGTTAATAATCATGGTACAAGCTCCGCACACTTCCTCCAGGCAGTTACAGTCCCAGGCCACCGGAGTGGTTTCCTCGCCCTTGGCATTCACCGGATTTTTCTGAATCTCCATCAAGGCAGCCACGACGTTCATCTTGGCGAAATACGGAACCTTGAATTCCTCCCAATAAGAAGCTGCCTGCGGATTATCTGAGCGTTTGATCCTAAATGTTATTTCTTTAGGCATTGGCCATCGTCACCTCTTTTGCAACATCGTAACGACGCTGGCGGGGTTTAATATAAGCTATATCGACCGGTTCATAACTAAAGTGAGGTCCGTCCGCCGCAAATTCAGCTTTGGTCGTCTTGAGCCAGTTCTCATCGTCCCGTTCGGGAAAATCCGGTTTGTAATGAGCGCCCCTGCTTTCATTGCGGTGTAAGGCCCCTAACGTAATGACCCTGGCTAAGTGCAGCATCGGCAGGAGTCTGCGGGTAAAAGGCACGATCTGATTGCCCCAGGCTGCCCCTGCCCCGACCCCGATCTGATGATAACGCTCCATGAGTTCCTGAATCTTCTCATCGGTTGCTTGCAGACGGTCATTGTAGCGGACGACCGTGACATTTTCCAGCATCCATTCCCCTAATTCCTGATGCAGCTTATACGGGTTTTCTTGGCCCTGCATCTTGAAGATCGCTGCGGTACGCTCATCTTCCCGTGTTTTGGCGGCTTGGTAGAGCGTCGGCGGCAGGTCAGCCGAACTTTTACTTAAGCCCAAAGCATACTCAATGGCTTTAGGCCCGGCGATTGTACCCGCGTAAATCGCTGCCACCAGAGAATTACCACCCAGACGGTTCGCTCCATGGTACTGGTACTCACACTCCCCGGCGGCAAAAAGCCCGGGGATATTCGTCATTTGGTCATAATCGACCCAAAGTCCGCCCATTGAATAATGCACAGCCGGGAAGGTCTGCATCGGGACTTGGCGCGGGTCGTCCCCGACGAATTTCTCATAGATATCGACGACCCCTGCCAGCTTACGATTGATCTCTTTCGGATCGAGATGGGAAATGTCGAGATATACCTTGTTTTCTCCGTCCACTCCCAGCTTCATGTCCACACAAACTTTGAAAATAGCCCTGGTGGCAATATCCCGCGGCACCATGTTGCCATAAGCAGGATACCATTCCTCCAGGAAATACCATGGTTTCCCGTCCTTATAGACCCAGACCCGACCGCCGTCTCCCCGGATCGACTCAGACATCAAGCGCAGCTTGTCCCGGCCCGGAATGGCGGAAGGGTGAATTTGAATAAACTCACCATTGGCAAAGATTGCTCCCTGCTGGTATAAGGTTGCCGCCGCTGACCCGGTGTTGATCGTGGAATTAGTGCTACGCCCAAATATCATACCTAAGCCGCCGGTGGCCATGATGACGGCATCCGCGGGAAACACCTGCACCTCTAAGCTTTTCAGATCTTGTACGACAATTCCACGGCAGCGTCCCTCATCATCCTGAACAATCGAGAGAAACTCCCATTCCTCATAGCGCCTGACCAAACCCGCATCTTCATAACGGCGCACTTGCTCATCCAGCGCATAAATAAGCTGTTGCCCTGTCGTGGCTCCCGCAAAAACCGTACGCGAGAACTTGGCACCTCCAAGTCGCCGAACGTCGATGAAACCTTCCGGAGTGCGGTTAAAGGTGACTCCCATGCGATCCATCAAATAAATAATACCGGGGGCCGCTTCGATCATATTCTTGACCGGAGGTTGATTCGCCAGAAAATCCCCACCGTAAATCGTGTCATCAAAATGCTCCCACGTGGAATCCCCTTCGCCTTTGGTATTGACGGCGGCATTAATCCCACCCTGGGCGCACACAGAGTGTGAACGTTTGCACGGAACTAAAGAAAATAAATCAACTTTGTGGCCGCTTTCGGCAATCTTAATCGCACTCATAAGCCCAGCAAGACCGCCGCCAACCACAATAACTTTACTTGCCACGAACTCTCCCTCCTTCTTTTTACCCATTCATCGACTGACTTTGCCAATGTGAGAACCTGCATCCCTACTCAGTGGCTGCCTGTGGCAACCCGACATGTGCTGCATTTCCTATTTAAAAGCCAGTAAGGCGTTGACCCCGACAACGGTTAAGAGCACAAATACAAGCGTGGATACATAGGCTGCTTTTCTCTGGGCACCTTCCCCGATCGTAATCCCCCAGGAAACGAGGAAAGACCAAAGGCCATTGGCAAAATGGACGAAAGTAGCAATCAAGCCGATAAGATAAAGAGCCATAACCACCGGATTGCTCAAAGCCTGGGCTACCACGCTAAAGCTGATCTGACCCGAGGAGAAACGCAGAATCAGGACATGCCAGCCTATAAAAACAAGCGTAATCAGAGCGGTAAGCCTCTGGACATAGAAAAGCCAGTTGCGAAAATAGGAATAAGCCAAGACATTGTTGCGCGTTAGATACACAACCCAGATTCCGTAGAGCGCATGAAATAAGATCGGGGCAAAAATGATCAAGAATTCCAAAGCCCCTAAATAGGGGATACTGTGCAGGAGTGCCACCCCCTGATTAAAAGCTGTCTCTCCCTTCACCGCTAAGGAATTTATGAACATATGCTCCACCAGAAAGATCCCAATCGGAAAAATGCCGGATAACGAATGCAGTTTGCGCCATAAAAATGAATTTGCCACTCCTAAAGCCTCCTCTCTTGTTACTTACTGGGCGAAACCGTTCTGTAACATCTGAGATAAATCAGTCACACCCTCCAATTCATCCACAGCGGCGATTAGGTTTTCTACTCCCATCGGGGAGAAATTGAGCTGAGCCAATTCCCGGAACTTCTCTACAATCTGTTCATGGGTCACAGGGTTTTCCGGATCACCTAGAGGATAATCGGTTCTCCCCACATGGGTTTTCCCTCTTGTATCTATAATCTCCACCACTGCGGGCCATTTTTCCGGGTAAAGGTCGGTGATCTCTGCGTCTTCCACCAGTTCCACTTTCGTCATCAGGGAGCGGATCGCAGGATCGTCCAGGTTCTCCGAGGTGAACTCGTTCAGGCCTGCTTTCCTCGCTTTAACTGCGAGCGCAACACAGAAGGGGAGGCTGAACTTGGCTGCATACAGGGAATCCGGATTAAAATTCCCTGTGATGTCAATCGCTGTCGGATAGGTCTTCACGGCAATCTTGGCGATCTGTTCCGGCTTCAGATCGTATTTTTGCACCAGCTCAAGCACCACGTCAAGCGCATGGTGCGTATGACGACAGGAAGCATGAATTTTATAACAGTTCTCCAGGATTTTGAACCCTTGGCCCAGACCGGAGGTGATTTTCCCTAAGTCAAATTCTGCAGCCGTAGCCCGGACAAATCCTTTCTCCCCCTCTAGTATCTTTTTCGCGGCTGTAAACCCTTTTTGCGCCAGGAGAGCGGAGAGCAGGCCGTTGAGGCAGGATTTACCCGGGTGCAGGTGCTTGCTCATAGCCCCGTCAGCCAAGAACTCCCACAAGCCCGCCGCCTGGGTTCCGGCACTTCCTAAAGCATCCGTCATTTGTTCCTCATTCAGACCCAGGATTTTTCCTGCTGCCGCTGCGGCTCCGTAGGTTCCGACTGTTCCGGTCGTGTGCCAGTAGTAGTAGTGCGCAGGTGACACCGCTTCCCCGATCCGAATGGCCACTTCATACCCGACTACGATTCCTTCGATTAAATGCTTGCCGGAGGCACCTGCTTTCTCAGCGGCCGCCAGCGCTGCCGGGATAATCGCAGCCCCTGCATGGAGAATCGAGGCTTTATGCACATCATCAAGCTCGACGATATGAGAGATCGCGCCATTAACGAGCGCAGCCAGGATGCTTGCGGTCTTCTGGCCTGTGCTTAACAGTGTAGCTTCGGGGTTTCCTCCCATCTCCCCGACAACTGCCTGCATGATCTGCCCAGGCGGTTTTTCTGCCCCCGCTGCCGCAGAGCCGAGCCAGTCAAGAAAAGCATCCTTGGCCGCCCGAACGACTGCGGGCGGAAAATCATCATAACAGCTGTTGACTACAAAACGGGACAAATCTTGTGAAATTGACATAAGATCACCTCGCAATTTATTTTTTCGCCTTATTTAAGCTTTTTTAACCAGTAATTTGAATAAATTGCTCCTAACGGGTTGTGGGCCAAAACCCGATCCTTGACTACCAAAGTGGTGACAGGCGCTTCTGAATATTTAGTAAATAAAATATCGTGTCCTACACAAAGGCCAACAATAATATTTAAGTCAGTTCCAACCTCAGCCAAGTATTTTGCTTGCCCGATCGGATTGCAACAAGCTTCATACCGGCCATCCACTACATTGGGCAAGCCAAATGTTTTTTTATCAACTCCCCCCACTTTACATATACTTGATTCTACGACAAAATCCTTGCTCAAAATACTGCTGAGCACGCCTGCTTCCTTAGCCAGTCCCACGCAAAACGCCATTCCCAGCCGATGGTATCCCATTTCTTTGGCAAACATGATCAGTTCCTGTAAACGGGTCCACTGCATATAATGTTCCGCTTCCAGACGGCTGGCAATTTTCAATATCTTCAAATTCACCGGATCCTCATATTCCGGCCTGACCCATCCCTGATCATAACAACTGTCCCCCTGATAACAGGCATTGGATTTTGCACACTCAGCACATTTCATTTTCATTCTTTACCCCTCCCTCCGCTTGGTCTATAAGCATCCTTATTATTGCAAATTTGATGCCAAGTCCCCAAGCCTACTCGTTCCGGTCATTTTATCCTCCCCCGTCCTTCAATCTGTTCATTTATTGAACACTTCATTAATATTGTAAACACTAAATTAACAACTCCAGAGCTGCTTCTTCCCGCTCAATCTTCTTTGGTCTTCTTCCACAACGTCGTGCGGCTGATCCCCAGGATTTTGGCCAGCTCCGATTTATTTTTGACAACATCTTGAAGTTGTTGAATAATTTCATGTTCCATGTCGGCCAAGCGGGCCGTTTTAAGCTTGAGGTCGCGTTGTATACCTTTTGTTGCAGGCAAACAATCCGCGGCCTCCTCGGAAATACTGTCCAAATAGGCGGCATCCACAATCTGGCCCTCCGTGATAATGACACAACGTTCAACGATATTTTCTAATTCCCTCACGTTTCCGGGCCACTCATACTGAAAAAACCACTGCCACAGCTCGGGAGCAAACTCTTTGATTTCTTTATTAAGTTTGTTATTATAGATTCTCAAAAAATGATTGACTAAATGGGGTATATCTTCTTTTCTCTCCCTCAGGGGTGGGATCTTTATATTTAAGACATTGAGGCGGAAATATAAATCTTGCCTGAACTTCATATGCTCAACCATCTGCTTCAAATTCACATTTGTAGCCGCAATAATCCTTACGTCAACAGGAACTATCCGATCGCCTCCCACGCGCCTTACTTCCTTCTCTTGCAAAACTCTTAGTAACCGTGCCTGAAGATTCAAGGTAATCGTTCCTATTTCATCTAAAAAAATCGTCCCTCCATGAGCTAACTCAAACAGTCCAAGCTTCCCACCTTTTTTGGCTCCGGTGAAGGCTCCTTCTTCGTACCCGAATAGTTCACTTTCCAGCAAGTTCTCGGGCAAAGCCGCACAATTAACCGCTACAAAGGGTCCATTCTTTCGGGAACTGAACGTGTGTAAGCTTTGGGCAAATAATTCCTTCCCTGTTCCGCTTTCGCCACTAATCAGAACGGTGGCATCGGTTGCTCCGAATTTCCGAGTACGTTTTAAAAGTTCTTGCATGGCTTGACTTTGCGCAACGATATCATGAACAGAGAACTTCGCGACCAGACCTTTCCTGTATATCGCTTGCCGGATGTGTTGCTCAGTGTTCTGAATTTTCGTGACATCTTGAAACGTATAAACTAAGCCAAAATATTCCCCATCGGAGTGGATAGGTATTCTATTGATAAGCACCTGGTAGTGGCCGATTTGGCGAATTTGATCCAAGCGTTTAAGACTCCCACTTCTATAAGTGGGAGTGGGAATTCTGTTCTCTGCTTCGGTGGGGGTAGACTCCCCCACCGAAGTCTCGATGTTCAGCTTTAGCTGAACGAGTTCACTCGTTGAATAACTATCTTCAGTAAATAAGCCTTCAGCATTGATTAATTGTGATAATTTGTTAGCACCCATACCTATAACATCTACGGCTTTAATACTAAGAATTCTCTCGGCCACTGAATTAAGCACAGTTATTGTGTTATCCATATCTAAGGCAATGATCCCCTCATAGGTATTGTTGATGATCGTTTGTAATTGTTCCTTGTTGGCCCGCTCCTTTTTTACGATGTTTAAAATCTCCTGTGCCCTCTGCAATGCTTGTACCACAGCTCTACGGCTAGAACGAATCAGCCCGCCTTTCATGCCATGAGCTTCAGCGAGACTGACGCCATATTCACCGCCCCCAACTAAAGCTTCTACCCCATCATGGTAAGCTTCTTGCACCTGCTCCGCAATATGCTGTCTTTGAGTATACAAGTATTGTTGAACTTCAATTCCAAGAATCTTCTCGATGGTTCTGAAATCATAGTCGATCTCATGATATTTATAGGCAACAAACGCAATCCGGCGCGCTCCCGAAACTTTTGCCTCCCAGAGGGCTTGCAATATGTCAAAATCAGTGCCTTCAATGATTACCACCGGCAGATCCACAATTTCCTTGATCGCTTCAGCAGTACCTCCCCTGCTAACGATAACCTCTATTCCTTTCTGCTCCTTAAGCATTTCCTTTATGACCTTGGCCGCATTATCCAGTATCTCTTCGATCACAATAATGTCAATTTCCAGCTCCTCAGCAATCTGTCTAATTAATCCCGTTACCTCCCGATAAGGCGAGGTAACCAAAATACTTGCATGCAAATGTACTACCCCCTTGTCACGCATTTTTACAAGAAGTTCGGGGCCAGACAGACTGTAAGCTCGGAGCAGCCGAGGAATTGGCAGCGGCAATCAAAAGTATGGATTCAGAAACAGGTTCCAAGTAAAAAGCCGGGGTTAATCCGCCGGCCTTTTCTACCTTCCCATATTCCTACAGCCACGTCCGAGACGCCCACTTTTACAAGTGGGCGTTCATTTGACTCGCATTCACTGTTCATCATGTCGTGTCCGTTTCCCTGGAGAATGCCCCCTCGCTTACTGCATGAGGTGGCGTGGGAGATAGAGGGAAATATCCGGCCAGATGACAAAAACGATCAACACCGCAATCATGAGAACGATAAACGGCGCAACCCCACGGACTACCTCCTCCAGGCGTTCTTTGGCCATGGAACTGACGACGAACAAGTTCAAGCCGACTGGCGGCGTGATCATAGCCAGTTCCATATTAACCGTCATCACAATGGCAAAATGAATGGGATCAATGCCTAAATGCTTAATAATGGGCAACAGAATCGGCAGGGTAATGAGAATGATTGATACCGACTCCAGGAAAGTCCCCATCACAAAGAACATCAGCTGAGTCACCGCGAAGAACATGAGCACATTGAGATTGGAATCACTGATCCATTGGGCCACCTTATTGGGCACTTGGTTATTGGTCAGATACAAGGCAAACATCAGAGCCGCTGCGATGATCAAGAAAATCATGGAAGAAGTATTGATGGTCTCTTGCAAGATGGGTCGAATATCCCTAAAATGCAGTTCTTTATACACAAAAATAGAAATAATCAACGTGTAAAATACCGCAACAACAGCCGCTTCTGTCGGGGTGGCCACACCGGCGTAGATGCTCCCTAAGATCAGCACCGGCAGGAAAGCGCCGGGAATGGCCTTAAGCGTTGCTTGCCAGCGTTCACTCCAGGAATGTTTTTCCCCCACCCCATAACCGTTCTTTTTGGCATAAAAGATAGCACTGGCCAAGAGAACCCCGCCCAAAAAGAGCCCCGGTAAGATCCCTGCCATGAAGAGCTTACCAATCGACACGTCAGCGGTAACCCCAAAGACAATCAAGGGAATGCTCGGAGGGATCAGAATCCCTAACGTACCAGAGGCTGCAATCAAACCCATCGTATAGCGTTTAGGGTAGCCTCCTTTCGTCATAGCCGGCAACATAATCGCTCCGATAGCCGCAGCCGTAGCCGGGCTGGAGCCGGATATCGCTGCGAAAATCATACAGGAGAGAATTGTGACCACAGAAAGTCCCCCAGGCAAGTGTCCGATCCAAGCCCGCAGACTGTTAATTAAATATTTGGACACCCCGCCTCTCGACATGAGTACTCCTGCCAGGATGTAACCGGGAATCGCCATCAAGGGTGCTGAATTCAGCCCGGCAAACATGCGCTGGGGCAGCATCATCAGGTTAAAGTCGCTGGTCGCCATAATGACAGCGATAGTCGACATGGCCAAGCTGATGGCGATGGGAACATTGAGGAGAAAGAGTATGATGAATAGACTAAAAAGCAATGCTACTGTCACTGGACTTCATCCTCCTTTCCCGCTCAGCCATCCAGTCTTTACCGTTATGTCTGAACATTTCGTAAAACTTAAGGATAAAGCGCAGGGACAACAATAATCCCATCAAAGGCAAGATCGAATAGACAATATACAGGGGAATGCCCACATCAGTGGATCGCTGTCCGCTACGATGTACGAAAGCCACTAAAGTGAAGCCATAATAGGCCACAAAGGTGCCAAAAGCCAAGCCAACGGCATGGGCAAACAGGGTAACATAGTACTGCAGCTTTAGCGGAAAACGATCAAAGAGCATATCCACCTTAATATGATGATCATTACGTAAAGCGACGCTCGTGCCAATCAACGTACCCCAGATGATCAAATACTGGGAAATTTCATCCACCCAGGATTTCGGGGCATTCATGACATAACGCATGAATACACCGTAAAAAATCACGCTGACCCCGATGAAAAGGAGTCCCCCGGAGATGATGTCCTCCAAAAATTCAAACGTTTTCCAGAACTTCTTCATGTTATTACCTCTCAGATGTGTTTTCATAGTAAAGGTCCTGGTAAGAGGAAGGCCCTAGCGAGGCAAGGTCGGGATTCAGGGAAATGACCCGGGAATCCCGCCTTTCCCCACAGGGTCTTAAGCGTGGTGAAAGCAAAATGAGTTCACTTACTTCTTGCCAGCAGCTTTAGCGGCGTCCATTATCTCTTTGCCAATGACGCTTTCAAATTGGGTGTAGACCGGTTCCATAGCCTTTTGGAAAACGGCCAGTTGTTCAGGTTTCAACTCAGTGATCTGCATCTTGCCTGCGCTCTTAAGCTTATCAAAGCTCTTTTGATCCAGTTCATCCGCCACCTTGATCTCGTACTGGGTCGCTTCTTTCATCGCTTTATCCATACCCTCACGCACATCCGGAGCCAAACCGTCCCAGAAAGCCTTATTTACGATCACTGCATAGTCAATCCGTCCATGATTGGTCACTGTTAGATACTTTTGGATTTCTTGATATTTCTGGGTGTCGATATTATTGAACGTGTTTTCCTGTCCATCAACCGTACCTTGTTGCAGTGCCGCATAGGTTTCACCAAAAGCGATCGTCGCAGAACCCGCACCAAGGGCCTTAAATTGGGCATCTAAGACCTTGCCGGTCTGCGTACGGAATTTCAGGCCTTTAAAGTCTTCCGGCGTTACCAGCGGGTGTTTGTTATCCGAAAATTGTTTAAACCCGTTCGGCCACATCGCCAGCACTTTTACCCTGAACTTATCCAAACTGTTCATGAGCTTCTTATTGGTATCGCTTTCCCAGAATTTATAGACTGCTTCTTTATTCGGGAACAAGAACGGGAGATCCGCATATTGAAATTGCGGATTCATCCCAACCAACTTGGTGATAGAAGGCGCAATAATCTGGACATTCCCGGATTGCACCGCTTCCAATTCTTCTTTGTCCCCATAAAGCTGGGAAGAAGGATAAACTTCTACGGTGACTTTGCCATTTGTGTACTTCTCAGCCAATTCCTTAAACTTAAGAGCGGCCTGCCCTTTCGGGGTATCCGGCGTAACCACGTGTGCAAATTTCACGGTAATCGGTTTTGCTTGGTTGGTGCTCCCGCTGGTACTGCCGCTGGGTTGGGTCGTGCCGCAGCCAACCAACGTCAAAGATAAGGCCAGAACGGCTGCCAAGATCATCAGAGAACGATTTTTCCAGGTTCCTCTTTTAAACATTTTTTTCCCTCCTCAATAGTCTCTAGACTCTCAGTGCACCGAGTCCGCTGGCCCAAGGCTTTATTTGAGCCATCCTGGGCCATTTCAGTATATTTCGCTAATTCTCACCCCCTTCGTTGTGTAAGCTTATCTCGGAATCAGGGTTCAAGCTTGGCAATGCTATCTTTAAGTTCCGGTCCCAAGGTTTGCTGCAAGTGGGTATAGACCGGATGCATTACTTCCTGCCAGCGTTGTCTTTCCTGGGCTGTCAGATGGTAAACTTTAAGCTGAGATTGCTTTTCCAGTTCCTGCAGTTGTCTTTGATTAACGTCCTGAGCGACCTGTCTTTCCCAAACAGTCACTTCCTTGAGGGCATCTTCCAGAACCTTCCTGACGGTGTCCGGCAGGTTATCCCAGAAGTCCTGACTGACCAAGACGACATATCCTATATAACCATGATTGCTCAGAGTGAGAAATTTCTGCACTTGGTCAAAGCGTTGAGTGTAGATGTTGGAAGGGGTATTTTCTTCCCCTTCGACCCGCCCTTCCGCCAAGGCTTGTCGGACATCGTTAAAAGGCATGGGATAGGCCTCGGCACCCAGAGCCTGGAACTGTTCCTGCAAGACTGGAGAGGGCATAACCCTGAATCTCAAGCCGCGAAAGTCTTCCGGTTTCACGAGAGGATGCGCGTTGTTGGTCATCTGTTTGAAGCCGTTGTCCCAAGTGGCGAGCCCAACCAGTTTTTGGGTCTGCAGTTGTTGAAACAAATGTTTCCCAGCTGGACCATCCAGGAAGGTATGTACGTCTTCAACATCCCCGAAGGCAAAGGGGAGATCTAGAACTTCCCAGTCTGGGAACAAAGCGGACATTTTCGAAGTTGCGGGTGCAATCATCTGTACGGATCCTGCATGCAGGGCGTCAAGTTCTTCCCCGTCTTTAAAAAGTGTGGAATTAGGAAACACCTGAACTTCGACGTAGCCTCCTGTTCTTTGCCGTACGATATCAGCGAAGCGTTCAGCGGCCAGACCCTTCGGAGAATCTTCGGCCACGACGTGGGAAAATTTGATGACGATCTTTTCATCTTTAGCGACCTGCTGTTTGTCGGTGACGCGCTGACCACAGCCGAGGGGCAGGAAGGTGAGGACAAGACACAGCATGCTGATGGCCATCAAGTTTTTGTGCATTTTAATCATCGACGTCTCCGTTGCTTGCTACTTGTGAATAAAGGAATATTTTGATAATTAGGATGGTTAGGACTATTCTAGCTTCAACAAAAGGAGGACACAAGAATTTGAACATAATGAACTTATTGGTCATAAGTGATCATGGAATCCGGACACGATAACGGTTGACAGGTCGACCGATGGTGCCATAACGTGACTCCAAGCGCACGTGCCCTGTTTTCTCTAGGTACTCCAAGTAACGCCGGGCGGTCACACGCGCCAGGCCAAGGCCTACAGCCACTTCTTCGGCAGATACTCCGTCCTGTTTTTCGGCCAGAAACTTCAGGATCTGCTGCAAAGTGAGCGAACGTAGGCCTTTGGGTAGCATTTCCTCAGTCGGGGTTTGGCCTATCTTGTGTTCAGCGGCACTTAGATTCATCAGACGATCCAATTCTTCTTGGGCGATTTCACCCTGAGTTAACTTGTTGAAAAAGAGCTTGTACTTTTCCAGGGCGTGCTTCAGACGTTCGAAACGAAAGGGTTTGATAATATAGTCGATCACGCCTAAGCGTAGAAGTTCCTGGACGGTCTGCACATCCTGGGCAGCGGTGATCATGATCACGTCCGTCGGTAGTCCGTTCTGCCGAATCGCCTTGAGCACTTCGCTTCCATCAAGGTCCGGGAGATAAAGGTCGAGGACGATGAGCCGTGGCGTGAGAGCCTTAATTAATTCAATGGCCTGTCGGCCCGTTCGGGCGCTGGCGAGAATCTGAAAGCCGCCGATTTTCTGGATGAAGCCTTCATTGACCGCAAGCACCATCGGATCATCTTCGACCAGGATCATGGTGATATCATTCATCTAGTTTCACTCCTAACATAGAGGTATCGCGTGCCGATTTTGATCAACTCTAACTGAGTATGGCCATCCGGCTAAGCCATTGGGTCAGAATCCCTGGAGCCTGGCTTTTTCGTCAGCCCGGTAAAGAAGGGGAAGGCGGATGAAGAAGCGTGTGCCCCAATCACCGGATTCCACATCGAGCATGCCCCCAGTGTGCTCAATGGCCTGTTGCACCAGATGCAGCCCCAGACCGTGATTGTCCGAGCCTTTGGTCGTGAAACCCCAGTCAAATATTTTTTGCTGGAGGTTGGACGGGATACCTGGACCCGTATCTTCAATACTGATCCGCAGTTCGTGGACTGTCTGTTGGATGAAGCAGTGCACTTCCTGCAGGGGACGGTCGATAACGGCTTCCAGAGCGTTTTCCAGAAGGTTGCCGACGATGATGATCAGGACGCCGCTATCAAAGGTTTCCGGCAGCTCGGATACGTGGGAAGCCGAGTCAAAGATAAGGTTCACTTTCAGTTCTTTAGCACGGTTATATTTACCCATGAGCAGCCCTGCGAGTGCAGGATCGCGAATGCGCCGACTTAAAAACTGAGTGACTTCCTGCTGTTCTTCGGTCACCGCAAAGATATAATCCATGGCTTCCTGGCGTTTTCCCAGTTGAATCAAACCGGCAATGGTATGGAGTTTGTTCAAATATTCGTGATTCTGGGCCCGCAAGCCTTCGATAAAGCTCTTGACACCGGTCAGTTCCTCGGCTATTTTATTGACCTCGGTCTTATCCTGAAAGGTCATGACAGCCCCTACCACTTTGTCCTTGACTTTGATCGGGAGAAAGTTAGCCAGGACTAAGGTCTGATGGAGCACGAATTTCTTGTTGTACTGGGTTTCGTCGCGTGCCATGACTTCTTTGAGCACGCTGAGCATGTTCTCATCTTGTAATAGGCCGCCTTCCTGGTTCGTGGCCCGGCCTGTCAGCCGTTTAGCCTCGTTGTTTTCGATGGTGATGCGGCCTTCACGGTCGATGGCGATCACGCCTTCACCCAGGGACTGAAAAATAGCGGTGCGTTCCTTGAGGATCCGGGCGATTTCGGGGGGTTCAAGACTGAACAGGTTCTTTTTGATATTGTGGGCTAAATAAAAGGATCCCAGGATGCCAAAGGCTACACCGGCCAAGAGTGAGGAATAGAGTTGGAAGCGGAGGGCCTGGAGGGATTCTTGCAGGGTAGGGGTGAGAATACCGACGACCGTGACGCCAACCTGGCGAGTTCCTTCATCCGTCATGACGGGAACAAAGGCTCGGATGGAGGGGCCGAGGATCCCGGTGGCCCGGGAGAGATATTCCTGTTTGCGCAATGAGGGGCCTTCATCACCATCGTTAAATGTTGTTCCGATGCGCTCTTCCAGGGGGTGAGAATAGCGTCGGCGTTCCATATCGAATAAAACAATGTACTCCACGCCGGTCGCGAGGCGTATGCGTTCCGCGATGGGCTGGATGATCTTTTCGCCCCCGATTTTTCCAAGGTTTTCCTGCACGTCTTTATGCTGAGCCACCGTTCTGGCAATGGCCATGGCTCGCATGCCGATCTCCTGCTCCACCGCAGTGGTCGTACGACCCACGATCACGACTCCGGCCAGCAGGACGGAAAGCAAGACCAGACTGAAAGAGAGGAGCGCAATCTTCGTGCGTAATTTTAAATGAATTCGTCTTAGGTGCATGGTTTTCGACCTCAGCTTTTGTATACGATTCGCTTATCCTCTTCATCTTGACTTACAAAGACCAAATACGCAAGCCTTATTCTTGGTTCTTGTCGTGGATTGGAGTATAATTTTAACAAAGAAATGGGGCAGTGCCGCTTGTGGCTGTGAAGGGAAGATCGTATCATGCGCTTTAGTCTTCGTTACAAACTGATGATTATCCTAGCCTTAGCGGTCACTTTACCGTTGATCGGCAGTGGCTATGTCCTGATCCAGCGTGCCGAACAAGCGTTACTGGCTGAAAAGGAAAGCAAGCTCTTTGGGATCGCGCGCATCCTGGATGGGGCTTTACCCGGAGATTTCAACAGCCTGTTATCACCTGATCTGAAAGCCGCTTCCCGGGAGGAAAAGATCCGACAGCTTAATCGTCAGTTGGCCGAAGTTACGGATGAGGTCGCTTCGGTGTATCCCGGCGTGGGCATCGGCTATTATTCACGGGAATTAGACAGTATTATTACCTATGGGCCCAGCTCAGAGTACGCCAACTTGATCGGACAATCTATTTCCCTAGAACACAAAGGCCGTGAAGTTATGGCCAGGGGGGTCACTATGGCCGTTCAAGGCCCAATGGTTCGCGGCAATATCTTAAATGCCATGATCCCTCTCCAGCGCCATGGTACTACCATCGGGTATGTCTGGGCCAATGAGTTAACGCAAAGCATCGAGAAGCAGATTCAATCGATGGAGACGATGATGTACTTAGCCCTTTCCGTGGCCCTGCTGCTGGGGCTCGGTATCGTTCTGACGCTGGCCAACGGGGTGTCCAATTCCGTGCAACGCATCATCGAAGGGTTGCGCCACCTCCACAGCAACCTCACTTTTCGCTTTCCAGAAGCCCAAGGAGAGTTCGGCGAGATCACGCTGGCCATCAACGGCCTGGCGCAAAGCCTGATCAACACGCGTTCGCACACGGAAATCATCATGGAGAGCATCGTGGATGGGATCATCACTATCGATAACGCTGGCCACGTGACCGCCCTGAACCAGGCAGCGAGTTTGATCACAGGATTAAGTAAGGCGGTCATCGGACAACGTTATGCCGACCTTTTCCCTGAACATGTGCAATTCAATAGTTTGTTACTGGAAACTTTGCACACGGGTCAATCGTTCGTCAGTCAGGAAGTACAGTTCCCTTTACCCGGCGGGGGAACGGTTCCGCTGAGCGTAAGCACCTCTATGCTGCGGAATGCCGAAAATATCGTAGGCGCGGTTGTGGTGTTTAAAGATCTCACGGAACGCAAGGTGTTTGAAGATCAAGTGCGCCGGGTGGATCGTCTGGCTGCAGTGGGCGAACTGGCAGCCGGCGTTGCCCATGAGATCCGCAATCCTTTGGCTGCTATTTCCGGATCAGTTCAGGTTTTGCTGGAGGAGTTTCCTCCCACTCACCCGTCCAGGCAGTTTGGCGATATCGTGATTCAAGAGGTTAATCGGTTGAATAGCGTTGTGGAGGATCTGCTCTATTTTTCCCGGCCCTCGAAAAACTATTTGTCCACCATCTACCCGCAGCAGTTGATCCAAGAAACGCTCATGTTACTCTCCCCCAGTCTTCATCGACGCTCCCTACAGCTAGAAACTTCTTTCGATCCACGGGAGAAAACGATTTCCGTGGATTCCAGCCTCATTAAACAAGTATTGGTGAATCTCCTACTCAACGCCCTCCAGGCACTTCCTGAACAGGGGGGAACCATCCGTGTCAGCACTGAGTCCATAGGCCATGGGGTGGAGATCGCGATTCAAGACACCGGCTCGGGGATTGCTCCCGAAAATGTGCCCCGTATTTTCGATCCGTTCTTTACGACCAAGGATCGCGGTACCGGATTGGGGCTGGCCGTAAGCAGCAAGATCATCGAAATCCATCGCGGGACGATTCGGGTTCAGAGCGAAAGGGACGTCGGCAGTGTTTTCTCAATTTATTTACCCTATGAGCCGGAAGGATCATGAGTGAACTCGTTCAACTAAAGTTGAACATCGAGACTTCGGTGACGAAAGC
>JAIMKP010000045.1 GCA_020692355.1 Desulfosporosinus sp.
TTTTGGGAAATATAATTTGAGATTAGTGCAATATAAGGAGGCAAATATGGATAATTTACAACAAACGACTACACAAGGCCAACCTGAAAAAGTTCCGTTTGGTGTTGTACAACATAATTTATCAAACATTATGCCAATGTCTTCTGAAATAAGTCATCTTTGGTCAAGTTATATGGCGGAGAATATGGCAGTAACTGTATTAAAGCATATGGTTGTAAAATCTAAAGATCCCGATATCCACGATGTTTTGCAACGGGCTCTTGATATCTCAAGTCAACGCGTAAAATCGATGGAGGACATCTTTAATTCAATACAACATCCTATTCCAGATGGTTTCGGCGAAAAAGATGTCGATATCAATGCTAGAGAGCTTTTCGCTGAGGCATTCTCGTTAAGATATACGAAACTTATGACAAAATTTATTTTACTAAATTACAGTATGGCTTTTAGTGAGTCCTCACGTACCGATTTCCGAAATTTTTTTTCTGAATGTATCAATACTTCGAAAGAGGTCATCGAAAGAGCTAATAATGTCCTTTTGGCTAAAGGTCTTCTCCCTAAGTCGCCTTATATTACGATTCCAGATAGAGTGGAATACGTCCATGATAAAAGTTATTACGGTTCATTTTTTGGAAGTGACAGACCGCTTAATGCCATAGAAATTAGTAATATTTTTTCTATCATGGATTTTAAAATGGCTATTAAAGCTTTGAAGTTAGGATTTGCTCAAGTTATCAAGTCTGACAAACTTAGAAACCATTTAACTCGAGGACTTCAAATTGCCGATAGCCAGTTAAAAGTACTCGGTTCGTTTTTAGAGAACGAAGGTTTACCTGGGCCAGAAATAGAGGACTTTCAAGTCACTAACTCTAAAGAATCTCCCTATAGTGACAGGTTGATGATGTTTCATGTTACTGTAACTATGGCCTATATTGTATCAGCTTACGGTCTTGGACTGACTAATACCGTAAGAAAAGATATCGTTTTAGCTCTCAGCCGTCTCATGGCAGAAATTATTGACTATGTCAAGGATGGAGTAGACTTGTTGATTGAGAATGGATGGTTAGAAAGAGTACCAGAAGTCGCTAATCGTCAAGAATTAGCACATTAATCGGGAACAGGCTCCAATAATTTGGTACGGTGGTTTCAGCCCCAAAATCAATGCCCGCATCTCGTTCAAAAAGTGGTGCGGGTATATTATCTCACATGGCCAGAAGATGAAAGATGGGAGATTGTTAATGACATTGCCTAGTGTTTGAAAGTATTTGACGAATACCTTTTTTTTCGATATAATAAGTTTGCTCGTTAGTTTTTGTGGATTTATCAAACCTTCTCCGGTTGCTTGAAGCTGAGGGAAGCAATAACTACTTCCCTAGCAACGGGTAATATTATGGTGGAGGTTTTTTTATGTTTGAAGACAAAGTGTTGACCTGTAAAGATTGTGGGCGGGAGTTCGCCTTTTCTGCGTCAGAGCAAGAGTTCTACGCCGAGAAAGGATTTACGAATGAACCTGGACGTTGCCCAGAGTGCCGTGCGGCAAAAAAGGCTCAAACCAGGGGTAACAATGGCTATTCTCGTGGACAACGAGAGATGTTTCCTGCCGTGTGTTCCGCTTGTGGGAAGGAGACCACGGTGCCTTTCCAACCCACCGGCAGCAAACCAGTATATTGTCGAGACTGCTATCAGCCGCAGACCCGCAACAACTGGTGAGTAGGTAGTAAATCTTAGTAGGGAATCAAACCTTTCCGGAGTATTATCCCCGGAAAGGTTTTTCGTGTTTTTTGTTTTTATCGTTGTAGTGAACTATTTTAGGTAAAGGAAAGGTTAATATGATTAGTACCAGCAACTTAACGTTACGATTTGGGAAAAGAGCATTGTTCGAAGATGTGAGTGTTAAGTTCACCCCTGGTAATTGTTACGGCTTGATTGGGGCCAACGGTGCGGGAAAATCGACGTTTTTGAAGATCCTGGCGGGTGAACTTGATTCGAGTAGTGGTGAAGTTATGGTCACGCCGGGTGAACGTATTGCCGTTTTACAACAGAACCATTTCGAGTATGAGGATTTTGAAGTCCTCAAAACGGTGATGATGGGACATTCCCGTTTGTTTGAGATTATGGAAGAGAAAGAGATACTTTATGCAAAACCCGACTTCTCTGAGGAAGATGGTTTGAAAGCAGCTAATCTCGAAGCTGAATTTGCTGAGCTGGATGGTTGGCAAGCGGAGACTGAAGCCGCTGAGTTGTTAATGGGGCTGGGCATTGGCAAGGATCTCCATGAGAAAAGGATGCGGGAACTCAGCGGCCAGGAAAAGGTACGTGTGCTTCTGGCCCAGGCCCTCTTTGGTCATCCCCATATTCTTTTGCTGGACGAGCCAACGAATCACCTTGACCTCCAATCGATAATGTGGCTGGAGAATTTCTTATTTAACTTTGAAAGTACGGTCATCGTCGTATCTCATGACCGACATTTCTTAAACAAGGTTTGTACTCATATTGCAGATATTGACTTTGGCAAAATCCAGCTCTATGTTGGAAATTATGACTTTTGGTATGAGTCGAGTCAGCTGGCCCAAAGAATGATGAGAGAATCCAATCGCAAAAAGGAAGACAAGATAGCAGAGTTACAGAAGTTTATCCAACGCTTCAGCTCCAATGCTTCCAAAGCCAAACAAGCGACTTCTCGCAAGAAGCAGTTAGAAAAATTAACACTAGAAGACATTAAGCCTTCGTCTCGAAAATATCCGTACATTGCGTTTAGCCCGGAACGAGATGCTGGAAACAATTTATTATCCGTACAAAACCTCAGTAAAAGCATCGCAGGCGAACGGGTGTTGGATGATCTCACTTTCACAGTAAACAAAGGGGACAAGATCGCCTTGGTTGGTCCGAATGGGCAGACTAAGACGATGTTATTTAAGATCTTAATGGGAGAAATCACCCCCGATGGCGGGGAGTATGCTTGGGGGGTTACCACATCTCAGACCTACTTGCCTAAAGATAATTCGGGCTATTTTGATACGGATCTTAACCTTGTTGATTGGCTGAGGCAGTTTTCCAAAGACCCTGATGAATCCTTTATTCGGGGTTTTCTGGGAAGGATGCTCTTTTCGGGTGATGAATCCTTGAAACCAGCGAATGTGCTTTCCGGAGGGGAAAGGGTTCGCTGCATGCTTTCACGCATGATGCTCAGCGGCGCCAATGTCCTCTTGTTGGATGAACCCACCAACCACCTTGATTTGGAGTCTATTACGGCCCTAAACAATGGGTTGACCAATTTCAACGGAACCGTATTGTTTGTTTCTCAGGATCATCAGTTTACGCAAACGATTGCCAACCGGATTATTGAAATAACCCCTATGGGAATTATCGATAGGCAAATGACGTATGATGAATATCTGGAAAACGAGGACGTTAAGGCATTGTTGGCAACGATGTACGGTCGCTAATATTTCTCATCGTGACTAGTCGTCACACTACGAGCGGTTTTTGGCGGCACGGCGTTAGAGCAAGTAGTCCCTGGTTAAGCAGATGGGCTACTTGCTTACTTGTTGCAACTTCTAATAGGGTATAAACTGTGGCTTAGAGGGGGAGATGAACGTATGGAAGCATCGGCCCCATCCTGGCTCAAACTACCTGTAAGTATCTGATCCCGCTGACCTATCCGGATCAGATTGTCGTGGGTGCGAGAGTAAAGTTGATTGGAAATTCGAGCTTTGTGATGGAATACCTCGTAGTCTAACATGGGCTGAAAGTGAGCGATCATATGACTCCTCGATGGAACAAAGAGTGGTCACTATGGGTGGGATTCATTTTATTGATAGTTGGAGTCGGTATCCCGCATTGGCCTGGGCACGAAACGTTTAGGTTTTCTTTTTGGCTTGCGGATTTTACGAACCGACCGTCGGGAAACTGGCTCATGGTCCTGGTGATGCTCTTGGTGATCTTTAATGCAGTGAGTGTGCTTCCCCAAAGCCTTGGAGCCTTGATCCTAGGTGATTGGATAGGACGCTTAAGTGGTAAACCCTGGTTAAGGATCGTGGCTCCACCCGCTTTAGCGATCGTGGCTCTGGCCTTGTCTGGAGGGTTCGCTGCTGACTCGACGGCATTTGGCGGAGCGACGCTTCTGATCTTAATTGCCATGATCTTAGTGCAGAAATTGATCGGTGACCGCTTGAAACTTGGCATGAAAGCCTTACTGCTAGCACAGCTATTATTCGGTGTGCATTGGCTTGATGTGGTACCCTGGTTTAGTCAGTATGGATTTGGCCAAGGTGTGCAAGTCATTCAAATTGAGAATTTGTTGGCAATATTTGGTATTTCGGATGCACTCGGTTGGTACGCCCTGACCTTGTTTTTGGGTTTCGTGGGTAATGCCGTGCTTTTAGGAGCCTTGTTAATTTTAGCCGGGCAAAAACTGGAAACAAAACAAGCGTTGCATCGGGCACAATTGAAGGCCGTTGAATCACGGGTCAGTCAGGAGGTAATTCATCTCGTCCACGATTTGAAGACGCCGCTGACTACGGTGGAAGGGCTTACCAGTTTAATTCAGCTTAAAGCGGATGAAGCCAAGGTAATAGAGTATTGCCAGAAGATTTCCGAAGCAACGCATTCAATGAGTCATATGATTTCAGAAATCCTCTATGGCAAAGAGCAGGTTCACTGTTCTCTGCAGGAGATCTTGAATTATGTCTTGGCAGGATGCTTGCGCGTTCCGGAAATTGACCCGGATATTCAGGAACTGGAGCTGGCGAATGTCAAAGTAGTCGTCAATAGAATTCGTCTGACCCGGGCCTTGGTTAACTTGATCGATAATGCTTTTGATGCGGTGGGAGCTGAGGATGAAGGACACGTCATTTTGCGGGTCAAGGTGCATGGGGAAGATGTTTGGTTAGGGGTGGAAGATAACGGACCCGGAATTGCGCCGAGTGAGTTAAACCAGGTCTGGGAGGCTGGATTCAGCACCAAGGGACATTCTGGTTTGGGCCTGCCCTTTGTCAGGCAGGTTGCTGAAGAGCACAGTGGGTCGGTTCGCTTGGAAACTCGCCTAGGTCAGGGAACCGTTGCCTGGATACAAGTAAGGAAGGTATAGAGCGAATGAGAATCTTGATCATCGATGATGATGAATTTGTACGTTACACCTTAAATGAGATTTGTCTGTTTGCGGGTTGGCAGGCGCTGCTCAGCCGAAATGGAAACGAAGGTTTGAGCGTGTTTGATGAAATAGGGGCCGATGTCGTTTTGGTCGATTATCACATGTCGGGCATGGACGGCTTAACGACGGTGAGGGAATTACGCAAGCGAGATGCGGCTGTTCCCATCTTGGTGCTGACGGTTGACGAGCGACAATCCGTCGCAGAAGAGTTTCTGGATGCAGGAGCGACGGATTTTGCGATCAAACCGGTACGGGCTCCTGATTTGATTTCTCGAATTCAGCTCCACATCCGGTTGTCCAAGTTAACCCGGGCGAATTCAGAAGTGTTTCGTCCTGATGATGTGTATGTGACCAAAGGTATTAGCAAGCCGACCTTGGAACATATTGTTTCTCATTTGAAGACTCAGGAGAGCGCGTGCACTGTGGAAGAGATTGCTAGGGACTTAGGGTTGGCTTATCCAACCGTTCATCGCTATTTGACCTATTTGACTCAACAGGGCAAGATAAGAATCATAGTCGGCTACAAAAAGGTGGGTCGGCCTAAACACCAGTATCAGTGGATATAGGAGAAGTTCCCCGAGTCAGTGAACTCGTTCAAGGAATATTTCTCTTTTTTTTCTCTGTCTATTTATCAGAATAGTAGGTATAATCCAAATAGATTAAGCAGAGGAGCGAAGTCTGAATGACGCCATTGATCAGTGTTCGAGGCTTAAAGACGTATTTTTTTACCGATGAAGGCGTCTACAGGTCTGTTGATGGGGTGGACCTGGAGATTCAGGAAGGAGAAACCGTCGGAATCGTTGGGGAATCCGGGTGCGGCAAAAGCGTGACGGCTCTCTCTATCTTACGCCTGATTCTATCTCCTCCAGGACGGATTGTTGAAGGGGAAATTCTCTTCGGAGGGAAAAACTTGCTTGATATACCGGAGGCGGAAATGCGCCGCATCCGGGGTAATCAAATCGCCATGATTTTTCAAGAACCGATGACCAGTCTGAATCCCGTGTTTACGATCGGAGATCAGATCCAGGAAACGCTGCGTCATCATATGCATTTACGCCGCGAGGAGGCTCTAGCCCGGGCGGTGGAATTATTGCGTCTAGTGGGTATTCCTCGTGCCGAGACGATCGTGAACGACTATCCGCACCGTTTGTCTGGCGGAATGCGTCAGAGGGTGATGATCGCGATGGCCTTGGCTTGTGACCCCAAACTATTAATTGCAGACGAGCCTACAACGGCCTTGGACGTAACGATTCAGGCCCAAATTCTGGATCTCCTGCGCAAACTAAAGGCGGAACGAGGCACTTCTATCATGATGATCACCCATGATCTGGGGGTAGTTGCCGAGATGTGTCAGCGTGTGATTGTCATGTACGGCGGCAAGGTCGTGGAAGAGGCCGAGGTGCAGACCCTGTTTAAGGTCCCTGCTCATCCGTATACGGTAGGTTTATTAAAATCGATTCCGTCTTTGGTGGACGAAAAGGAATGGCTGGATTCAATTCCTGGTAACGTACCGATTCCTCTGGATATGCCGCAGGGCTGCAAATTTGCGCCGCGTTGTGCTCAGGCGTTTGAACGCTGCCAGCAAGAGGAACCTGAATTGTACCAGGTGGCGCCGGGACATAAAACGCGCTGTTTCCTGGCTTTACAGGAGGTATAAATGGCGGAGACATTACTTAAAGTAACGAATCTTACCAAGTATTTTCCGATTAAGGCGGGACTTTTGCAACGAACCATTGGACAGGTTAAGGCCGTTGATGGAGTGGATTTGGAAATCTTTGCCGGTGAGACCTTTGGCTTGGCCGGAGAATCAGGCTGCGGGAAATCGACCACAGGTCACACCATCTTACGCTTAATAGAACCCACCGCAGGACAGATATTTTTTAATGGACAAGAGATTACGTCCCTTTCGTCGAGGAGTATGCGCTCTGTCTATCGGGATATGCAGCTTATTTTTCAGGATCCTTATGCTTCGCTCAACCCACGAATGACGGTGGAAAAGCTGATTATGGAACCGATGATCGTGCATAACCTCTATACTCCCACGGAACGGAAGCGACGGGTGCATGAACTTTTGGAAGTGGTAGGGCTTAATGCCTATCATGGTTCTCGCTATGCTCATGAATTCTCCGGTGGGCAAAGACAGCGGATTGGGATTGCCAGAGCCCTGGCCCTTAACCCTAAACTAATTATTGCGGACGAGCCGGTTTCGGCCCTTGATGTTTCCATTCAGTCGCAAGTGTTGAATTTGCTTAAAAGACTTCAACAAGATTTTCAGATTACTTATTTGTTCATTGCTCATGATTTGAGTGTGATAAAACATATCAGCAGTCGGATCGGGGTCATGTATTTGGGGCGCATCGTGGAATTAGCGGATAAGAAGCAGCTCTATGACAAACCCTTGCACCCGTACACGCAGGCTTTGCTTTCAGCGGTGCCTGTCGCCGATCCGGCGGCCCGGCGGGAGCGTATTATTCTGGAGGGAGACGTTCCCAGCCCGGCCAATCCACCCGACGGTTGTACGTTCCACCCCAGGTGTGCTGCCAGCAAAGAGATTTGCCGAGTGACACGCCCCGTTCTTCGCGATGTGGGGGATGGGCACAGGGTGGCTTGCCATTTGTACAACACATAAACGAAAAGGAGGAATAGGTAGTTGAAGAAGATTGTATCCCCAATTTTGGGAGTCCTGCTGGCAGTGTCCTTAATGCTAACAGGTTGCGGCTCCCAATCGGCAACATCTCCATCAGCCCCACAGGCTGAAAAGACCCTGATCGAAGGACGGGGTGGAGACAGCGTGTCCCTTGACCCGGCCAATGTGACCGACGGCGAGTCGCTGCGGGTTACGGAGAATATTTTTGATACCTTGGTGGCGTATAAACCAAACAATACGGAGATCATCCCTTCTTTGGCGACAGAGTGGAAAGCCTCTCCAGATGGCAAGGAGTGGACATTCACGCTGCAGGACGGAGTTAAGTTTCATGATGGAACGGACTTTAATGCAGATGCCGTGGTCTTTAATTTTCAACGTTGGATGGACAAAAGCAATCCTTATCATACCGGCGGAGATTTTGACTATTTCCAAAGCATGTTCGGAGGATTCAAAGGGGACAAGGGTTGCGTTATTGCGGATGTGAAGGCCTTGGACAAAACCCATGTTCAGTTCAGTCTGACGGTTCCCCAAGCGCCCTTCCTGGCGAATGTTGCCATGACGGCATTTGCCATAGCCAGCCCCGATGCAATCAAGAAATATGGTGACAAGTTTGGCCAAAACCCAGTGGGCACCGGTCCCTTTGTTTTCAAAGAGTGGAAGCCAAATGACTCAATTACCGTCGTCAAGAATAAGAATTTCTGGCAAAAAGGCCTTCCAAAATTGGATAAGCTGATATTCCGTGTTATACCAGACAATACAGCCCGTCTCACCGCCTTACAGTCCGGTGAACTCGATTTAATGGATGGCTTGAATCCGTCCGACGCGGCAACCGTGAAAGGGAACAGCAAGTTACAGCTCGTAACACGTCCTTCAATGAATGTGGGTTATCTTTCCTTTAATACGACGAAACCGCCCTTTGACAATGTAAAAGTTCGTCAGGCTTTGTCCATGGCGGTCAATAAGAAAGGGTTAGTGGACGCTTTCTACAATGGTATGGCGTTACCGGCTAAAAATGCCCTGCCACCTTCAGTATGGGGCTATAATGATGCAGTGAAGGACTATGAATATAACTTGGATGCTGCCAAGAAACTTTTAGCAGAGGCCGGGTATCCGAATGGGTTTGAAACAGATTTCTGGGCGATGCCTGTAGCGCGGCAGTATATGCCGCAGCCCCAGAAAATTGCCGAGTCCATCCAGGCTGATTTTGCTAAAATCGGGGTTAAAACCAAAATTGTCAGCATGGAATGGGCTACCTATCTGAAAAAGACCAAAAATGGGGAGCATCCGATGGCCTTATTGGGTTGGACGGGTGATAACGGTGACCCGGATAACTTCCTGTATGTTCTTTTAGATAAAGACAATGCTAACCCACCTGCAGCCTCGAATATTTCCCTATATAAGAATGACAAAGTCCATGAGTTGTTATTTAAGGCTCAAATCACACCGGATATACAAGTGCGCACGGATCTCTACAAGCAAGCTCAGCTGTTGATCCATGATGATGCACCGATGGTACCTCTCGTTCATTCAACCCCGCTATTGGCAAGTGCCAGTTATGTCAAAGGCTTTATAGCCCATCCTACGGGAACAGAGCGTTTTACAGAAGTAAGCATCGAGAAGTGAACTCGTTTAGCTTTCGCTAAACATCACAATAGTGTCCGGTGGACACTATTGCCGAACCGCAAACTTTCAAAGAATAATTATGCGGTGAGAATGGCTTCGGTGACGAAAGCCTCCAGTGGAGGGTCTCGCCGAAGCCGCTTATCTCAAAAGGATACTTCGCGGTGAAGGATTGGACTCTACTCCCACCGAAGAAACTGAAGCAGTAGTCCCTACTTATAGAAGTGGGGGTCTTAGACGGCGATCAAACACCAGCAAAAGGCAGGTAGTCATTTATGTTATCATACGTTGCACGACGTATCTTGCAACTGATACCCGTTCTTTTCGGGATGTCGCTTGTGGTTTTTGCGATCATTCATGCCATTCCAGGTGATCCGGCGATGGTCATATTGGGAGAGCGTGCTACACCACAGGCTTTAAATGAACTGAGGGAACGATTGGGTTTAAATCAGCCGCTGTATATGCAATATTGGCATTATCTCTTACAGACGCTGGGTGGCGATCTTGGGGAGTCAATCCGTACCAAAAAGGCGATTGCGCAAGAGATTTTTCCTTATCTTGCCGCAACGATTGAACTTTCGCTTTCTGCTCTGGTCTTTGCCGCGGTAGTGGGTGTTAACGCGGGCATTATTGCAGCGTGGCGAAGAGCTTCCTGGTTTGACTATATTGCCATGTTGGTGGCTTTAATTGGGGTTTCTATGCCGGTCTTCTGGTTGGGGTTGATGGAACAGTGGGTTTTTGCCCAGAAACTCGCCCTGCTTCCTTCGATTGGACGTTATAATGCGCGTGAAACCATCCATGCTATTACGCAGTTCTATGTCCTGGATACATTATTAGAGGGTAACTGGGCCGGATTTTGGGATGTTGTCAAACATCTGGTGCTGCCCAGCGTGGCGCTGGGTACCATTCCGATGGCTATCATTGCGCGTATGTCTCGTTCCTCCATGCTGGAAGTGATGAAAGCAGATTATGTACGCACGGCGAGGGCTAAAGGATTAAACGAGTTTTGGGTCATTTACAAGCATGCCTTGAAGAATGCCATGGCACCCGTGCTAACGGTCATGGGTTTACAACTGGGCACGCTGCTCGGAGGAGCGGTATTGACCGAGACTATCTTTGGCTGGCCTGGCATCGGTCGGTACATTAATGACGCGATTTCCTTCCGCGATTACCCGGTTGTCCAATCTGGCATTCTGGTCGTGGCGTTTTTCTTCGTCCTTATCAATTTGCTGGTGGATATTCTTTATGCCTATGTCGATCCTCGCATTCATTATTAGGAACAGGGGGCGAAAGAATGGCTCTGGCGAGCACTCAAACAGTCAGTAAATACATCCCAACACATTGGTATGACGGCTGGAAACGTTTGCGTAAACAAAAGACCGCCATCGTGGGTCTGAGCATTATCCTGTTTTTCATCGTAGCCGGTCTTCTTGCTCCGCTGCTTGCTCCCGGACATTGGGACGGGCAAAATTTGGCGGTTCGTCTTCAGCCACCCAGTGCTCAACACTGGTTTGGTACGGATGACTTAGGCCGAGATTTGTTAACCCGTGTGCTCTATGGTGCTCGCATTTCTTTGTGGGTCGGTTTCTTTGCGGTAGCTGGTTCGATTGTCCTAGGAAGTATCCTGGGCCTTTCGGCCGGATACTTTGGGAAATGGATAGATACGCTCATATCGCGGATTTTTGACATCATGTTGGCTTTTCCCAGCATTCTCCTGGCGATTGCCATCGTGACGATTCTGGGCCCCAGCCTTGTAAATGCCCTGATTGCTATTGCCATTATCAATATTCCCACCTACGGTCGTTTGATCCGCTCCAAAGTTCTTAGCATCAAAGAGGAAGAATATATCGCAGCGGCTAAGGTTATTGGTATGGGTCATACGCGTATTATTTTACGGCATATTTTACCAAACAGCGTGGCACCGATCATTGTCCAGGGCACGCTGGGGATAGCAACTGCTGTGTTAGAAGCCGCAGCTTTGGGTTTCCTAGGTTTAGGCGCTCAACCACCCCAACCGGAATGGGGAAAAATGATTGCCGATTCCCGTCAGTATATCACGACGGCGTATTGGACGGTGCTTTTTCCCGGTTTGGCTATCATGCTGACCGTTTTAGGCTTTAATATGTTTGGTGACGGTCTTAGGGACGCGCTGGATCCGAAAATGAAACAGTGAAAGCACCCTGGAAACTTTAGTGAGAAAATAAAGCCTATAGTGCCAACTCGGCAGTCTAGGCTTTTACTGATTTAATAGTTAAAGTGAGAATCCTCCTCATTTCAATGGGGAGATGAATTGTCGGCCAGACTACATGGGTAATTAGACTTAGGTGAAAGGAAACGAGGTATGGCAAATGATTAATGGTGAGAGAGTATTGGCTGATTTTTTTGAACTTGTAAGGATTAATTCTCCAACAAGGGGTGAGCGGGAAGTTGCAGATTATCTGAAGCAACGCTTAGTGAATTTAAACATGGAAGTCACTGAAGATGAAACGGGAATGACCATCGACGGAAATTGTGGCAACGTGTTTGCCTATATGAAGGGTAATGTCAGCGGAGCTCCTATTTTACTCCTATCTGCACATATGGATTGTGTTGAGCCTTGTAGCAACGTTGAGCCGGTGCTCAAAGGCGGAATCATTACTTCTGCTGGTCAGACAGTTTTGGGTGCCGATGATAAATCGGGTATTGTTGCCATTATGGAGGCCTTAAGAACGATCCAGGAACAAGATATTTCTCACGGTGATATTCAGGTCATTTTCACAGTGGCAGAGGAGGGGGGCCTAAACGGCTCCAGGAATCTGGACAGGTCTCTGCTTAAGGCAGATTTAGGCTATGTCCTGGATTCAGGCGGCAAGCCGGGAGAAATAATCCTTAGGGCACCGGGGCAGGATCGGATCAAGGTCACTATCCATGGAAAAGCGTCTCATGCCGGAGCAGCCCCGGAAGCAGGAATTAGTGCTATTATGGTAGCCGCCAAGGCGCTCAGTACGATGCGCACCGGCCGCATTGACGCGGAAACCACGGCGAATATCGGCACAATTCAAGGTGGGCGGGCCACGAATATTGTGGCAGACCTCGTTGAAATTACCTGTGAAGCCCGCAGCCGCGAATTGGCAAAATTGGAAAAGCAAACGGCTCACATGTGCGAAGCATTAAAGCTTGCCGCACGGGAGAGTGGTGCTCAGGCTGAAATCGATGTTCAAAGGGCCTATGAACCTTATGTATTGGCCAAAGACTCGACGGTGGTTGTGTTGGCTGCTCAAGCGGCCAAGAGCGTCGGGCTGGTATCCAAGTTCAAAGAGAGCGGCGGCGGGAGTGACGCGCACTTCTACAATCGATACGGGGTGCCGTGTGCTGTGCTTGGGACAGGGATGCAAAAGGTACATACCCATGACGAATATATTGATGAAGAAGATTTGTATGCTTCTGCTAAGTTAGTGCTAGAGATAATCCGAGTTGTGGCTGGAGTCAAAAAAACGAATGGAGTGCAGACATGAAATACGCAAATACAATCGCCGACATAATAGGTAATACGCCACTCGTAAAGCTTCAAATATCAATTGAAGCTAATCTCTTTGCCAAGTGCGAATTCCTTAATCCTATCAGCATAAAAGACCGGCCTGTGCTCAACATTATAAATGATGCAGAGAGAACAGGAGTTATTAAACCCGGCGACACTTTAATTGAGATGACAAGTGGTAATACTGGTATGGCTATAGCCTATATTTCCGCAGTGAGAGGATACAGGGCTATACTTGTAATGTCTGAAATCCAGAGTGTTGAAAGAAGAAAGATCATGAAAGCCTTCGGTGCAGAGTTTATACTTACGCCTGCAGCGAAAGGAACAGCAGGGGCTAAGAAAAAACTTCAGGAAATTCTTGTGGAACATCCGGAGTATTTTTATGTTGGACAGCACAAAAATATGGACAACCCCGATGCTCATTATAAAACCACTGGACCTGAACTTTGGGAAGACACTGACGGTAAAATAGATATTCTGGTTGCAGGGTTAGGTACCGGTGGGACAATATGCGGCGCAGGAAAATATCTTAAAGAAAAGAACAGCAACATAAAGCTTGTTGCTGTGGAACCTTTTGATGCACCTTATATTTCTCAAGGAATTTTCAAACCCCACAGAATAATGGGAACAGCCCCTGGATTTGTCCCGGAAACCCTGAACAGGGAAATTATAGATGAAATTTTGCTGATTAAAGAAGATGAGGCATTTGAAATGTGCAGACAGTTAGCAAGCAAAGAAGGAATGCTTGTGGGTATATCCTCTGGAGCAGTAGCACATATTATGGCAGAACTTGCCAAAAGGCCTGAGAACAAAGGCAAAAACATTGTAGGAATTTTTGCTGACTCAGGACAAAGATATTTAAGTGTTGAAGGATTATTCAATGTCTAAAAACAAACTATGTTGCTTGCCTACGGGCAAAGCTCAAAAAGAGGTCGTTTAATCACGACTCTTTTTTTGCTCAATGTAGTAACACACAAATCAGTAAAACGGTTTACGAAAAGGTGGAGTTTAGCTTGGCTATTTTTACCAAAAGGATTCCCTGCCTGTTTAAAGAATATCTGGATAGGTAAACGAAGCTTTAAAGTAATAAAGGTTTGCTCAGAAGAGGTGTCGAGGATGGAAGAACAGGAGCGTAAAAAGTTCCGGCCTCGGATATGGGGACTCACAGCAGTTGTGAGTTTCGTTTTTCTTATTCTCGGCGCCAATCTGTGGAAGCTGCAGATGGTGAGTGGAACGTATTATCAGGAAAAGGCCCAAGGCAATTTCATGCATATCGTTCCGGTAAGACCCATGCGGGGTGATGTCATCGATGCGAGGGGGAAAGTACTCGCCACCAGTGTTCCTCAGTTTGACGTAACCTTGGATTGGCTGGAGCTGCAAAAGGCGAATAAAGATGGGTGGAAAGATGTTGTGGCCAGGCTGGCCCATTTCGTTAAACCTTATTGGTCGATCAAAAGCGAGACGGAGGCATTGATTAAGGAAGACATTTTGTTCATGATCCAGAACCAGCAGTGGGAACGTTATCGTCCGGTTTCTATTTTGTCGGATGTACCGCAGAAACTTCAGGCGGTCATCGCTGAACATGCGGATGAGCTGCCAGGTGTCAGTATCGAAGCCATGCCGGTTCGCTCCTACCCGCAGCAAACCTTGGCGGGACAAATCCTCGGTTATGTCCGCGAAATTGATGAAAGCGAGATCGATCAGTTTAACCAAGACCCAGTGGCCAAGGAAAAAGGAATGACCTATGCTTCAGGTGACTTGGTCGGAAAAATGGGGATTGAAAAAAGCTATGATGCCTGGTTGCGAGGAGAAGAGGGCTCGCAGCAGATTATTGTGGATAATCTCGGACGCCCAATCGCGAAGCAGGTTCTGAGCGATCCGGTTCCGGGGAAAACCATTCAGTTGACCATCGATGCCAACCTGCAGCAAGCCGTGGAGCAGGAATTGGAGCGAATTATTCAGGAGACCAAGAAAAAGAATCCCAAAGCGGAAGCGGGTGCGGCGGTCGTCATCGATGTGAATACCGGCAAAATCCTGGCGATGGCTTCCCGCCCGTTTATGAATCCGAACGAACTGATCGGTAAAATATCAGATGAAGTATCGGCAAAGTATTTCACCGGTTCGGATGCGGCCACCTTTAACAGATCCCTTTCGGGACTCTACCCGCCCGGTTCGACCTTTAAAATGCTGACGGCTATGACCGCTTTGGAAGCGGGTGTGGTCACCCCGAAAGAATCCATTATTTCCTCAATGGCTTCTCTTGGCCCTGCCTCGATTCAGGCCCAGGGTTTTCCAGAATGGACGGGGAGCCCTATGGTAGGCAGGAGTGTAAACTTGCGGCAAGCTTTGGCCTGGTCATCGGATATCTATTTTGAAATCATGGGCAAGAGGGCGTTTGACAGCCAGCCCGAACTTCTGCGCAAACTCGCGTCTGAGTTTGGTTTAGGGCCAATCTCCGGTATCGATATTCCCGGTGAAACAAAGGGTATCAGTCCGTCACCAAGTTGGAAAAGGGATTACTTCAAGCCATACTACGATAAGAAGTATCAGCAGGCATTAGACGCCATCGACAAAAAATATGCGGAAGCGCTCACACAGGCGCAGGATGACAAGACTAAGAAACACATCCAGGGGCAGGTGGATGCGGAAAAAAACTTGGCCAAATTCAACTACCAACAAGACCTAACCTACCATGTGGAATGGCGGCCTTTCGATAGTTTCAACAATGCGATCGGACAAGGATATAATTCCTACAGTATTCTTCAACTTGCGAACTACGTCGCGACCACGGTGAACGGAGGGAGGCATTATCGGCCTTACCTTGTGGATAAGATCATCGACCCGGTCAGCAAAAAAGTGATCAAGGAGATGAAGCCGGACGTATTAAATACGGTTTCCGCTTCTCCCGAAACTTTGGCGGCGGTGAAAGATGGTATGCGGGCCGTTATGACCGAAGGGACTGCCGGCAACCTCTTTGCCAATGTTCCCGAGTTTTCTGGCGGTGGAAAGACAGGAACGGCTCAGACCCAGTCCAAAACCGCGGCGAGTATAGGCTATAATGGCATGTTTGTCGCCTTTGCGCCTTATGATAAGCCGCAAATCGCTGTGGCGGGAGTCGTGTCGGATGCGGAACACGGGGGTTCGTCAGCCGGTTATGTCGCCAAAGCAGCGATTATGAAGTATTTTGGCTGGCAGGAAAAGCCGTAATTTCATATCGAACTGAAAGCCATCCTGTTTACCTTAAGACAGGGTGGCTTTTTAGTATCGGTGGTTGGAATTTCCTATAGCTATTTTTTAGGGAGTACTCTTGATAAGGCTAATCACTTGGCGGAACTCTTCAAGACACTCGGTGATTCCACGAGAATTCGGATCCTTGATGCCCTGACCAAGAGCGAATTTTGTGTATGTGATCTGGCTGAGATTCTGGGCTTAAGCCAATCAGCCACTTCGCATCAACTCAGGGTTCTCCGCAACAACCATCTGATCAAATATCGGCGCGAGGGGAAGATGGTGTATTATTCTTTAGATGATGACCATGTCTTGGGCCTTTATGGCCAAGGGTTGGAGCATAT
Organism: Desulfosporosinus sp.; assembly: GCA_020692355.1. Lineage (GTDB taxonomy): Bacteria > Bacillota > Desulfitobacteriia > Desulfitobacteriales > Desulfitobacteriaceae > JAJZPA01. The sequence goes on from JAIMKP010000045.1 coordinate 16,509, forward strand.
TAACGAGTAACGAGGAATTAAGAAATTCTTAGAACAGCATAAACGAAAAAATCTTAGGAGTTCGAGTGAACCGTAATAGAAAGGCGAAACAAGCCTTCGGGAGGGACAAGGATGTCAGTCGCAATTGGAGATCGAGCGAAAAAAAGCAGCACAATCAATAGATGGACAGGAAAGTACATCGAATGAAGCGCGCAAGCAGCTGGGGTGCCGTTTTCGATGAAAATTTCCTCAGGGCTCTAGCGACGATGGGCGCGATTGCCATTCATCAATTGCCTGAGGCTTGGCTTTATCCACTCGTAAGACTCCCACTTCTACAAGTGGGAGTGGGTCCCCCGTACTCTGCTTCGGTGGGGGTAGACTCCCCCACCGAAGTCTCGATGTTCAGCTTGAGCTGAACGAGTTCACTATCTTAGGGATCTTTGGGCTAGCAAACATGTGGGAAGCGGTGTTCGCCGATGTGGGAGTGGGACTTCTGGCGATCCTAAATGCGACCCGGGTAAGACGCTACACGCTGCCAACAGAGCATCGTGGTCAGTCTGTTCAGACGAATGGGGCTTATAAACCATCCTTTTCCACCAACAAGGTGTAGGTGTCGTCTTCGTTCGCCAAGACCTCAAGGATTTTATGCCCGTCTGCTTTTAAACTACGAGGGACGTTTTCAATCGGTTCTCCCTTATTGATTTTGATTTGCAGGATCTCCCCTGATTCAAGATCCTCCAGGGCTACTGTGGCTTTGACGTAAGTCACGGGACATATAACATCCGTGATATTGACACAGGCAGTGCACTTGTCGAGAAGTTTGTTAGCTTGCTCAAGACTATTCATGGCCTTATCCTTTCTGTATATTCCTAGGCACTGTTATTCCAGCAGTTCCTCCAGAGCCTCGTTCATGCTCCCGCTGCGTAATCCTTGCAGATCCAGCGTGACGTAGGTGAAGCCCAATACCTTCATTTTGGCGACGATGGCATCGATGTGGGAATCCATGAGTGCGCTGAATGCTTCCCGTGGGATCTCAATTCTGGCTATGCTGGCATGATGGCGTACCCTTAATTGCTCAAAGCCCAGCGAGCGCAGGAAGGCTTCCGCCTGATCGACCTGTTCAAGCTTGTCGATGGTGATCCGTTCTCCGTAAGGGATACGGGAAGAAAGACAGGCCAGAGAGGGTTTATTCCAGGTCGGAAGACCCAGTTCTCTAGAGAAATACCGGATTTCCTCTTTGGTGAATCCTGCCTCCTTCAAAGGGCTGCGGATGCCTAACTCACGTCCGGCCCGCATGCCTGGCCGGTAATCTTGAACATCATCGGCATTGGCCCCGTCCAGTACAAAGGCGAAGCCTTCTGACTGGGCGATCTGTTTGAGTTTCCCGAATAGCTCGGATTTGCAGAAATAACAGCGATCCACTGGGTTACAGGCAAACTGTTCGTTTTCCAACTCCACAGTAGTTATGATTCGCTGGTTTGCTCCAATAAGGTTGGCGACTTTAGTTGCGTCACTCAATTCTTCATCCGGGTAAGTCTCGGAAGTGGCAGTAACGGCTAAACATTGGTCTCCTAGGGTATCATGGGCGACTTTCAGCAAAAAGCTGCTGTCTGCTCCGCCTGAATAAGCCACTATAACGGAATCCATTTCTCTGAGAAGGTTCTTGAGTAATTCTAGTTTGTTACTCTCCAAAATCTCCCCTCCTTAAGATAAGTATTCATACAAATTTGCTTGGTATTAGAAATAAGTATGCGTATGATAATCTTCTTTGTCAAGAAATTTTAAACCCCACTATAAGGAAAATCCCCTCGTACCACCTTGAAATCTGGTAGTTTGCAGGGGATTCTGACCATACTTCTCATATTTAGATAAGGCACATCGATGCTTGGCAGTGATTAGTTTACTGGAGACAGGCTCAAATCCATGAGCTTATGAGTCTATAGCATAGACATAAGCCACGCGGCCCCGGAAGATTAGGTCTTGCGGGGAAACGAGAAAGGACATATAATATAATAATTATACGATATATAACATAAATATTATATTAAGCGGAGAGAAGGGAAGTTGAAAATGATTCAAAATAGACCGGTTCCGGAACCTCAAAGCCGGACGTTTACAACTCAGAGGCATGTTCTTTATGTTTTCGTGTTTGCCATTATTTTTATTGTCGGTGTGTGGTATGTAAAATGGAACCCTTATTATCACAAGGCGTTTCTCGCGGCTAGCAAACATTCGATCGGTACTTCCATTATTGCAGGCCAAAGTACTCTTCCACCTGCTCCTTCTTGGGCTGCCGCCTGGGGCTATGCAGTGGCCTATTTTAAGGCCGTTTGGCAAGCAGTCATTTTAGGTCTTGTGCTTGGTTCTCTGGTACAAGTTTTATTGCCCCAGAACTGGATTCACAAGGCTTTTGGTCAGGTTGGCTTGAAGAGTACCGTTCTGGCCGGTGTAGCGGGGATGCCATCCATGATGTGTACTTGTTGTGCGGCTCCAGTTGTTGTCGGATTGCGGCAACGTAAATCCTCGGTCGGAGCGGCAGTGGCGTATTGGCTGGGTAACCCGGTGTTGAATCCTGCTACTATCATATTTATGGGCTTTGTGCTCTCTTGGAAGTTTGCCGTGATTAGGATTGTAGCGGGAAGCATTATGGTTTTTGGGATTGGTTATGTGACAAACAAGATAAGTCAGGAGGAGACCTTGCCTGTTGACATCTTGCCGGGCGAGGAAATAGTCGGAGGTAATCTACTTAAGCGTTGGTGGCAGGTACTTTGGCCGTTGGTTCGCGATACGATTCCCGCCTATCTGGTCGTTGTTTTTCTTTTAGGGGGCGTTCGCGCTTGGCTTTTCCCGGCGATCAACCCGGCCTGGGCCAATAACCTTTGGGCTCTTGTCGGGTTTGCTCTCGTCGGAACGTTATTTATTATTCCTACGGCAGCCGAGATTCCGATTGTGCAGTCATTATTTTCTTTGGGTCTGGGTATCGGCCCTGGGGTTGCCTTGCTATTGACCCTGCCGGCTGTGAGCTTGCCATCGCTCATTATGGTGAAACGGGTTTTTTCTACACGGGTATTGGTCACGGTGGCGGTGTCAGTGGCGCTGGCTGGTGTTATGGCTGGAGCGTTAGCTACGTTTCTTTTCTAGAGTCTGTACTCCGGTTTCAGTCGCTCCAGCCACGTCTGCTCCAGTTCCTTCAGTTCTTCTCGGTAGTTACGTCCCGGTTCATCACTTTGCTCGATCATTTCCAGGACTTCAAAAACGAAATTGGCTTCTCCGTAGTCTTTCCAGTCTTGTTGTAGTTCTTTGATGCGGTGACTGTTCAGACTTAAGTCGAATCGATGTCGGTTGAAGATGGCATCAAGATTGTTGCTGCTTCCAAAGTATATCCTTCCGGTGGCAATATTCCGGATCTGATAGACACCAATGGGCTGATGTCCTTGTTTGTAAGCTAATTTGGCTTCTCTATGGTCGTTTGCAGCAGGATTCATAACGGTTCTCCTTTCCGTCCGTGTGCTAAATCGGTGGGGATAAGGCTGTTGGGATGTGAAATGTTGAGTTTGCTAGTTTCTTATCCAGTAGGCGCTCCCATCGACCAGGCGATCGAGGAAGCCGTATTCGATCAGATAACGGCGGATCGTAACATGGTCTGGATAAATCCGTTTTAAGATCTCATTGACCTCTTGTTCGCTGTAGCGTTTTCCTGGGTTAAATAGTTTGGCAATGTGGCGTAAGATTATCACCTTACGCTTTTGTTTTATAGGGAAACTGCTGAGAGGCCCATCTGGCCCTTCCTTAAAATAGGTTTTTAGGACTTGCTCGTTCTCTTGCTCTGTGATGGCGAAGCGCTCGTCGATCATTCTAGCCTCCCGATGAAAATCAATTAATTTTTCCTCTTTGGTTTCCTGTTTACCCGGTTTTGTCGATAGCAACTCCATAATAGCCAAGAAGACTTTAGCTTGCTTCTCCTTTTCGCGCAGGGCAAACCGGTGATTTCGTATGGTTGAAGCAGTGCTTCCGGTGAGTTTTACAATCTCGTTGTCACTGTAGTCTTGGTAGAAATATTTGAGTAAGCCCTTCTGCAAATCAGTTAGGCCGGTATATTTCTTGTTCATTTCCACTAAGTAATCAAACATAGAAGTATGTTCGCGATCGATATGCAGCTTCATATACTTCTCAGCTTCATACAGGCGCTAATGTACCCGTTGGCAAGGCCCGGATAGGGTTTAAAAGCAACTATTTCTTGTATGCCTTGGTTTTTACAGCGTTTCTTCGCTATTGCCTTTTTTGCGGCTTATGTACGGAAGCCTGTACAACCGGAGGGCTTACGGTGGCTCCGGACTTCGAAAATGATATGACACATTGCTAGCCGCAGTTCAGTGATGTCTTTAGATAGTGAAGTATTCAGCAGGGGGTGAAGAAAATATCTTTGCCGAAGTTGACCCGTGGTAAGAAAACTTGCGTCGCTGTCTTCGCCAAAGGCTCGGCACCAGCCGAGTTTTCTTTATGGAGAAACGTGGAAGGCGTGTGGCTTAAGGAAGTGAATTTATGCCTGTACCGGCGTCGAATAAGAAGTATGCTTATGCCGACTACTTAACGTGGCCGGATAACGAAAGATGGGAGATCATTGACGGAGTGCCTTATATGCAGGCGGCTCCAATTTGGCAATACCAAGCCGTATCTATGGCTTTATCATCTCAATTTTACAATTATCTGTTAGGGAAGTCTTGCCAAGTCTTCGCTGCGCCATTTGACCTACGCTTGTCGAAGCTGGATATAAAAGATGAGGATACCACTAATGTTTACCAGCCCGATTTAACGATAATTTGTGATAAAGAAAAGTTAAGCAAAACAGGTTTTTGTGGCGTACCTGAAATGGTTATTGAAATACTATCGCCAACCACCGCAAAAAGTGATAGGCTGTTAAAATTCAACACTTACGAAAAATTTGGAGTTAAGGAATATTGGATTGTGGAGCCAGACACGAAGCTCGTAAGTGTATTCATTTTGCAGGACAACGGCAGATACGGAAGAATCGAGGTATATACGGAGGACGACAAAGTAAAGGTATCCATATTCCCAGATCTTTTTATCGATCTCAAATTAGTGTTTGGAGGCATTTAGCAGAGGTTCCTTTTTGGAGCTTCTTTTTGTTCACTGTAGCTTTCCCTCCCCTCTGAAGCGTGGTCGATGTGCGACGGCGCTTCGTTTGCAATTTCGGTAACGAGTTATGGTTGAAGAAACTATTGGACGGGTCAAGGTGTATCATATATATTGATGAGGGCGGGCAAATTTAAGGAATGAATAGGAATTTTATTGGCTACCTGACCTTAGCAAAAGATCGCCCGAATATCCCTATACAAATGAAAGCCGACCGGCCCGGCTGGAGGAAAGCACATGGCTTTATTGACCGTTGAAGATTTAAGCAAGAAATATAACGACTTTGCAGGGCTGCGCAGCCTTGACTTCAGCTTGGAAGAGGGCGAAATCCTGGGGCTGGTTGGCCCCAATGGCGCCGGGAAGAGCACTTCGATCAAGTCGTTGCTCGGGCTGATTGAGGCGGATCACGGACATGTCTGGTTTGGGCCGGAGAGGCTGCCGATAGCTTATCCCGAGGTGAAACGGCTGATTGGTTATATACCTGAATTCCCCATTCTTTACTCGGATCTCACGGTGCGCGAACACAGATATCAAGAATAACCAGGGAGGTGTGCTCCTCTGCACCCACCAGTTGGATACGGCGGAGAAAGTTTGTGACCGCTTTCTCATTTTGAATGACGGGCAGCAGGTGGCTGTGGGAACTTTGGCGGAGTTGAGGCGTTTGGCAGGCTTGGACGGAGCCTCTTTGGAAAAGGTATTCCTGGCCTTGACCCAGGAGGGCTCGTTGTGAAAGAACTTTTGTACCTGCATTGGCGTTTGGAGCGCAACCATATCAAACGGCGGTTGAGTTACCTGCGGATCTATTTCGATTGGGCGGGAACAATTACCTACTTGTGGTTGGCCGCCTTCTTTCTCTTTCTTATCGGTTGGTATCTCTATGATCCTTTTGGCCGGATCCCGCTGCCGGTGCGGCAAAATATCGTCTTGGCAGGGCAGTTGTTGCTCCTGGGAGTTCCAGGATTTTGGCTCTTGGGAGGGATTTTGCGGGCGGCTTTCACACCGGTTTTCTTAAGCAGGCACCCAGGGAGTTTCAGGAGTCCCAGGTTCAGAGGGAGTTCAGGGTACTCCCTTCATGGTGTCTTTGCCCTTACTCACCCCACTGGGTACGGAGCCGGCGTCAACTGGAGCCGTGTTATTTGCTGTGTTGTTGACGGTTATTGTCCTGGGGTGGTATTCCCGTCGTTCCTGGGCACCTATCATGCAGCAGACGGAGCAGGTCCATACCTTGCGTACCTTGATGCGTTCCAGAGACAAGCGCGCCTTGCAACGCTATCGCCGGCGAAATCAGCGAGGACGCCTTTTATCAAAGCTTCTGGGGTCAGCCTATCTTCCACCCGGGTGGGCTTTGAGCTGGAAGAGCGTGCTAGCCTGGAAGAGTATTCCCCTGATTCAATGGGCTGCGCTGATCACGCCCTTACTCTTGATCCGCCTGATGCTTTTGGGGGTAGCTTCCATCCCGGCGACGAATTCATTTGAGGCGCTGCTGGCACCGGTACTCTATCAAGAATTTCCTGCTGCCCTCTTCGCGTTACAAGGTTTTGTCGGGTTACTCGCCTCCTGGCAAGAGGATTTACAGCAGATGGAGAAATTTAGGCTTCTGCCGCTTTATCCCAGACAAATCATTGTCAGCACCGTCGTCCCGGCCAGGGCGCTCATTGGGGTCTTTTGGGCAGCTGCTCTGCCCTTCACAGTCCCCCTTCAAGGTGGAGAGTGGGTCCTGGTCGCAGCTATGGCCTTGGTAGAGGGCTTTCTGGGAGCACTTCTGGTAGCCAGGGAGATGCTGAAAGATCCCAGTTCCTACACATCGGCTTTGGGGCCGGAACGGCTTGTTTCTGCTGTGGTATTCTTACTGGGGCCGGTCACAGTGCAGGGTTGCCTGATTGGCGGGCAAGGTCTGGAAGCAGGCCTCGGTGCCGGAATTGTGGTGGCAGCCGGGGCCGCTTTCCTATGGGGTCTTTTCATGGTGAACGAATATATTCTGCTGAGAGCAAAGTATGGTGTTTAAATCAGTATATCTAACTGAAGAAGGTATTGAGAAGGCGCGGGGGTTGGCTAGAACGTATCTGAAAGAAGATAATGGGACTCCGGAATGAAACCAAGAGGGTTATGGCTGTCTGCTGGCGCAATTATTGACATCGTGATAAAACTAAGATACAATTCTGATAAGGAAGCGCAGAGGAGTGATAACCCATGATTCAAATCAGACCAGTTTCTGATTTGAGGAACAAATTTCCTGAGATTGAAAAGATCGTTCTAAAGGAAGGACAACCGGTATTTTTAACGAAAAACGGTTGTGGGACTATGGTTGTGTTAAGTCTGGAAACTTACGCGGAATTAACAGACGATATAGAATTAAACCTAGATGAAGCCGACAGACAGGCAGATTTAACCGACGTAAGATATACTCACGATGAAATCTTTTCGCGTGTGAGGACACGAATCAATGCTGGACAGTAACTACTCGCTGAGATACATTCCCAAATTCGAAGAAGATCTGAGTGAGATTGTGGATTATATTGCATTTAGGCTTCATAATTCGGTCAGTGCAATTAATTTGGTAAAGAAAATTGAGACCGCTATAATAGAAAGATTAAATTCCCCCTTAGCTTTTGAACCATTTCAGTCTAATAGAAAAAGGAAGAACCCTTACTATCGAATTTATGTAGAGAATTTTACTGTTTATTATGTAGTTATTCATGATGTCATGGAAGTTAGAAGAGTATTATATAGTGGTAGAAATGCGGGTAAAATAATAAGATAATGGCAATAAGTTGACACCAAATACAACTTCGAAACAGTAGCGTTGCATTGAGCTAGCTTTACCTCTTGTCAAGGAAAAGC
>JAIMKP010000046.1 GCA_020692355.1 Desulfosporosinus sp.
TGTTGTAAAATCATTTGCCTTATCCGGAGCGTGGTAACCTGATCCAAGACAGGCCATTTCGGGCACCTCATCATAATGCTTCGACCAATTCGCTGGTTGGTGGAGGAAGTCCAGTCGTACCTGGTGAAATATCGCTAGCCCATAATGGGGTTTTGTTCTTAGATGAGATCGCGGAATTTGATAAAAAGGCTTTAGACTCACTTAGACAACCGATGGAAGATAAGGTTGTAACGGTTTCCCGCGTCAAGAGCACGGGCACCTTCCCAGCTAATTTTATGCTTGTGTCAGCAATGAATCCTTGTCCGTGTGGTTATTACGGGCAATCAAGGTGCCGATGTACGGACTATGAAGTGTTAAAATATAGACAAAAAATTTCGGGGCCTATTTTGGACCGTATAGAAGTTCACAAGTATGTTCAATCTGTCAGTTTCTTGAATCCTTTAAAAGAAAACAAGGGTCGGAGTTCGGCTGAACTTCGGGAGCGCGTCCAGAATGCTCGGGCCATTCAACAGTTGCGGTTTGCAGGAGTGCCTCATATTAATTCTAATGCTCAGATGAGCGAGGCAATGATCAAAGAGTATTGCGGCTTGAAACGCTTATGCAACAACATGGCATTAAGCTCCTGTCTTTTGTTGATCCACTTTACCCACCGATTGTCAACAACTCCCCCAACCAGCCCGCTGTCATTTACTACAGAGGAAACCTTCGCTCGCCAGAAACACAAACAAGTGTTGGGATCGTAGGGAGCCGCCGCTGCACCGCTTACGGGAAACAAATAGCCGCTGAGGCAGCAGCCTTCTTGGCTCAACAGGATGTAACGGTGGTCAGTGGTTTGGCCAAAGGAATTGATAGTTATGCCCATACAGCTTGTTTAAAGGAAAATGGTTATACGCTTGCGTTTCTTGCCAGTGGGCCGGATATTTGTTATCCCCCTGAACATCGTTCTCTTATGGAAGAGATTGTCGAGAAGGGAGCCGTACTTTCACCTTATCCCCCTGGTACGCGTCCCAGACAAGAGTATTTTCCCTTGCGAAATATCCTTCTTAGTGCCTGGGTGGATCAACTCCTGGTTGTGGAGGCAGGAGAGCGAAGCGGTGCGCTGATCACAGCGCGCTATGCGATGGAACAGAAACGGAAAGTATTTGCCGTTCCAAATAGCATTTACTGTCCTGAAAGTTACGGAACAAACCGTTTGCTACAGAAAGGGGCAGAGGTATATCTCGAACCGAAACAGCTTTTAAGCGAGGAAGAGCCAAGGTCTCAACAGGAAATTACTAAAACAGTTATAAAAAGTAAGCCGATACAAGATGGTCAAAGAAGGTTCGAAGCCCAAACTTCTCCTCGCGAACGGCTGATCTTGGAGCGTCTTAATAACCCCGAGAAACCAGTAGGAATCAACAATTTTCTCGATTTATTCGATGGGAATCTCAGCGAACTCCTTTCACTACTGTGCAGGATGGAACTTGAAGGTAAGGTAATTGTAGCGGGTCAAATGGTAAGGGGGCCGAGTACGGCCCTCACATAATGGGGAATAATTCTGAGCCACGGGAGGACTACTATGTCGTCGTCTCCCGGCTGGTCTCCTACAAGCGCGTAGATCTGGCCGTGGAGGCCTGCCTGCGTTTGCAGCGCCGACTCCTCGTGATCGGCGTTGGAGAGGAAGCAAAAGCGCTTAAAACCCGCTGCCCGGAAGTGGCCGGGATCCAGTTTCTCGGCTGGCAGAGTGAAGCAGTTAGGCAAAGAGCCGCTTGGCCGGGGACGAATAAAGACGCATAATTAAAGAAATTGTCGGTCATTCGTTCACAATAGTTTGACCTACATTTTCGAAGAAACAATCAGCATTGGGCGGCAAAAAACCGCGTAACCACACGGCTTTCAGGTTTTTGACAGGTGATTTTTGGGGGTCTAGCTGTCAAAGATGAGTTAGAAGTATAGATAAAAGGGAGGGTATCGATTGGAAAGAGCGAATACATAGAATAGTTGAAGGGAGTGAAGAGCTTGCAGATTGTATATTCCAGAGTTGCGGTCAAAGCAATCAATAGTCTTGATAGGCCTATAAAGCAGAGAATTAAAACAGGAATAGAAGGACTGCTTGAAGTTCCACCAAAGGGTGATATTAAGCAAATGCAGGGAATAAATCCTCCTGTTTTTCGTTTACGAATAGGAAAATATCGGGTATTATATAAGTATACTAATCTTAATGACGAAGAAGTGTTGATGATTATAGATATTGGATCACGAGGGGACATATACAAGTAAAGGGAGATGATAGTATGTCCGCAGTTTCAAAGCAAATTATTGATATGATTGATATGCTTCCAGAGTCGGAACAGGAATTGGCGTTCGAAATGATTAAAAGAATGGTCCTCGCATGGGACAGCGATTTCACAAAGCTAACCCCTCTGGAGAGAGAGCGGTTAACCCAATCCGAAAAAGAAATAGCCAACGGTGAAACAGTTAGCCATTCGGACATTGACTGGAATTAGACCGTGCGCGAGGGAGTCGGCCTAACGGCCACCTCCCCCGGGGTCTGACCGTGCGCCAAGAAAAGGGTGTGTCATAGAGTGGGTGGGAATCCCACCAGAAAAGGTTAGGAGTATTTTAATCTTCACGGGGGAGCGATGATGTTCTTGCACGATAAGTTGAGAAAAATACAAACCCAAGTTTTGCACGGAATCCGTCATTTTTTGGATAGCATGATCTTAGTTCTTCTAGTTCTAGGGGTTGTAAGTTTTGTGGGCAAATGGTTGTTCCCTTTATTTTTCCACGCCAATGATTTCTTTAATTCTTTCTATCCCATGATCGATCAACTTTTCCTGATTATTGTTATGCTGGAAGTGGCCGATGTCCTGCACAAAGTTTCTCCAGTTCGTCTCATGGACATCTTAATGACCATTCTGGTGCGCAAGATCATTGTCATCCAAGAAAATAACGCACTCTGGCTCGATGCCAGTATTTTCGTTCTCGTCGCCGTGGTTCGTCTGGGCTGGACCAAATGGATTCCCGACTCGAACACATATTGTTCAGATAATGAACAAACCGAGCGTGAACTAAAATAGCATAACGCTGCCTGCCTTCGAAGGCACAGTGTCAGGTTACGGTAGCCATAGGCGGTTTCTTCTCCAGCAATGAGCTCTAAGGGAGTTTGCCTTCGGCGGCTCATCTTTGTTCGTCCGCTCTATTTGCTGAGCCAATGGGTTTTGGAGGACTATTTTCATTTTTAAGGACGGGGGAAGTAAACCGGTGCTGAAAATTATCGCCAAGGCAGGGACGATTGTAAGCTTAGGAACGATCGTGTTGCTTTTAGCCGGAGTATGGGGCGAGAACCAGATGGGGTTGAGTGGCAGGAGACAGTTGCTGCATATGGGGATCTGGGGGACGCTGTTTATTGTGCTGGCTCTCACTTATTCTTGGCGTAAACGCTGGGGACGCTGGGGAAAACTTCGCTTATGGTTGCGATTTCACATGATCATGGCCTCGTCAGGGGCTGCTCTAATCCTTTGGCATACCGGTTTGCGCTTTCACAATGTTTGGGGATGGTTGGCAACAGGATTGCTTTTGGTGATAAGTGCCAGCGGGGTTTCGGGACGGTATATCTACATGGAAATCAATCGGGAAATGGCTCGTCGCCGGAAATCGGGTGGGCCGGATGAAAATATGAGATTGAACGAGCAACGCTGGCGAGAACTCTTTGGCCATTGGCGCAGCATTCATGTTCCTTTAACTTATGCTTTGCTCGTGGCAGTGCTATGGCATATCCTGGGAACAGGGTTTTACGGCGGTTGGGTCTTATGAGCCGAGGAAAGAAAATAAAGGGTTGGTCGGTTGTTTTCCTTCTGTTGGGCATGTTTTTTCTCATACTTTGGCCAGGACACCGGATTCAAGCGATGTTATTTTCGCCTGGACGCGGCGTGCATGAAGAAGTGGGCTGCACAGCTTGCCATATCCCGTTTCGACAAGCTCAAGGCTGTGACAACATGGCTTGTCATCCTTTAATCCCTTCGGTTTTTAAGTCTGAAGCGGATTATAAGTTTCATATGGCCGTGTCAGATCAGAGCTGCACAGCATGTCATACAGAGCATGCCGGACGTACGGACAGTTATGCCGGACGGATCTTTAAACATGAGTTTTTTGAACAGTCCAAGGGAGAAAATTGTGCCAACTGCCATCAATTGCCACAGGATACTTTTCATGCGACGGTTCAAAAGCAAGACAATTGTTTGCAGTGTCACACCCGGGAAACTTGGGCAGTCAAGAATTTCAACCATGCAGCACTGACGGGCACACGGACTACAGAGTGCATAAGCTGCCATAAAGAGCCTGCAACGGGAAGTCACAGACTGTATAGTTCACAATGCACCGTTTGTCATAGCACGACCACCTGGAAACCTGCTGCTTTTCAGCATGAGGGCTTAAATGACGTTGGCTGGATCTCATGTGGCGACTGCCATACTGCTCCGCGTGATGAAGATCATATAGGGATAGGGAAAAACTGTGCTTCTTGCCATGATATCAGTGGCTGGTAAAAAGTTTGCTGTCCGCAAAAAAGTTGAACGACCCCCGCAAAAATAAGGGACGAACCGTAGAATAGAATAGAGTAGAAGGCAAGATCTACATACGGCATACTGAACGGGAGTGCGTACGGTTCACTCAAGAGGATGAAGTCCTGCGAACAAATTGCCGAAATCTATCGAAAAGGGAGGATACTTATGAAAAAGAGGATCGTGCTGACACTGATGATGATGTTATCTTTACTGTTACAGCCGGTCTTGGCTCATGCGGACACTGCAGTCCCCGCTGCAACTCCGGCAGTCTCTGAAACTACCCAACCGGCGCCCGTGCCAACGTCGCCTGCTACGCCGCCGACTGCCGGAAACGCGGACGGCACGGCCCTGCCGCCGATTCTGGATGCTAACAGCAAGCCTGTCAATCCCGGAACGCTGCCCGATTCCCCCTTATATTGGTTTTCTAATTTCATCCAGAAAATCCAGGTGTTCTTGACCTTTGATCCGGTGAAGAAAGCAGCGCTTGAGGAAAACCAAGCTCTCCAGAAATTGGCTGCGGCGCGGGAAATGGTTGAGAAGGGCAAGCCGGAACTGGCGCAAAAAGCTTTGGGTGAATACAGCGAAAAGGTGCAAACGTCCCAGAAATTTCTCGAACAAGTAAAAGATCCAAATTCCACCACGGCCCAAACGCTGCAGAAAGCGATGGCCCAGGTTGATGCCAAGAATATCCAGGTCCTGAGCGGATTATTGGACAAGCTTCCTCCTCAAGCTGCAGAAAAATTGGCTGTGAATATTGTTCGCTCCATGGAGAAGGCCGTGGTCAAGATGACGGATGAAGAGAAGAAACAGGTGCAAACCCAATGGCAAAAGACGTCTAAGCATGTGAAGCCGGAAAACTTGGATGCTCAGACAGCGGATGCTTTAGCCAAATTCCAGTCCTCATTGGGTCTAAAGGGCGGGGACAAATCCGCCATGGCCCAAGATGAAAATTCCAATCAAGCGGTGAGTACCTCAGGGGAAGAAAAGAAAGCAGCGGTTACGGAGCAAGAACGCGACAAGGAAAAGAAACAAGAACAAAACGGTACCAAAGAGCAAAACGGGACGAAAGAGCCGAATGAGATCAAGGAGCCAAAGGAGATGACAGAGCCGAAGGAGGCTAAAGAGCCGAAAGAGCCGAAGGAGACTAAAGAGCAGGAAAAAAATAAAGTTAAACAGCAGGAACAACAGCGTAATCAACAGAGCGAACAAGACAGTGATGATTAGCTTGACGCGCCTCCCCCGGTGACCCCCGGGGTCGTACCCCGGCCCTCACGGCTGCGGGAGATGGGATTTTCCGAGGATTATCCGGAACTTCTGGGGTCTCTGGGGTCTGACCCCCAATGACCGTGTCTATGTTTTAGAGAAAAAGGGAGCAGTAGCGTTGACTGCCCCCTTGCTTTTATTGTTTTTCAGCGGTTGAGGACGGAGTTGATCCACTGGTTTTGGCCGCAGCATTGATCTTAACAATCAGGACATCGGCACCCCTTATGGCCTGTTGCAAGCTACTCTCCATTCCAGAAAGCCGCTCTTGGACAGTGGACAGAGCCGTCAAAGCGCCAACTCCTTTTTCCTTAGAACCTTTCATTCCTTCCTTCAACCCGCCGGTATGCTTTCTAGCAGTATTTACATCTTCACGAAGGACCTTAATATCTTTTGCAATTTGGGGGAGGACATCCTTGCGGGCATCCGTGGGGAGATTGCGAAATCCCTGGTGAACTTGTTTAACCTTCTCGTTCAACTGGTGCTGCAACGTTTGAACCCGATTGCGTTGCTCTTTGAGTCGATTAAGAAGTTCCTTTTTCTGGCGTTGGAGTTCCTTCATTTCCTGCTGCTTTTCCTTCCCCAGACCAGTACTATCTTTTCCTTGATTTCCTTGTTCCTGAATACCTTGTAGTTCTGGGTTACCTGTAGGCTTATTGCCTGCCCCGTACGCAACCGAAGTTGTGCTCAATGACACCATAAGCATGAGTACTACAAACCCAATTAAGCGCTTCTTCATTCAAAACACCTCACAAAAACAGTTTGTATTTTGTGTTCAAAGTTTCCTGTCGATCTTGGATCATTGTTCTGTTGGAATTGCGTCAAAGTCAGCTCCACTTGGCAGCTCATTGCCCAACTGCTCAACTTCTAAATTTAACTGACTCAATTCCTCATCTGCCTGCTCAGGAGTCGAAACTACCACCTCGGCTGTACTGCTGTTAGCAGCAGTATTCTCTTTCGCTGGCCCTGCTGCTGGCGTAATACTCTTTTGTCCGCTACTACAGCCTATTAACATAATACTTAGTATACCGATTGCTAGAAACCGTAAGTAACGCATTCTCCTCCTCCTATTCCTAGATATTATATTGTACAGTATATAAGTAAAAACCATATCACACCATAGTTAGAAGCACATTTACTAAATAATACGGAAAACGATCACCATTTGTGGGGGGGTAGTGGTCTGTCTGGCACACATTATTGTAGCAAAGACAGCAATGGAAAGTTCCGCGTCAAAAGGAAAACCGGCACTTGCCTAAAGCCATCCTAATGGAAACTCTAAGCCGTAAACTGCTTGGATATTATCGGTACTACGGAATAACGGATAATCGGGATATGGTGAAGGATTTCTGTGAATGGTGGCGTGAAGAGCCGGATGCGGGAAAACTGCACGTCCGGTGGTGTTATCCAGAAGTCGGAATAAGTGGAGAGCAATCTCATGAAGAGGCGGCACGTGACGGAGTACCGAAGCGAGCTCCTGAGGCGGGAGCTGAAATCGTCGACGATCAACAAAAAGGTGGACAGTCTTCTTTGCCGGACGGAAAGCTGGAACAGGTGAGGGAGAAGTGCCGACGCAACAAAATCACGAACGATTTAGATATTTTTCCAGTTGCGATTTAATGCTCTTCGCTCGCTCTACGAACACAGGACTTAAATCAAAAAGGCTCTGTCCGCTTAGATCTGCTTCCACGACTTTTCCGTCATATGGAAAATGCCCCAGGATCGGTAGGAAATCAATTTGTCGTTGAATTTCAGCCAATTGTCCTTCGTGGACCTTATTCACAACCGCATAGACATCTTCAACCCCAAGGTCATGCGCCAGTTTGACAACCGAATGGGCGGTTTCGAAACTACGGCGGCCCGGTTCAACGACGACAATGAACGCATCAACCCCAGTTGCTGTGCCACGCCCGAAATGCTCGAGCCCCGCTTCCATATCGACAATCACGGTCTCATCCCGTTCCAGCACAATGTGTTGAAGCAAGTTCTTTAACAAGGTGTTTTCAGGACAGGCGCACCCTGAACCGCCCTGGGTCACAGAGCCCATCCGCAAAAGCTTAATCCCTTTATGCGAGGCGACATAGGTATCGGGAATATCATCGACTTGCGGGTTCAGACTAAAAATCGCGCCAATGGTTCCCGGTTCCGCACCTGTCCGTTCTTTAATGAGTTTTCGTTCTTCAGAAATCGGTTTTAACGTCTCCAGTATTTCGTGGGGAAAGCCCAGTGCTGTTCCTAAATTTGCATCAGGATCCGCATCAACCGCAAGAACACGCCGGCCCTCTTGAGCATAAAGGTGGCAGAGTAAGGAAGACAATGTGGTCTTCCCTACTCCTCCTTTTCCAGAAATCGCAATCTTAATCGGTTTATCGCTCAAAGGACACACCTGCCTCATGTCTAGCAATCACGATTTTGCAAAAGGTCTTCGCAAAACCATTGCCTGCATTATTTTGCAACACTACCTAAATCTTCTGGACAGACAAGACCTAAAGCCTTCCGTTTTTTGATAATCCGGTCAATCAATTTGTGCGCTGCAACAACGGGATCTGCTTCATAGATTAGTTTTCCCCCGAAGAGCTCATCCGTAGTTACCGCGAATTCACCTTTGTTCGCCGTCAACGCCTGCTCGACAAGTGGTGATCCGGTTATCGGGGCATTGACCCCAATATGAACGTCCACCCCTTGGGCAATGAAGAAGGTTCCGATGGAAAGCGCCTTCGGACTATGATTTTCCGGACTTGCCCCAGCAACGGGTAATTCTCTTACACCAACTCCCAAACGGTTGGCCAGGGCTACGAGCAAGTTGTCAATCCGAGAGTTATCTACACAGCTTCCCATATGAAGGGCCGGAGGAAGTGCCGGTAGACCATTGGCTTGTCCGATGGCTGTGAGCACACCCGCTAATCGTTCTCCACAGAATTCTAAGCCTGCAGGAGATAATAAACCAAATTTTCCAAGCGAATGGGCAGAGCAACCGGAGGCAACGATGAGCACATTATTTTTCATCAATTCCTTGGCCAACTCTGTGTTTGCCCAGTCTTGTTTTACTTTTGGATTTGTGCAGCCTACAATGGCGACAACACCTAATATATCGCCCTTCGCAATGGCTTCGATGAGTGGCAGTAATGGATCTTCCTGATTAAGGGTGGCGAGAAGCTCCACGATCTGTTCGACAGAGAATCCTGTGTAGGCTTCAACCGTGTCTGAGGGAATCTGAACGCGCGCCTGATCTCTTTCCGGGTAGTGCACTAAGGCACGGCGTACAATTTCTTCTCCCATTTTATCTGCTTCTTCCGGGGTCCAGTTCACATGGGAAGCCCCTTCGAGCTTAATATTGGGTAACGTGGATATGAGTTCTGTATGGTAACAATTCGCCACTTTCGCCAGACTGGGCATAATGCACTGCGCATCGACGACCATGGCTTCCAAAGCACCCGTAATAATCGCTAATTCTTGACTCGCATAGTTCGTCGCAACCGCAACACCTTGGCGCATTAAAAGTTCATTTGCACTACAACAGATGCCAACGATATTAATGCCTTTCGCACCCAAGGCCTTCGCTTCGCGGTCAAGCTTCCGGCTCCACTCAATAACTTTTTCGGATACCATCGGGATATGCCCATGCACCGCAATGTTGACATAATCTTCTTTAATCACGCCCATCCGATATTGGGTTTTAACCAGTTTTGGCGTCCCAAATAAAACATCTTGCATATCGGTGGAGAGATGCAAACCATCAAAGCCTTCAACAAGACCCATCCGCATAATGCCAAGTAAGAGACTGACAGGATCGCTTTCGCAGCCCATCGCTGTTTTATTAATCGCATTGGCAATTTCCAAGTGGGCATTCGTCGGCAAAATTCCCAATTCCGACCAGGTTTGAACTGATTTCTCCTGCCCCCTTAAACGCAGCCAGCGCGAAATACCTGATTGCCGTTGAAAATCCTCTAACGCTGCTAAGGCGACTTCTTCCGCAAGCGCATTCACTTCTTTTCCATCGACAGTAAGCCCAAGTTGTTTGGCTAACGTAATGAGCTTATCTTTTCCTTTAATTTCATAGGGGGCCTTTCCTTCAGCCACTTCCAAAAGTGTATGCAAGGCTTCTCTAGCATGTTCAACGTGTGGTGCTGCGCCTTCCACAATCAAAGAAAGTAAATTTCGAGCGACGATTTGATCGGCCGTTGCACCACATATGCCTCGCTTTGCGCCTTTGGTCCCGTTATACGTAATACGGCAAGGCCCTTGCAAACATCGCCGGCAGCAAACGCCAGTGAGGCCAAACTTGCAATGCGGTTCTTGTTCCTTGGCCCGGTCAAAGGCTGTCTCAATATCTTCCTCATGAGCCTTTAAGAGAAGTTCTTGCGCACCAGGATCCAAGGTTAATTCCGTGACCGGTATCAATTTATTCATCCACTTTTCCTCCTCCGATTCTGTATTTCTACTTTTTTGAATTTAATTTTAAATCTGAGGAAGAAAAAAAACTGTCAGACATCTGACAGTTTTTTTATTTTTTTGTCATTTTCGTCTTGTAATCGACTTTTCCTATAAGGGTATGGAGTTTATCCATATCTAAGAGAAGCAACGACTTGCGATTGTGCTTTATGATTCCTTCCTTGTCCCAACGATTTAAGAGCATGGAAGCCGTTTGTCTAGAGCTCCCAACGGCTGAGGCGATCTCTTCAACGGTTAGCCCTAAATTAATCAGTGTCCCATCGTCGCTCGGTGTTCCTTTATGGTGAGCCGCCTCCAAGAGGAAACAAGCTAAGCGCTTATCGACATCAAGAAAGGCAAGATTTTCGATGATATGGATCGTATTTCCGAGACTCTCTCCTAACACTTGGACCATGGTAATTAAGATCGCGGGGTTATTTAACATAAACCGAAAGAACGTAGCTGTTTCGATGAAGAGAATACGCGAGTGGTCCATCGTTTCCGCAAAGGTACCTGAATGGCTGCTATAAACATCTCCGGGCTCCAGGAAGGCAATCGTGAATTCCCGTCCATCCGGATAGGCCAAATAGATACGCACCCGCCCCTGCAGGAGCATAATAACGTAATTATTCACCTCCTCCGGATTAAAGATACTTTCTCGTTTCTTATATGTTTTTTCACGACTGGACTTGAGCAGGAAATGAAGTTGTTCGTCGGTTAGCGCCTTCAAAACGGGGATGATTCTAAGTTCATCGAAATTCACTGCTCAAACCCCTCTCGGCCCTTCTTGGTTCTCGGTCATAGCTAAATCTGCAATGCGTTGGTTGATATTATCCTTATATAGACCACCATTATAGCAGATTACTGTTTCAATATCATATTCTGTTAATTTTTTTATAGATTTAGTCGTCAGACTAAAGAACAAACCAAGATTAAAGAGCAGGAAAAAAGTGAACTCGTTCAGCTCAAGCTGAACATCGAGACTTCGGTGACGAAAGTGTCCAGTGGACACTTTCGCCGAAAGCGCTTAGCCTTTAACGAACGCTATCGCGCTGAAGGATGGAGTCTACCTCCGTCGCCGCTAAGTGTTTCTATTGGGAAAGGCGGCTCGGCGATACTCTCCACTGGAGACTATCGTCACCGAAGCAGAGTACGGGGGACCCATTCCCACTTGTAGAAGTGGGAGTCTCGTCAGCGCGAATCCACGATAGGCGCTAAAAACCTTTGCGCCTGATCCACATTCCCAAGCGGCATAAGGTGTATGCCGTCGCACATACCGCGTATTTCCCCGACTATTTCTTCGGCAATTTTCCATCCCTCCTGGGCAGGGTTCTTGGATTTTTCCAGTCTCGCAACTATAGGTTCGGGAATCTTTATACCTGGAACGCGGGCATTAAGCCAATGGGCCATTTTGGAAGAACGCAAGGGCAAAACCCCAGCGAGCACTTTAACTGGGAGATCGGATATTTCCTGTCTAAAATTTTTAAATGCTTCCACATCAAAAACGGCTTGTGTTTGGATAAACGAGCATCCCTGAGCGACTTTACTCCGCACCTTCCAAACCTGCATATTCTGTGTCCCGTCATTGGGATTGGCGACGGCTCCATAACAGAAATTTGTCCTACCATTTAACGGTCGCCCATTATCCAAATATCCTCGATTAAGTTGAGCAAGCAGCTGAAGTAAATGAACCGAATCAAGATCGTACACGGGTTTAGCTTCCGGATGATCGCCAAACACCGGATGATCGCCGCTGACGACCAATACGTTATGGATATCAAGGGTGGCGGCAGCCAAGAGGTCAGATAGTAGGCCCAGGCGGTTACGGTCACGACAGGTTATCTGATAAATACTTTCTATTCCTTTCTCCTGCAGCCTATGGGCCACTCCCAACGGCGAGGCATGAAGATTCCCTCCCGGATTGTCTGGAATATTGAATGCATCCACGCCAGAACTTAAGGCAACAGCTTGAGTTAATATATTATCGACGGATGGACCTTTTGGCGGAACCAGTTCAACGGTAATCAGAAACTTCTTAGTCTGAAGGCTTTCAACCAGCGTCATTGGTTACCCTGAACTCCCTTCTAACTTAAATTGTGGCATTCTGGATCGGTTATCTTTTTTCCGTTGACGCACTTGGGAAAAGTCCTTTCTGGGTAGCAAGGCAAAGCGTTCCGAGGTTCCTACGATGGCCAACCGCCTAAAAATACTGTGCCACACACATGGCGCATCAGGTACAACCTCACAATGATCCTCTGTAGCACCACCGCATGGACCGTTTAGCATTCCTTTCGGACAATAGCGGATCGGGCAGAGATTTCCAGTCATCGCTAGCGTACACTGAGAACAATGCAGGCATGCTTGATTTACCGGCCATATCATACACGTTTTCCCCTTTGCAGAATCGCTAAATCAAACGTCTTTTCTAAGACCAGGAGAGCCGTTTCTTTATCCTCATTTTGTCCGTTGAAAATCGAAGTTAACGGCTGCGTTAAGTTCATGGTTACATTTTTTATTGGACGAATCGTATTGAGAATTTTCTCTTCCTGAAAGTGAGATGGTAATGGTCTATCAATAAAAATGCCATGAATCCCTGAAATTTTATTCCATTCTTCGATTTTCTTAATGGCATCTTTGTCTCTTGCATTTTCCTGTAAGAGATGCTCAAACAATATAACGGGTAGTTCTTGACAGATTTCATCCAGAATGTGAAAAGTTTTAGGATTTGCACTGACAACCGCCAGACAAACCTGGATACTAAGACGAGAAAATAAATAGTCCAGATCTTCTGCTAAAGCCTCAAAATTTCTTTGAAAATGCATGGGATATCCCCCTTGTTATTATTTTCACTTTTTTAGCGTAACCTTATCTCTCCTGGCATTATTATGATTACTTGTTATTAAGTTTTTTAATGCCCCCTTTCGGAAAAAAGTAGTCCCTCTTATGTCGGTCCCTCTTATGTCGTTAAATTATAGCAACGTTGCCTTAACTGAGAAAGAATTTGTATCCGAAATGCCAAAAAGCGCTGATGAACAGTTGTATAACAGGCGTGAGTAGAATTATATGTGCTTTAGTATAGATTAAAGGGGGGGATCCCCCGGGGTCGGGGGATCCCCCGGGGTTTGACCCCCACACAATGCATCATGGATTGGTCCTGGTGTTCATCGGGCTGGCCTTTGTGGTCCTGAGGGCGGTCGGCGGCATCGTCCTGTCGGGCCTAGAGTTCGTGGCGACGAAACGGCTCTTTCATATTTTTAATGAAAGCTCAGCTCCATCTCTTATGGCTTCGACGGCCGTTGCCATTACATTGCAATCGCCTATAAAAACGTACTGATCGTTGCCTTTTAATTCTTTGAAGGTCTCATCCGGTTTGTTCCCTATTGCTATAACAATATCGTCAAATTTTATTTCTTTTTCAATTCCATTCACATTATATGACAATGTTTTATCTGATATATGGTTTATTGCCGCCTTCGTAATGATGCCCACATTCAGTTTTTGGAGTCTGATTAAAAGCAGCTTTCTTACCATCGGAAATACTCCATCCCCTACTTCATCTTTTGCCTCCAGAACAGTTACATTTTTGCCTTTTTCGGCAAGGAATTCAGCGGTTTCAAGGCCTGTAAGGCCCCCGCCAATTACGATAATATCTGTGCCCTCCGGCAAATCGCCGGACAAAACCTCGACGGCTTGATAGGAGACGATGTCCATATATCCATTAAGTTTCCCGGGAACAGAACCGGCTGCAATCACAACTTTGTCAAAAGGCATATTTTTTATTTCTTCAACTGTTACGTTCCTGTTCAAGTGTACGGCGATATTATTTTTTCTTAGTTCTCTCTCTAAATACTCTACAACCCTGCCTATTTCTCCTTTATGCGGCGGTATTTTTGCTATATTTAACTGACCACCAAGTTTATCACTTTTTTCAAACAACTCGACTCTATGACCTTTTTTTGCAAGATACACGGCCGCGGCCATACCCGCCGGGCCACTGCCTATCACCGCAATGTCTAAAGGATTATCTGTTTTAACTTCAAATTCTTTCTCTCTTCCCACCTCCGGGTTTATCATACAGGAGACGGGAAGCCCCTTTAAGATATATGCTATACATGCCTGATTGCAGTGTATGCAATATCTTATGTCATTGCCGTTTCCCTTTTTAAGCTTTACAGCGCAATCAGGATCGCCAATAAGACCCCTGGCTATTCCTATAAAGTCGGCCGCATTATCCTCTAATATTTGTTCCCAGTTTTCTGCAAACCCAAGCTTGTTGGCCGCTATCACGGGTATGCCGACATTGTTTTTTATCCTCTTTGCAAGATTCAATAAAGGCATGTCCTCTATACTCATCGGCGATATATGGTATTCCGATGTGGAACCCACACCCGCAGAAATATTAAGCCCGGCGGCGCCGTTTTCTTCAAGCATTTTTGCAAACTCAAAGCTTTCTTCGATATTAAATCCTCCACATGTAATATCGTCGGCATTAATCCTGCATATAACCGCTAGATCAGGGACATAAGTCTTAACTTTGCGCAGTATCTCCAGGGCAAACTTAGCCCTTCCTTCAAAACTTCCGCCGTACTCATCTGTCCTTTTGTTTACATCGGGTGATAAAAACTGATTCACAAACCATCCATGGGCAAAATGAAGCTCTACCGTGTCAAAACCGGCCTTTTTTGCCCTCACTGCCGCCTTTGCAAAATCTTCTCTAAAC
This sequence comes from Desulfosporosinus sp., assembly GCA_020692355.1. Taxonomy (GTDB): domain Bacteria; phylum Bacillota; class Desulfitobacteriia; order Desulfitobacteriales; family Desulfitobacteriaceae; genus JAJZPA01. The sequence goes on from JAIMKP010000046.1 coordinate 14,956, forward strand.
CCCTGCACATCTTCTTTTGAAAAGTCTACAGGCTTAAACTTTGGATTATGCATGGCAAGCTGTATTCCCGCTTTTGCCCCATTGTGATGGATTATATTTGCTAACCTTTTAAGTCCGTCAATCTTTTCATCGCTGTCTATCCCAAGCTGATTGTTAAAAAATCTACCAAAAATATTTACGTAACTTGCTCCTACTATGACCAATGATACATCCTTTGATCTCCTGTTATAGTATTCTATTTCTCTATTGGTAACAAATCCATCTTGTGCAAGATTTGTTACCGTAGGCAACATAACCAATCGGTTTTTCAGATTGATATTTCCTATTTTTCCTTCGTTAAATAGCATTTATTTCACCTCATATCTTATGCTTTAACACCTATTTCTGTATTAGTAAACTGTGTTGCCCATCAAACCGAGTAAATATTACACGGCTACTGTAGGGAGTAATATCGTGGTGGGTTCGGGTGGAGGCGGAACCAGGATGCAACAGTTATGTTATCCTATAAATGGAGGTGATTCTGTAAACTTGCCCACAAAAAAACGGAATAGCAGCCGCGACAAGATGCTCAGCTGCCAACCGGTGATTCACTCTCAGATATTTAAGCTGAATAGCGTTCAAACAATCTACGAATGCGGAGCGCCCGAACTAGATTTCCTTTTAGTTGTAATTCCCCTGTTAAGTAAGCGGCGATCCATTCTCGCAGTGGGCCTTCCAACAGGGTGGCAAATTTATCAGCCTTGGCTACAATCGTGCATATCGCCTGGGGGTTGGTACCTGGCACAGCCTGCCCATGTTTTGTATCAATAAACCACTCACCCCCATTTTCCCCATCCACTCGGAATTGGACGATGTCCTTCAATTCCTCCCGAAGCTCGGGATTGGTGGCTAATATTTCCGGGACGGTTTCCTCGAAAAAAGCGAAGACAGTCTTACGGACATTCTTTGGTTGCGTAGTTTTCATTACAGACCCCCCTCAAGGCTCTTAGCAAAAACTTGTTCGCTTCTATCACGTACATAATTTCCAAAGCGAACCCAAATTATCCTTCATTCCACAGCGGCTAACCTAGCGGTACATCAGGTGCTTCCGAGTCAAAGGCAACGGTGTTCGCTCTTTGTAAGCCTCAAAAGGTCGAACGAGGATTTGATAGGTGAGATTGTGGTTTGTTTGAAAATACTCTACACACCCGGCAAGGAAGAGTAATTGGGCCCGCAATTTCTCCGTCGGGATTAAACCTGTTTGCAGAACTTCATCTTCATGTTTCTGCAGGTTTTCCAGCCAGGAAGAAAGGGTGAGGGTGTAGTGGTCGGTGATGTTTTCCACATCAATGACTTCTATTTGCTAACCTTTTATCAGGCTCATCCACGGGTCACTGAACATTTACTTTCTTCTTTTATAATTACTACTATAAACCTAAGAATTTGCACTTACAATCGAGATGTCTTATCTAAATAATTAGGTTTTTTAATAAGAGGTTCTATTCTAAGAAGGGCCCCCGGGGTACAACCCCCACACAATGCGCACGGGGGATGACCCCAATATCATCATGCTTGTTGGATGTTATGCACAAATAACGTCTGTGTGGGGTAAGCAAAGTGAATCTTGCGCTGAGCAAATTCAGCTTTAATTTTGAAATTGATCGCTTGCTGAATATCCATATAAAGGTTATAGTCACTGCTTGTAACATAGTAGACACTTTCAAAAATGAGGCCAAAATCCCCGTAGGTGGTAAAATGAGATCGGTCAAACAGGGTGTTATCCACACTCTTGATGATTCCTTCTATGATTCCCGGGATATCCTGCAGGAGTTCGAGGCTTGTGTCATAAATCACCCCTAGTGTGAGGACGACTCGGCGCTGGCTCATTCGTTTATAATTGCGCACGCGTGAATTCGTGAGATCCTTGTTGGAAAGTATCAGCTGCTCACCACTTAAACTGCGCAGTCTGGTGGTCTTAATTCCGATCTGTTCCACGGTTCCTAAGTATTCCCCGATCACGATAAAGTCACCGATTTCAAAGGGACGGTCGAGGAAAATGGTAACAAAGCTAAAAATGTCCTGTAATACGGCCTGAGCAGCGAAAGCCACCGCAATTCCGCCAATCCCCAGTCCGGTCAGAAGCGGTGAGATTTTAATAGGCAGATTATCAAGAAGAATCAGGACGGCCAAACCCCAGCCCAGAATTCGGGTAACCCAGATCATCACCTGATAACCGTGGCTTTTGGTAGGGTCACTTTCTTTCTTTCTCCAGTAGGTTTCCAGACCATAAGCGATGAGGTCAAGCCCAAAACGCGCGCCGAAAAATGTGAGTGCGATAGCCATTAAGATATTTATGACCTTGTCCAAGGTAGGATGCAGTGTCAAATTACGGATACTTAAATCAAAAACGGCAATGTAAACTAAAGGCATGGCTTTTTCTTGGATTGTTTGGATCAGAAAATTGTCCAGCCGAGTACTGGTTCGGTATGCCCAGGCCTTCAGCCGTTTTAACGCGAGCCTCTTCATGATCCAGATGAGGGTGAGGCTTATTAAAAATACGGAAAGCGTGATGAGGTAGTCCTCAATCTTATTGTGCAGAAACGTCTTGGTTAGAAAACTTTGCTTTAAGAGATCCTGAACCATCGTTGCCTCCTTATCTTAATTCAAAGCGATTCATCCAGCCAAAATTCCCTGAAATAAGCATAACATGAGGGTTGTTTTTTCACAACGGGATCCACGAAGCACAGCATGCTGGCGGAAAAGACTTGATCAATCTTATAGAAATCTTCACGAATTCAACAACTATCCTTCACTGAGTTTTGATATACTGACGTCAGATTGCCTGTTTTATCTATTATATGATGTTACAGAGAAGGAGCCATGGAGTATGAACAAAAAGTGGGTGACCCTCGCAGGCTTGGGTGTGTTGCTCTTAGGCGGTGGGATTTGGGCGTACCAACATTTTACGGCTAAACCTGTAGCGGCATCCGTCATTAAGGGGATAGTTCAAAAAGGGGATGTCCGTAAGGTGATCACAGCGACTGGAACGGTTAATTATCCGAACCCGGTACCACTGACTTTTAACCCAGGAGGGAAACTGGTCGCACTGAATGTTAACGCAGGGGATGTCGTCAAACAGGGACAGGTTTTGGCGGAGTTGGATACTTCGGATTTGCAAATTGCCCTGCAGGAGGCGCAGGCTAATCTAACCTTGGCTCAGGCAAATTACCAGCAAAAACTGGATACACAGGATAGCGCCATCCTAAGTACAGTTTCGAATGCCCAGCAACAAGCAGCGAGTACCCAAAAGGCCTTGCTTACAGCACAACAAAATGCGGATCCGGGCTACTTGGCCAATCAGGTGAACATCGCCCAACAAAATCTGCTTAACGCTAGCAACAACTTAGCGAGTGCTCAGGCCAAAGCGGCACAATCCGGGAACAATTCGGGCATACAGTCGGCTCAGACGGCATTGACTCAGGCTCAGGCTGCTTTAGCCGATGCTCAGAATCAGCAAAACGGCGGAGCCGCTCAGGCCTTAACCCAGGCTCAGACCGCTTATGACGCAGCTCAAGCGAATCTGGCCCAAGCACAAGCCCAATTGCAGAAATATCAACAGGGTCTACCTTCTACTGATCTTCTTTCACAACAATCTTCCTTGAGTTCGGCGCAAACTAAATTGGCTACGGCCCAGAAGAACCTGGCGAATGCGAAATTAACGGCACCGTCCGACGGAGTCATTATTACCGTGCCGGTGAAAAATTATCAGAGCGTTAGTGCTACCACCACCGTCATGACGCTGGCTACCGGTTCGAACATTATGCAAGTGGATACGGCAGTGGATCAGGCGGATATTTCTCAAGTTAAAGCCGGGCAGAAGGCAGACATTACGCTAGATGCCAAACCGGATCAACACATTTCCGGCACGGTGACTCAAGTGGCTTTACAAGGGACGACCACTCAGAATGTAACGACTTACAGTGTGACCGTACTATTGGATAAGGAGACCGATTTACTAAAAGCGGGAATGAATGCAAATGTTAATATCATTCTCGCGGAAGCGAAAGGTGTTTTGACGGTGCCCAGTGAAGCAATTCGCGGGTCAGGCAACCGTACGTCAGTTCTAGTACCCGGCCCGGCTCCGGAGGGGAGCAACGCAGGGACTGGGAACTCGCCAGGAGCTTCAGGTTCATCGGGCAGTAACGGGATGTCCGGATCGGAGGCTCAAAACGGTAGAGCCAATAGAAATTCAGCGAACGGAACTTCATCTAAGGGAGCGAATGCGGCTCGGAACGCAAGTCAAGGAGCAGCTGGAGCTGGGGTTAGTTTAAACGGGATCGATGCTCATCTTGTTCCGGTCGTGATCGGCCTGGATGATGGATCCAACGTGGAAATCAAGAGTGGTCTCACGGAAGGGCAAGAAATCGTGGTTAGCGTGCGTGCGGCCACAGCGACGAAGGCATCGACGTCCACGGGATTTGGGCAATCTAAAGCAGGAGGCACAACTAATCCCGGTCAGGCCATGGGTCAGTTCAACAGGGCAACCGGTGGTCGTTAATAAGGAAAGGGGACACAATAAGGAAAGGGGACAATAAGGAAAGGGGACACACCTCCTACGGAGGAATGTCCCCATTTAAAAGGTTCACAACTTTAGTTGAACGAGTTCACTTTCGGAGCAGGGGGTATGTCCCCAATTAAAATCGGTCGTGACGGAGGAGGACAGACGTTTGATTGATTTGACAGACATTAAGAAAATCTATGCAACCGGGGATATTCAAGTGGTGGCCTTGGCTGGTGTAGACTTACATGTTGGTGCCGGAGAATTTGTGTCCATCATGGGGCCGTCAGGTTCCGGGAAATCCACGATGATGAATATTTTAGGCTGCCTGGATACTCCGACCGCAGGACAATATTTCCTGGATGGTACGGATGTTTCTAAAGCATCCGGCAATCAGCTGGCGATTATTCGTAACCAAAAAATAGGTTTCGTCTTTCAAGGCTTCAACTTGTTGCCCCGAACAACGGCTTTGGAAAATGTCGAACTCCCCTTGTTGTATGCCGGGTTGGGGGCCAAAGAGCGAAAAGAGAGAGCGCTGCTTGCTCTGGAATCCGTAGGTTTAGCCAAACGGGTTCACCACCGCCCGAAAGAATTATCCGGGGGACAACAGCAGCGGGTGGCCATAGCCAGGGCTTTGGTCACTCGGCCTGCTATCATTCTCGCGGATGAACCGACCGGAAACTTAGACAGCCGCTCCAGTGAAGAGGTTATGGCGATTTTTCAACGAGTGCATGAGGATGGCAATACCATTCTCATCGTTACCCACGAACCCGATATTGCGGAATATACACGCAGAATTGTCCGCTTTCGCGATGGCCATATCGAAGGGGATGAGAGGGTGCAAAACCCGCGCAAAGCCATGCCTCAGGTTGAGGAAGAGAAAGGAGCGGTATCATGAATTTCCTGGAATCGCTCAGAGTCTCCCTGAGGGCTTTGAAAGCTAACAAGCTCCGTTCCATGCTGACGATGCTGGGGATCATTATCGGGGTGGGTGCAGTGATTGCGATGGTGGCCATCGGGAATGGCGCCTCTGCCTCGATTACCTCTCAAATTCAGGGGCTCGGTTCGAATTTGCTCATCGTTTCACCGGGTCAATCCAATTCTGGAGGTGTCAAGGGAGGAGCCGGAAGTGCCAACACTTTAAAGATGGAAGACTTACCTAAAATTCAGGCGGCCGGTTCGGCCGTCAAAGCGGTAGCACCTTCAGCTAATAAAAATGTTCAGGTCGTTTACGGCTCTGGAAATACTTCAACTAACGTGACGGGTACGACTGCTGAGTATGCCGAGATCCGCAATGTGAATGTAGAACGCGGGCACTTCCTGACTCAGCAAGATGTGGATGGAAGTGCCAGGGTGGCCGTTTTGGGCCCCACTGTGGTAGAAAACCTGATGGGGAGTAGTACTGCCAATGTCATCGGTAAGACGATTAAACTGAACAATGTTCCTTTCCAGGTCGTTGGGGTGACAGCCAGCCAAGGTTCTTCTGGGGTTATGAACAATGATGACATGATCTTTGTTCCGATCACGACGGCACAGATGCGGTTGATTGGGAACAAATATTTACGTCAGGTGTTTGTCGAGGCTGCTTCTGCGGATATGATGCAGACGGCTCAAGAGGAAATAACCACAGCACTACAGAAAGCACATCATATACGCGCAGGCAAACCCGATGATTTTTCGATTATGAACCAGGCGGATATCCTGGCCACGATGCAGGGTGTGACGCAAACCATGACCATGCTTCTGGGAGGGATTGCCGCGATCTCCTTACTGGTTGGCGGTATCGGCATCATGAACATCATGCTGGTGTCCGTAACCGAACGGACAAGGGAGATCGGGATCCGTAAAGCCATCGGGGCCAAAGGACGGGATATTCTGTCCCAGTTCCTGATCGAGGCGGTGGTTTTGAGCATCTTGGGCGGGGGGATAGGTATTGCGTTCGGCTGGCTGGGGTCTAACCTTGTTGGTAAAGCCTTGAAATTGAACGCCAGTATGACCGTGAGTTCCGTCTTGATGGCCTTCGGTTTCTCGGCCGCCATCGGCATCATCTTCGGGGTCTTCCCGGCCCGAAAAGCGGCGGCTATGGATCCGATCGAGGCTTTGAGGTATGAGTAATCCTGCCCAATCGGTTCGCTTTCGCTTGCAGTACGCATATCTTTCAGCTGGGTTTGGGGAAAATTTTATCCAAATTAAAGAAAGGAGAAAAAACGATGCTTACAGGCCGAAAGGTTAGGATGAGAGTTTTTGCGGTTTTGCTGGCTTTGTCGATGTTGATGATTTTGCCGGGGGTAAGTTTGGGGGCTGGGACATTAAGTTCCTTAACGTTTGTATCCAGTTCCGACAATAACTTAACGACCGGATCCGGCAAGACAATTCATTTCTGGCTATGGGATAATGCGTCTGCTCTCTATACGGTTGCACCAGGAACACTGCCGGCAGCTCTAAAGATACACATCAATAGTCCGAGTGGGGTTTCTTCTGACTATACCGGTTCGACAATTAGCAATAGTGATGGAAGCTATACTATATCTAGTGCGATCTTTAGCTCAGCAGGGACCTACACTTTATATGTCACAGATGGGGTGGGATCGGCCACTGGGGCCATTAACGTCACGACTCCGAGCACCCCTCCCGCCACACACAACCTGTCTTACCTGACTTTTCTCTCCACTGCGGATAATAACCTGATCACTGGGGTGACCCAAAACATCAATTACCGGCTTTGGGATAGTGGGAATCAGCAATTTTCCGGGAGCGTAAGTGCTTATATTGTCGATCCCGATGGGCATACGACCAGCTATACCGCAAGCAGCACCTCGATTGCCAATGTGACGCTGGATAAGCCGGGGACGTATACCCTGGTGCTTACGGATACCAACAATTATTCGGCGAGCGGGACGCTTACGGTTGGGGATGCCAAGGTTTCAACCAGCGGTTTGCTGATCCAGAACTACTACAGCACGGTGACCGTTACCCTGATGGATGCCAGTGGCAATCCCCTCAGCCACCGTTCCCTTACCGTGGATGCGAGCAATGTGGGCGGAACCCCTGTTCCTTACACGACCCTCTATGATGGAACGTTTAGTTTCTCCCTGACCCCGACGACTTTGGGTACGGTGAATTTCAACCTGGGCGGACACCTTATCGGGACAATGCAGGTTTCTCCGGCCTATACGACGGGCGCCCGCATCGGAACCACGAGTTCGGATAATGCAACCTTATCGGTTCAGGTGGCTCAGCAAGGCTGGGCCAAGGCCGACACGGTTATACTTACGCGGGATGATGTGGTTGCGGATGCGATGGTGGCTGCTCCGTTATCAAAACGCTATGATGCCCCGATTTTGATGACGCCCTCGGCTTCCTTAAGCACCAGTGTGCTTTCCGAGATCACAACCTTGGGTGCTAAAAACGTGTTCGTGATCGGGGGGACAGGAGCGGTTTCAGCGTCTGTCACCGACACTTTGACGAGCTATGGACTTCATGTCACCCGCTTTGACGGCGTGGATCGCTATGCGACAGCGGCCAAGATCGCTGCTTGGGTCAGTTCGCCCGGAACAGTCTACCTGGCTTATGGATATGGTGAACCCGATGCGCTGGCAGCTGGAGCCTTGGCGGCTGAGCAGGGGATCCCGATACTTTTGTCGGATACGAATGTCCTGCCTGAGGTGACGCAAGACCAATTGGCAACGCTCAGGCCGAAAACCGTGGTCTTGCTCGGGGGAACCGGAGTCCTCAGTTCGGATTTGCAAACACGGTTAGCCGGTCAGTATTCCGTGCAGCGTTGGGGTGGGGTGGATCGCTATGCAACTGAGCAGGTCATTTTCCAAAACTTCTTTAATCAAAAACCCGCGCTGGACCAGTACCCACTTTTTATCACTTCTTCTTATGTCTCTCCGTCTGATGTGAGTTCCGGCAATCCCTATGGTGATGCCCTGGTCACGGCCGCTTTAGCCGCTAAGAAAAACGGGTTCGTGGTTACCTTGCCGCCCAATTCTTTGCCCAACACGATTGGGACCTTCCTGCTCTTCAATAAAGGATATATCCCCTCGGCAACGGTAGTTGGCAACAGTTCAGCCATTGGTTTCAATCTGGAACAGCAGCTCCAGCAGCTTTTGGCGCACTAACGCCTTCTTAATGAGTAAGAACAAAAACCCCCCATATGCGCTGGGGGGTCTCTTTGACCGTTAAGGACAGGGTTAGTGACCAACGAATTTCAGGGGAATTTCACTGAATCTCCCCATGGCTAAAGCCAGGGGGTTCTAAGAACCTATAATTGACTGCGCTCTGATTGGCTCTCGCCCAGCACTCAGGGTTCTGAGTGCTGGGCTACAACATCCAAACTCTTACGCTCAATCAAGTTCTCTTTCTCGGACGACTCGCTCTGACTCCGGTATACTCCGAAGGAGGAAGGGCTTACCCTACCACTTGCAAGTTGTTGTGAATGTCTCCACGCCGCATGTACATTCATGGACTCTTTGCCTCAGCGGTTTCTTATGTTTTTCTCCACAGTGGCATACCTGGGATAATGCAGTCATTCGGGTGTTAAACGCATCCACTTTACCGCCGGCACTTTCAGCCTTGCGCTTTAGCATTGCGATAAACATTCCCGGTGCGCGCACGCCCAGCGATTTGCCAAAGACTTTGCGAGCCATTTCTGCAAGTTGACCTTGAGACACTTTCATGCGTCGGCTTTTCTTCACGGGATGCTTGCCTTTGATGATTCTGCCTAATTCATCATAGCAATCTGGATTATTGGCTCGCCGCTGCCGATCGATATGACGCTGGATTCGTCGTATGACGGGATGATTTGGCCTTGCCATAGGCAACCCGTGAGACGGCACTAAACGCTCGTTTC
>JAIMKP010000047.1 GCA_020692355.1 Desulfosporosinus sp.
GTTACATTGACCCTATCGGAAAAGCTTGATAAAGCTCCAGCTAACGGGTTCTCCCTGTGGGAACCCGGGGGCAGGGGCTTATTTCTTTGCCTGAGCCTTGGACTCCCAAAAAGTAGAAAGAGGATGTAATCCGATGGAATAGTGCAACCTGGTTTTACATAAGGTGTGATAAGAACTCCGCCAGGGGGGCACGCTATGAAGAAGAGAAGCTTGTTATTACTCATCGTGATCAGTATCGTGTTGGTAGGAGGGGTTGGAGTACGGCTCTTATGGCAGCCACACCCTAGTGAATGGGTTGCACACGGCTTAGAACGACTGAATGGGACGGCTTCTTTTCGTTATAGCATGACAGAACATCAGCTCATTGACGGGAAGGACAGGATACTCACTCAGATTCAGGGAGAAAAGGATGGTGGGAACAGGCACATTTCCGGTCAGTTAGTCGGCAGCGAGGTGGAAATGATTTTGGTTGGTGGCACATTGTACAACAAGGATCCTTTTAGCAAGAAGTGGGTTCGCTTCCCGAACAGCCCCGGTGCTCAGGACGTTTTTCTGGCGGAGATCGATCCCGTGTCGTCCCTCCAGATAAAAGAACTTGGTGAGGTGGTGCTTAAGGGTCAGGAAAAAGTAAACGGAGAAAAAGCGTGGGTGTGTACATTTAACCCGAGTGTTCAGAACCAGATCATGGAAGAGTTATGGAAGGACTTTGCTTATACGCTCTATATCCGCAAGTCGGATCAAATGGTCATCAAGGCAATAATCCAGGCCAAGAGTAAGGATAAGTCAGAACCGATGAGCCTGATGTTAGAGTTTAAGGACTTTGGACAGAAGCTGAAGCTCCAAGCGCCGAGCGTATAAGATTTGGCCAGAGATCCATCCGGGAACAAGGCCTTAAGTTAATGATAGGCAAGAGGGGTATCCGTAGGGATATCCTTCTTTTCGTCTGACAGCAATGCACGCTCACCGAGGTGGCGGAACAAAAAGAGTTTGACGCTTCGGAGACCCTCTGTTATAATTCTTGGCATAAGTTTTCAGGATGATGGCACGAAGTTTATAGATATTGGAGGCTACTAGATAATGAACGTGGAGAACAACAGGGCAACCGATGTGATCAAAACGCGGGAAGCGGATATAGCTAATGTTCTTCTTACAGGCGAGGCCCTTAAGACACGAATTGCAGAGCTTGGCGAGGAGATTACCCAAGATTATCAGGGGACAGAACTTCTCGTTCTGGGCATCCTCAAAGGGGCAGTTCTCTTCATGGCCGATCTCATTCGGGAGATTAAGTTGCCGCTTACGTTCGATTTTTTGGCGGTTACGAGCTATGGAGCCTCAACACAATCCTCTGGGGTTGTGCGTATCTTAAAGGATGTGGAACGAAGTGTTGAGGAGGTACATATTCTCATTGTCGAAGACATCGTCGATACGGGCTTAACCTTAAAGTATTTGAAGGAGAATTTGTCAAGGCGCAACCCTAAGAGTGTAAAAGTGGTAACCTTGTTGGACAAGCCGGGCCGACGCAAGGTAGACGTCGTGCCGGATTACAACGGGTTTACCATTCCGGATGAGTTTGTGGTAGGGTTTGGGCTGGATTTCAATGAACAATTTCGGAACCTTCCCTATATCGGGATTCTTAAGCCGGAAGCCTATAGATCCTAATTTTGGCAGATTGGTGTGAAAGAAATGGCGCAGGAATTAGTATTAGTCTTAGATTTTGGCGGCCAGTATAATCAGTTGATTGCTCGGCGTGTGCGGGAAGCCCACGTGTATTCTGAAATGATCTCGTATAAGACACCGATTGAGGAGATTAAAGTTAGGAATCCCAAAGGGATTATTTTCTCTGGAGGCCCAGCCAGCATAAATCAAGAAGGAGCCCCGATGCTTGACCCTGAGATTTACGAATTAGGGGTTCCGATCTTAGGCATATGCTATGGCATGCAATTGATGACTGTGCAGTTGGGCGGAGAGGTCAAGCATCCCCAGGTACGGGAGTACGGGAAGACATCCCTCCATGTTATCGAGGCGAGGGGCATGTGGCAAGGGCTTGGCGGCCAGCGCCAGTGCTGGATGAGCCATGGGGATTCTGTTACGGTTTTGCCGGAGGGGTTTGCGGCGGCTGCTCAGACGGAGCATACCCCGGTGGCTGCGATGCTCGATGAGAAGCGGCACTTTTACGGGGTGCAGTTTCACCCGGAAGTCAGGCATACGCCGGAAGGCCAGCGTATGCTGGAGCAGTTTCTGTTTGACATCTGCGGCTGCCATGGGGATTGGACCATGGAATCGTTCGTTGAAGCTCAGGTTCAGGCGATTCGCGAGCGGGTAGGGAACCGCCGAGTGCTTTGTGCCTTAAGCGGCGGGGTGGATTCTTCGGTGGCCGCAGTGTTGGTGCACCGTGCGATTGGGGATCAGCTCACTTGCGTGTTTGTGGATCACGGTTTCATGCGCAAAAACGAGGCGATACAGGTGAAAAAGGTTTTCAGCGAACAGTTTCATTTGAACCTTGTCTTTGTGGATGCTCAGGAACGATTTATGGCTAAGATTGCCGAAATGAGCGATCCAGAGACCAAACGCAAGGGGATCGGGAACGAATTTATCCGTCTTTTTGAGGATGAATCGCGCAAGCTGGGCAAAGTCGACTTCCTGGTTCAGGGAACACTCTATCCTGATGTTGTTGAGAGTGGCACGGATACGGCCGAGACGATCAAGAGCCACCACAATGTCGGTGGGCTTCCGGAAGATATGGAATTCGAATTGATTGAGCCATTACGCACGCTGTTCAAGGATGAAGTACGGGAAGTGGGAATGGAGCTGGGGATGCCGGAAGAGATTGTATGGCGACAGCCCTTTCCCGGGCCGGGGCTGGCTATCCGTATCCTGGGCGAAGTCACGCAGGAAAAGCTGGAGATTCTGCGGGAGGCGGATGCCATTATTATGGAAGAGATTCGGGCAGCCGGGTTATACCGGGAGCTTTGGCAATCCTTCGCTGTGCTGCCCTCCATCCGCAGTGTCGGGGTGATGGGGGATGGGCGTACCTATGCTTATCCGATCATCTTAAGGGCGGTTACCAGCGAAGACGCCATGACAGCCGACTGGGCGCGCTTACCGTATGAACTTTTAGAGAGAATATCCTCAAGGATTGTGAATGAGGTTCAAGGTGTGAACCGGGTTGTTTATGATATTACCAGCAAACCACCTGGAACGATTGAATGGGAATAGCCGGGTTTGGATAGCATCCCTCGGACAGATTTGTTTCGGGGGATGTTTCTCACTTAAGGGGGTGCTGCTTGCTGAAGAAGGTGATGATCCTCTTATTAAGTTTGATTTTGCTGGATCCCAGTTTTAATTCGCTTTGGCAGCGGTTAGAAGATTTTGTTGGGATGCCTCAGCCGGGCCAGCAACTCGTACAGCTTCCGACGCAGTCGGAGGTTAAAAAGGCTTCTGAACCACAATTAGCTCTAAAATGGTCTATGCCAACGCTTCCTGGCGGGAAGGCGAGTGCGACCGAGATCGCAGAGGTCGAGCGCAAGGTGGTCGAATTGATTAACCAGGATCGGGCCGCAGCGGGATTATCTGCCGTGGTTTGGGACGAAACGGCTGCTAAGGCGGCGCGGACGCATGTTCAAGAAGAAGCGGATATCGGGTATATTAGCCATTGGGGTTTGGATGGAATGAAACCGCAAGAGCGTTACACCCTCGTAGGCGGGAGAGATGCAGTGGATGAGAATGAAAGTGTCTCACTCTGGCTCGAAGGGGGGTTTAAGGGTATTTCCAAGGACAACCTCTATACCCTTGTTGCGGAACATCAAAAGGCGATGGTGAATGAAAAGCCGCCCGATGACGGCCACCGCAAAAACATTCTCGATCCTCATCATACCGGTGTGGGAATTGCCATTGCCATTGGAAAAAATGGGATCGCGATGGCACAAGAGTTTACGAATCATGATGCCCTGTTAAATCCGCCCCCGACGAAGGCTGCTCCAGGGGGAAAAGTGAGACTAAGTGGTCAGATTCAGAAGGGGTATCGGGTGACAGGAATTTATGCGATTTGGGAGGAGGCCCCCAAACCTTTAAGCCGAGAAGAACTTTTAAAGACGCATTCTTATTCGGATCCTCCCTTCAGTAACCTGCATTTCTGGGCGAAGCCACGGGCCTCGGGCTACTATATTCCTACATCTTCTGGAAATGTCTTTGCTAAGAATCTAACGGTAGATGCGCAAGGGAAATTTACGCTAGAAATCCCTTTAGCGAGTCGGGTGGGGCTGGATTATATTAATCTGGAAATCGCGCCGGACGCGAATGCGGAGGATCGGTTCTACGCGGGGCAGTTTGTGGTGAGGCTCGAATAGGGAATATCGAACATCGCGTAGGGGGGACATATGGCAGAAATACTTATGGGTTTGCAGGTCTGGGATAGCCGTTGGTTTCTGTGGCTCAATCACAACTTGCAGAATCCGTTTTTCGATTGGGTGATGCCGAAGCTTACCGAGCTGGGTTCTGGCGGGTTCGTCTGGCTGTTCCTGGCGTTTATCCTTGCTATGTTCGGCAAGGGAAGAGGGCGGAAAATGGCGTTTCTGGGGATTTTGGCAATGCTTATGGCTTGGTTTTTTTCGGATGAGGTGCTAAAAAACCTGGTGGCCCGCCCACGTCCGTTTCTTACGCTTGCGGATGCCCGAGTTTTGGTTGAAAAGTCAAACCGGTTTTCTTTTCCGTCCGGGCATACGACCACTTCGTTTGCGCCTGCACTAGCCTTTTACCGTAAGAATAGGGCCGTGGGCCGGGCTGCCCTGATTCTCGCAGCCTGTATTGGATTTTCAAGGATTTATGTTGGGGTACATTATCCTTTGGATGTGTTGGGCGGAGCTTTGCTGGGAGCGGGGGTAGGCTTGCTGGTTATAAACTACGAGAGTGCTATCGATCGCTCACTGATTAGGGCAAAAGGCCTGGCAGGGCAGATCAAAGGCCGAGCCCATTAATGGTTGGGTAATGTTGAAAACTGTTGAAAACTGTAATACGAACATTTAACTTGTTTTAGAGTAAAATGTTCGTATTTTCCATTGACCTTTTGTCTGCCCTACGCTAAAATGAGCTTAGTTAGGCGTGGTTGTGAGCTATAAATGTTCGAAAAACTGAACAAAGCGTTCATATGATCACGGGAATAGGGTTTACAAGTCTCTACCAGGCTGCCGTAAACGGCCTGACTATGAACGGGAATGTACCGGGGGATTTCCGGGACGCCGACGGTTAGGCTCTTCTGAGCCTGTTTTGTTATCGGTCTGTTCAGGTGTAGCCCAGCCCAGCCGGATAAGCCCGCTCAAGGAAGAGGCTATTCGTCTGGGTTTTTTTTATCCCTTCAGAAAGTACAAATCTGTAGGGGATAAGGCAACTTAGGCTTCTGCCTGCGCTAAAGGCTTCGCACAAGCCGAGTTTTCTTTATCCCTTCCGAAAGTGTAATCTGTGGGGGATAAGAAAACTTGCGTCGCCGCCTTCGCCAAAGGCTTGACGCCAGCTGAGTTTTCTTTATCAAGGCATGAGGGATGAGGGAGGAACCAGATGTCACACGTTGGGCTTATCATGGGTAGCGATTCGGATTTTCCCGTTTTGGAAGATGTAATTAAAGTTCTGCGCCAATTTGGGGTATCCTACGAAGTGAAGGTTTCGTCCGCACACCGCACCCTGGAGCGAACTCTGAACTGGGTCAGGGAGTTTGAGGCGCAAGGCGGCAAGGTTATCATCGCGGCCGCTGGGATGGCAGCCCATTTGCCCGGGGTGGTCGCCGGAGTGACAAGCCTGCCCGTGATCGGGGTGCCAATTATGAGCGGTGCCTTGGACGGGGTTGATGCGCTTTACGCCATCGTGCAGATGCCACCGGGAGTTCCGGTTGCGACCGTCGGTATCGGAGCTGCACGCAATGCCGGGTTGTTAGCCGTTCAAATGCTTGGGGTTGGGGATGACGATCTGCGCCAAGCGATGCGCGCTTATCGTGTTCGGATGGCGGAAGAAGTGGAGAAAAAGGATCAGGTCATCCGCGAGAAACTCGAAGAACAGGCCCGCTCATCATCAGAATAGGCGCTGTAAAAATGTGGGTGCAGGAAAGCGACGAAGGGGGTTAATCAGATTGATCGAACGCTATACCTTGCCAGAGATGGGGAAGATTTGGACGGATGAACACCGCCTCTCACTGTGGTTGGAGATTGAGATAGCAGCTTGTGAGGGCTGGGCGGCTTTGGGCCGGATTCCAGCCGAGGCTGTGGAGGTTATTCGGGAGAAGGCGGCTTTCAATTGGGAACGGGTTCAAGAAATCGAACAAGTAACCCAGCATGATGTCTTAGCCTTTCTTACCAATGTGGCGGAAAATGTGGGGGACGAAGCCAAATACATCCATTTGGGCCTGACTTCCTCGGATATTCTGGATACCGCGCTCTCGCTGCAGCTGGTGGAGGCAGCCGATATTCTCCTCAACAAGATGGAACGCTTGCAAGAAGTGCTCAAACGCCGGGCGGTCGAACATCGCGATACCTTGATGATGGGACGTACTCACGGAGTGCATGCCGAGCCGATCACGTTGGGATTGAAATTTGCCCTCTGGTATGACGAAATTCGACGGCAGGCAGCACGGCTTACGTACGCACGGGAAGAAGTGCGTTACGGAAAAGTATCGGGTGCGGTCGGGACATTTGCCCATGTCGAGCCAGTGGTAGAAGAAAGGGTCTGCCAAAAACTCAACTTGAAGCCAGCTCCGGTTTCTACGCAAATCCTGCAGCGGGATCGTCATGCTTTCTATGTGACGGCTTTGGCGGGTATTGCCAGTTCCTTGGATAAGATGGCAACCGAAATCCGCAATCTGCAGCGCACGGATGTGCATGAGGTTGAAGAAGCCTTCGGCAAGGGGCAAAAAGGATCGTCAGCGATGCCGCATAAAAAAAACCCTATTACCGCCGAGCGGATTTCTGGCCTTGCGCGCGTGATCCGGGGGAATGCCCTGACGGCGTTAGAAAACGTTGCGCTCTGGCATGAACGGGATATTTCACATTCTTCGGCTGAAAGGGTAATCCTCCCGGACTCTACGATCGCTTTGGATTATATCCTGCATAAGACCATTCAGCTACTCGACGGACTCCAGATTTTCCCAAAACAGATGAAAGAAAACATTGACAAGGTGTACGGCCTCATCTTTTCCCAACGTGTGATGCTCGCGCTCGTTGACAAAGGAGTGAGCCGGGAAACAGCGTATGCCTGGGTGCAGCGCAATGCTCTGCAGGCGTGGGAGAGTAAAGAAAGCTTCCAGGTGCTCGTGGGTAGGGATGTGGACATCAGGGAGTATCTCAGTGAACCGGAAATTGCCACCCTCTTTGATTTCTCGTATCACACCAAACATGTGGGAGATATCTTCAAACGGGTCGGTTTGGAATAAGGCTGCAACTAGGCGAAAGGGGATAGTGCTCATGGAAAAACTGGAGCTGCTCTACGAAGGGAAAGCGAAGAAAGTCTTTTTAACGGATGAGCCAGCATACTATTGGGTGGTTTATAAAGATGATGCCACCGCATTTAACGGGGAAAAACGGGGACAGATCTTGGACAAAGGGGTTGTCAATAATCAGCTTTCCGCACTTTTCTTTCAAGCAATGGAGAAAGCCGGGATTCCTACCCATTTTGTGAAAATCATGGATGAGCGTGAGATGCTTGTGAAACGGCTGGAGATGATCCCCCTGGAAGTGGTGGTACGCAATGTGGCAGCAGGGAGCCTGGCGAAACGCTTAGGAGTTGAGGAGGGCTATCGCCTCCCGCACCCGGTTATTGAACTTTACTACAAGAATGATGCTTTAGGTGACCCGCTCGTGAATGAATCCCATGTGTCTGCCATGGGTTGGGCCGATGCAGAGATGGTAAACACCGTTCAAACACTGGGTCTGGCCGTCAATGAAGTGCTCCAGGGCATCATGGAAAAAGCCGGGATTGACCTCATTGACTTTAAACTGGAATTCGGCGTGGCTGATGGAAGGGTTATCCTGGGAGATGAAATCTCTCCGGATACCTGTCGTTTCTGGGACAAAGAAACTCAGGAAAAATTAGACAAAGATCGCTTTCGGCGGGATCTGGGTAGAGTGGAGGAGGCTTATCTGGAAGTTTATCGGCGGGTCAAAGAAGCCCTGCTGAATGTCTAAGTTTCGTCTCAGGACTAACGGGGCTTAACGGTTCAGACAGAGGGGGCACCCGCGCGGTTTAGAAGAGGTTTGGCACCCGCGTGCGCTCCTTTGAGAGACGCGGGTGTTTTTTCTTGGATGAGGGGAGGGTAGAGCTTTGATTTGGGATGACAAGTTAAACGAGGAATGCGGCATTTTTGGAATTTATTCACCAGAACTTGATGTCGCTCGCCTGACGTACTATGGGCTTTATGCACTACAACATCGGGGGCAAGAGAGTGCCGGAATTGCGGTTTCGGATGGATTGAGCATTTCTGTGTACAAAGGGATGGGTCTTGTGTCAGAGGTTTTCTCCGATGAGAGTGTAACCGCCTTGAAGGGAAAAATGGCGATCGGACATGTTCGCTATTCCACAACAGGGTCAAGTCTGGTGGCGAATGCCCAGCCCTTAGTCGTGCATTATCAAAATGGGATGATGGCCTTAGCCCACAATGGGAATCTCACAAATGCGGCGGAACTCAGGGGAGAGCTGGGAAAAGACGGTGCGGTGTTCCAAACCACAGTGGACAGCGAAGTGATCATCAACTTGATTGCCCGTTACTGCCGGGGGACGCTGGAAGATGCGGTCACGAAGACCATGATCGATCTCCGTGGAGCGTATGCTCTGGTGATCCTTGCCGAGGACAAACTCATCGGAGTGCGGGATCCCTACGGGATTCGGCCGCTTTGTATTGGGCAGCTGGGGGAACGCTATCTTTTTGCTTCCGAAAGCTGTGCCTTGGACGGAATTGGGGCCAAGTTGATTCGGGATGTGGAGCCTGGAGAAATCGTGACGATTGATGAAAATGGGGTGCATTCCCGCCAAGGGCCGGCTTCGCCTCAAAGAGCGGGTTGTGCTTTTGAGTATATTTATTTTGCCCGTCCGGATAGTACGATTGATCAACTTAACGTATCGGAGGCCCGCCGCAAAATGGGGATTGAATTAGCGCGGGAGCGCCCACTGGATGCCGACATCGTTATTCCGGTGCCGGATTCCGGCAAGGCGGCTGCGTTAGGCTATGCCCATGCGCTCGGGATTCCTTTTGAAGAGGGGCTTGTCAAAAACCGTTATATTGGTCGTACGTTTATCCAACCTACCCAAGAGCTGCGGGAAATCGCGGTGCGTTTGAAACTAAATGCGAATGCGTCCGTGCTGCAGGGGAAACGGGTGGTGATGGTGGATGACTCCATCGTTCGGGGGACCACGAGTTCGAAGCTGGTTGAGATGCTGCGTCATGCTGGAGCGCAAGAAGTGCACCTTTTGATCAGTTCTCCGCCGGTGCTTTACCCTTGCTTCTATGGCATTGATACAGCTGAACGGGAAAAGTTGATTGCAACCCGGTTGGAGATTGAAGGTATACGACAGTATGTGGGTGCCGATTCTCTTCATTATCTTTCAAGCGAAGGCTTAATGCGGGCACTGGGGAATGAGCCGGTGTGTCTGGCTTGTTTTAATGGGGATTATCCGATCGCAGTGCCTCAGGAGCAAGGAAAATACGACTTTGAGCAGAAGGGAAGATGAAGCGTGGGTTATACTTACCGAGAAGCGGGAGTTGATATTTCGGCCGGCAATGAAGCTGTCAAACGAATGAAACCCGCCGTGGAGCGGACCCGGAGACCGGAAGTCCTCGGGGGGTTAGGGGGCTTTGGAGGGCTGTTTGCCTTGGATACTGCGAAATATCCCGATCCTGTACTCGTTTCCGGGACAGATGGGGTTGGAACCAAGCTGCGGCTAGCTTTTCAAATGGAGCGGCACACGACGATTGGGCAGGATGCGGTAGCGATGTGTGTCAATGATGTCTTAGTCCAAGGTGCGGAACCGTTGTTTTTCCTTGATTACCTCGCTGTCGGTCAACTGAACCCCGATCAAGTGGCCGAGATTGTGAGTGGGGTGGCGGCCGGGTGCGAACAGGCGGGATGTGCCTTGATCGGCGGGGAAACAGCCGAGATGCCGGGATTTTATCCGCCAGGGGAATATGACATTGCGGGTTTTGCTGTAGGTGCCACCAATCGGGACAAGCTTATCGATGGCAGGGAGATTAAAGCAGGTGACCTTGTGTTGGGACTTAAGTCTTCCGGGCTACACAGTAATGGTTTTTCGCTGGCGCGTAAGCTTGTGGAAGGATATGATTTGGCTGCGGTGCTACCTGAGCTGGGGGAACCATTAGGCGAGGCTTTGCTGCGACCGACCCGCATTTATGTCAAATGGATCTTGCCTTTGCTCGCGGAGGGAAATGTTCTCGGTATGGCCCATATTACGGGAGGGGGATTGACGGAAAACATCCCCCGCATCTTATCGTCAGGACTCGGCTTGAGGATTAACAAGAAGGCTTGGCAGATCCCGGCGATTTTCAAGTTCCTGCAGCGTTTAGGGAATGTAGAGGAAGCAGAGATGTTCCGAACCTTTAATATGGGGATCGGCTTTGTGCTCATCGTTCATCCAGAAGAGGGTGAAACGGTGATCCGGAAACTCCTGGAAAACGGGGAAGAGGCGATTGTGATTGGTGAAGTTCAGCCAGGCGAAGGAGTGGTTTACGCTTGAGAACGGCGGTCTTAGTGTCTGGGCGCGGCAGCAACCTGCAAGTGTTTCTTGATGCCTGGACTCAAGGGACACTCGCGATCGAGATCGTGGCGGTGGGCTCAGATCAAGAGAATGCCCAGGCTTTGGAGCGGGCTCGGCAGGCGGGGGTGTCTGTCCGGGCTTTTCCTCTAGGGGCTTACCCGAACCGCCGGGCTCAAGAAAGAGAGTTGTTAGGCTGGCTGAAGGACTTGGGGATCGAACTTCTTCTTTTGGCCGGATATATGCGGGTACTCAGCGGCGAGTTTGTTCGGGAGGCAGGGTTTCCTATTCTTAACATCCATCCGTCCCTATTGCCCGCTTTTCCGGGAACCCAGGCCCAGCGGCAGGCCTTAGAGTATGGGGTCAAAGTAAGCGGATGTACGGTTCATTTCGTGGATGAAGGTCTGGATAGCGGTCCGATTATCCTCCAAGAGGCCGTGTTGGTACGGTCGGAAGATACGGAAGAAAGTTTAGCAGCCCGGATTCTCGAGGTAGAGCACCGGCTTTACCTGGAAGCTGTTCGCTTGTTACTGGCGGGTAAGCTCAAGCGCTCCGGGCGGATCGTAACTGTTATTTGAGTTTTACTTGGCATTTGGTTAAATTAAGGTATGTCTTTGAGCGATGCGAACTTGCTTCGCTCGCTGATGCAGTGGGGAAGTGAGAGACTTCTTCTAGCACATGATTGAAAATGGGTTTTCGGGGCTGAAACGATTTTTGGGTTAGGGGGGTTGGCAATGCGGCGCAGAGCGGTGATCAGCGTATCGGACAAAAAAGGGATTGTGGAGTTTGCCCGGGGCCTTGCGGAATTGGAATTTGAACTCGTTTCCACGGGAGGGACCTATAAGACACTGGTGGAAGCCCACGTTCCAGTGACGTATATCAGTGAAGTGACTGGGTTTCCTGAGATTCTCGACGGACGGGTGAAAACCCTCCACCCTAAGATTCATGGCGGAATTTTAGCGCGGGAGTCTGACGAGCACAGGCAGCAGATGAAGCAAAACGGGATAGAGTACATTGAACTGGTGGCGGTGAATCTTTACCCATTTCGGGAGACGATCGCCAAACCGGGGGTGAGCTTGGAAGAAGCGATTGAGAATATTGATATCGGCGGGCCCAGCATGGTGCGTTCGGCGGCTAAAAATCATGAACGGGTGACGGTCATCGTCAATCCTAAGCGTTATCCGGAAGTTCTGGATCTCCTAAGGGAAAAAGGAACTGTTCCTGCGGGCGTTCGCCGTCGCTTAGCAGCGGAGGCTTTTGCTCATACCGCTGAGTATGACCATCTGATTGCCGGGTACTTAGAGGGGCAGTTGGAAACAGTGGCAACATTTCCCTCCGTGCTGCGGTTGACGGCGAAGAAGGTTCAGGATCTGCGCTACGGGGAAAATCCTCAGCAGAAGGCAGCCTTCTATGCGGAAGATGGTTCCGGAACTTTGGCAGGAGGCCGCCAGCTCCAGGGAAAAGAGCTTTCCTATAATAACTGGATGGACATGGATGCGGCTTGGAGTGCAGTCATGGAATTTCAAGATAGCGCTGCAGTGATCATTAAACATACGAATCCTTGTGGAGCCGCCTTGGGACAGACTCCGCTTGAGGCCTATGAGCGGGCTTTGGAGGCGGATCCGGTATCTGCCTTTGGGGGGATTCTCGCCTTTAACCGGGTCGTGGATGGAGCGGCTGCCCGTGCGCTGCGCGAGCGTTTTTATGAAGTCATCGTTGCACCCGAGTTTTCCCCCGAAGCGAGGGAAGTTCTTCAGGAGAAAACGAATCTGAGGCTTTGGATTGTGGGGCGCGGGGTAAGCACAGGAAAACCGGCTTGGACGATTCGCAACGTGAATGGCGGCTATTTACTCCAGGAGGAGGACACAGGCAATGTTTTGCCTAGTGAGTGGGTGGTTGTTACAGAGCAACAACCAACGCAGGAAGACATCAAAGAGCTGGAGTTCGCTTGGAAAGTCGTGAAACACATCAAATCCAATGCGATCGCGGTCTGCCGTAACGCTCAGACCTTGGGGGTTGGGGCCGGGCAGATGAACCGGGTCGGGTCAACGAAAATTGCCTTGGAGCAAGCTGGGACGAAGGCTCAAGGCGCTTACCTAGCTTCTGATGCCTTCTTTCCTTTTCCTGATTCTCTGGAGGAAGCAGCCAGAGCCGGGATCCGCGCCTTGGTTCAACCAGGGGGCTCGGTTAAGGACGAAGCCGTGATCGAAGCCGCCAACCGTTTGAACTTAATTATGCTCTTTACGCATCAGCGGCATTTCCGGCATTAATTCAGGCCTCAGCGGTATGAGACAAGGGGTGAGACAAGGGGGACGGTTCCTGGTGTCGCAAATACGGAGTCGGGAGGCAGGAGTCGGGAGGCAGGAGTCGGGAGAATGGTGACCGATTGGGCTGAAGAGGGCCGAAGGACAACACGGGAAGATGTATCATAGGAAGAGATATCCCAAGAGACTGGAGGTAACTAGGTGGGCAAGAAGGTATTGGTGGTTGGCGGTGGCGGTCGGGAACACGCTCTCGCTTGGAAACTGGCACAGAGTCCTGAGGTGAAGCAGATGTTTGTGGCCCCCGGGAATGCCGGAACCCTGGAGTGGAATGTCCCGATTGCGGCTAATGATATTCAAGGACTCATCAATTTTGCTTTGGCGGAGAAGGTCGACCTTACCGTGGTCGGGCCGGAAGAACCGTTAAGTCTGGGCATCGTTGATGCCTTTCGCGAGGCAGGGCTAAGAATCTTCGGTCCGAGTCAGCGGGCGGCTCAACTTGAAGGAAGCAAGGCCTTTGCCAAAGTCATTATGCAGGAAGCGGGTGTGCCGACGGCACAGTGGCAGACTTTTGAAAACCCAGAGGAAGCTAAAGCCTATGTGCGGCAGATCGGAGCCCCCTGTGTCGTCAAAGCCGATGGCTTGGCGGCCGGCAAAGGGGTCATCGTGGCTATGAGCCTGGATGAAGCCCTTCGGGCTGTAGACGAAATCATGAAGGGAGCCTTTGGGGACGCCGGAAAACGCCTGGTCATTGAAGAGTATTTGGAAGGCCAGGAAGTAAGTCTCCTTTGTTTTTCAGATGGTTTGACTGCCTATCCGATGGTGCCGGTTCAGGATCACAAACGGGCACTTGATGGGGATCAAGGACTGAACACCGGTGGCATGGGTACTTATAGCCCTCCGCCGATTTGGGCTCCGGCACTTGAAGAGGTTGTCAAGGAGCAAGTCCTTTATCCCACCCTGAAAACCATGCGGGAGCGCGGGATGCCGTTTGAGGGGGTCTTGTTTCTGGGTCTCATGCTGACATTACGCGGGCCTAAGATCTTGGAATACAATGTGCGTTTTGGGGATCCTGAGACCCAAGTGGTGATGCTCCGCCTGAAGACGGATCTTTTCCCGATTCTATGGGCCTGTACGGAGGGAAGACTCTCAGAACAACGTTTAGAATGGACTGACGAAACTGCGGTTTGTGTGGTCATGGCGGCACCCGGTTATCCAGCCGCTTATCCTAAGGGGATTCCACTTGAGCTTCCGACCAAGGTTGATCAAGGCGTGATCTTTCATGCCGGAACCGATCTGCAGCAGGGGCAGCTTGTGAGTGCAGGAGGGCGGGTCTTAGGGGTGTCAGCCCTCGGCAAAACGTTGGTGGAAGCCCGTAAAGAGGCCTATACGCTGGTCGAACGTATCTCTTTCCCAGGGGCGCATTACCGGCGAGATATCGGAATCAAGGGGCTGTAAAATTGGAAGTCGGAAGTCAGAGGTCGGAAGTTGGAAGTCAGAAATTGGAGGTCGGAGGTCGGAAATTGGAGGTCGGATATAGAGGAGTGCTAGTGCAGGTTGGCGTAAGTCATCCTTTGGCGCGGTAGTATTCTTAATTGGCTCTGCGCCGGTGACGTAAGTCTCCACTGGAGACTTACGTCACCGGCGTTTCGATGTCCAGGTAGCTGAAAGAGTTCATGTTTTGATGAGTGGCTGTTCGTTGTGGCGGCTTCTTTTTTCTTTTCATATACTGAAGGCAGGATTGCTAAGTGTAAGTCGCAAAGGAGGGATAAGCGTGTTCAGTTATCGGAAACGTCTATTTTATCCCGTCTACGTTGACGACCCTAATCCCGCTTTCGGGCAGGTTTTAAGCGAGCATTATGCGGGCAAGGATAGTGAATTTAGTCTGGCTGCTCAGTATATGAATCACCGTTTAAATATCAAGAACCGTCAGGTGCGGGAACTGCTGGGTCTGATTGCGGCAGAAGAGATGGGACATATGGAGATGATTGCTGTGGCTGTCAGCAAATTGGGCCTTTCTATTGACTACACCAGTCCCTTTGGGGAGGCCTGGACATCTTCCTTTATCGACCAAAGCCGGGAAACGCTAGCCATCTTAGAGGCAGACATCCAGGCCGAAGAGCGGGCCAAGGACTTGTACCTGAAGCATCTGGCATTGACCCGGGATGCTTCCTTGGGGCGGATGATTCAATTCCTCATTAAGCGGGAAGATGTGCATCAAGGACTGCTCCAAAAAGCCTGTAAATTTATCAAGGGCCCGGAGGCCCCTGAAAAGTTCACTGAATTGATTTATGAGTATAAGCTGAGCCTGCAGGTTTTGGAATAGTCGATTCGAGAGCGTAGGTAGGAAAAAACTCCGTATATCGAGTTATTGTGCCAGCCTTGAGCATTAAAAAAAACTTGGCTAGTGCTAAGCCTACGGCGTCTAGCCATACGGCATCTAGCCATCCGTGGCGATGCTCTAATCTCAAACGTCTTGTTTGAGTCTGTAAGGGAAAAAAACCGAGGCAGTGCTTGTCCACTGCCTCGGTCAAGAATCTATTGCGGGATCAACACGATCGCGGAAAACTGGATCACGGATTATCGCCGTAGGCTGCTTCGAAGGCCTTGACAGCGGCATTGATGTCCGGCGCGAATCCCATCTCCTGCAGGGTTTCTCCGATGATGCGGATGGCCTTGGTGAAGATTTCTCCGGTAACATTGCCCATATGGCCCATGCGGCAGGCTTTGCCTGCCAAAGTCGCCAGAGCCCCGGCAATGACTACACCTTTGTCTGCAAGGGCCCTCCTAAAGGAGAGGTCATCCAGCCCTTGGGGGTACAGGAAACAGGTTAAGGTAGGGGCTTCAGCGCCTTTGACAGCCAATGGCTTAAACCCATAAACGTTAAGCCCTGCTCGTACGGCTTGCCCCAAGGCGGCGTGGCGGTCGTAGCGCTTAGCCAACCCCTCGCGCATAAGGATCTCCATCCCCTCATTAAATCCATAAATCATGTTGATAGGCGGGGTCGCATAATACTTGCCGGGATTTTGCATAATCGGAAGCCAGTTTTTAATGTCGACATAGTAGCCAGGGATGCGTGCAAACGCCTCACGTGCGGCTAAGGCTTTGGGGCCAAAGGCCACAATCGCCAGGCCAGGGGGCACGCCAATTGCCTTTTGCGAACCGGTCAGGACGACATCAATCCGATAATCCGGATCCCCATAGGATTTGCTCATGTCTTCCTCGATCGCGGCAGCGGCACAGACCCCATCAAGGATGAACAGAGCCCCGCTGGCTTTAACCACCGGAACCAAGGCATCGAGATCCGCCACAACCCCGGTGGATGTATCCACATGGGTCACCGTGACAGCCTTGAAGCCACCTTCGGCTAGTTTAGCGCGAACAGCTTCCGGGTCGACGGGTTTGCCCCATTCTGCTTGCAGGGATTCGACCTGAATCCCGTGGGCTTGTCCTAGTAGCATAAAACGATCACCGAAATAGCCGTGGCTAATCACCAACAGCTTTTCGTTCGGGGCTACCGTGTTCACAACCGCCATTTCCATCGCCAAGGTTCCCGAACCGGCAACAACGAATACTTCTCCATCCGTATGGAAGAGTTCTTTGGCAAGCTTGAGAGAATTGCTAAAGATAGAAACAAAACGTGGATCCGTGTGAGCCCAGGTCTCACTCGCCAGGGCATCATAGATGGGGTCGACCACGGGGGTCGGCCCAGGGATGAGCAGCATTTCCTTGTTTGGCATGGGTTTGTCCTCCTCTACCTTTCTCTATATGTAAACATTTGGATAACCTCGATGTGAGCTGATAAATGTGGGCTTTTAGCGTGTCTTAGTGTTTGTGTTTGCTTTGTTTCCTATTTTAACATCTTAGCCTCAACTTTCAAGGCGTGAGCGGAAAAATTGCTCTCTTTCTGTATCTTCTACGTAAACCTAACCTTGGCTCAACCTTCTTCCGCTTGATCAGGTGCTTGTATTTCCCAGAATCGGTTGGCAACGAGGCGCAGACAGAATGGGTTCTGGCTCCAAAGCTCAGCATTTTCCAGCGACAGCATCACCGCGTAAGCCTGGCGGCAGGTGCCAAGCAGGGGATGGTTTTTGGCAACGCTGGCTAAAACAGATAAGATCGCTTCCCGGCGTTCGGAGTGGAAAAGGTTCTGGACATAGCGTCGACTTAAAGGGGAAACGCGATAGCGGCTGAGATCCCCGCTGAGGGGTTCAATTTCTTCAGGAGCAAAATGAATGATTTGTAGATCAGGAAGGTCAGCCAGCACCTCAGCCGAATCCAAAAAGCGCGGTAGATGCTCTTGGATGTAGTCGGCGGCAAAGGGAAAAAGCCCAGGTGTCGAGGCCAGAATCCGAATGCGTTGCAGGACAGGACGGAGCGATTCGTCCTCGATTTGAAGTGGGCTTAGCCTTGTCTGTTCGAGTTGACGGATGATCTCAGCCAAAACTTCATTTCCTTCGCAGGCTTCGTGCTCCCAAAGGGGAAGTACCGGGAAAATCCAGGGGCCCAGATGAGGGGTCTGGTCAAAGTAATGAAAATTAAGCAAGGTATCCAAGGTTTCGTGGTTAGGGTTCATGAATAGAGGCTGCCACCCTTCGGGATGATGGTGAAGCCGGCCTAATAGCTTACGCTGAAAAATGTTCATCATAATCGACTCCTTGTCAACGATTTTGTTTGAGGCAACAGGGGACGATCGCGGACAATCTTAGTGTGTGAGGAGGCGAAAGAACTATCCCGAATCATACCTGACAATTAGAGGAAAAGATTCGTGCAATGTCGAAGTGGTAGAAAGGGGCATGATAATCCATGCAAGAGGGTATGCTGATGTATCGAAATAAATTGCCAAGGCCTTTACGTCGACAGGACAAGGCGATTCAGAATCGTGATCAGCTAGAGAAGATTTTACGTGAAGCCACTTACCTATCGAGAGGGACCGGAAAACGCTCAGGGTGATTTATGGCTAATTTAGGCTAATTAGGCAAGCGTCTCTCTGAAAGCATCGAGTTTCCAGGGATCCAAGGATTTTCGGGGTTGACCGGAAGGGGTTGAACATGCTAATATTAATTACAATTCAATATTGACTGAAGCAAGTGGTTCCTACTAAAGAGATTTTGAGGAACCTAAAGGGAAGCCGGTGTGAATCCGGCGCGGTCCCGCCACTGTGAGGGGGAGTCTTCTGCCGAGACCACTGAGGAAACTTGGGAAGGGGCAGAAAGGCGACGAACCTGAGTCAGGAGACCTGCTTGCTTTGAATGCGCTTTACCCACGATGAATGGAGGTAGCGGATAATGTGGCACGATGATTGCTCCCCGCTCTAGTGGCGGGGATTTATTATTTTGGGGGTTCTATTATTCTTAAAGATATCGCAACGGGTTTCCTGAGGGTGGCCCGGCCCAGGTAATGGGTTAATGTCTTGGGCAAGCGGGATTCATACTTAACATGCGAGGGCGTACTTAAGGATGGAGACGAACGCAGAGCGAGACAACCATGGCACCATTCTGAACTTAGATGGGGCTAGGGTTGTCTTTTTATCTTTTTAGACTAGCCCAGGAGGGCGAGAACGAGAGAATGCTTGTGAAGAGGAGAAAGGGGAAGATGTGATGCATATTGCGGAAGGGTTGCTGCCCGCTCCCTATGCCATAGGCTATAGTGTCGGAGCAGCTATTTTTGTGGCCGCCGGGGCTAAGAGCTTAGCCCGAAAGAGCAGAGAAATCCCTATGATGAAGCAATTGACCGGAGTAATGACTGCCGGAGTCTTTCTAGTTTCCCTGTTGCCAATTCCGGTACCCATTACTGGAACATGCTCCCATCCTGGAGGAACTCCGTTGGCGGCTATTTTGCTGGGCCCGTGGGTCAATGCTCTTGTCAGTATGGTAGCCCTGTTATTTCAAGCCCTCTTTTTTGCCCATGGTGGGCTGACTACGTTGGGAGCCAATACCTTGACCATGGGTGTTTTTGGTGGCTTCGTGGGTTGGCTCATCTTCAGGGGGCTGCGCATGCTGAAGATGAGCCTTTTTTGGTCGGGTTTGGCGGCCGGCCTTATTGGAGATATCTCGATTTATCTAGGAACCTCAGTGCAGTTAGCTTTGGCAATTCATGGGAATCATCCGCTGAGTGAGGTGTTTTTAGCAATTTTCGGGGCTTTCCTTCCGACTCAGGCTCCCCTAGCCGTTCTGGAAGGATTATTTACCGGTATCGCGTTGAAGTATATTGCCGATCATCGACCGGATATCCTGATTCAATTGAGGGTTTTGCCCCGCAGACACGGAAAGACGGGGGAAGGCGCTCCTCAACCGACGGGAGAAGGTGCTCCTCAAAAGGCGGGGAGAATCTCTGGGGAGGGAGTAAGATGATCAGACATTTAAGTGCTCGCACGAAGGGTTTGAGACGGAAATCCATCCTGAAATGGATTATTCCAGGGTTATTCGTGGCTTTATTGATTTACCTCGGGACGAGTCCACTGTCCATGCCAGGAGCGGATGAGCATGTGGGTTCTATTGCTGATAAATATGCCAGTGAGGTTGGAGCGGGGCAACGACCTCCGTTTATTAATACGGATAAAGGGGATCTTTTGCTCTTTGTCTTTGCCGTTGGTGGAGCTGTCGCAGGGTTTTGGCTGGGTTATAACTGGCGGGACCTTTTCGGAAAGCCGTACCGCGAAGACGAACCTGAGGAATCGGGTCAGCACAGGAGTGAATGGGAGGACGGTTGAGATGAGTGCCCACACAATGTTAATGGAAGCTCCAAAATCCAAGTTGAGCGACATTGACGGACGGGTGAAACTTGTGCTCACCTTCGTGGCGTTGTTTGCTGCTTTAAGTGCGAAGGTCTGGATTCTTCCCGCTGTTTTTGGGTGTCTAAGCCTTGTTATCCTTCTTTACGCGGGGGTACCTCGTTCACGGATTCGCCGACACCTGATCCCCGTGTTTTATGTTAGCATTCTGACTGGGATTACACAGATATTTTTGAGCGGGCACACCTTGTGGTTCCAATGGGATTTTATCTTTTTTCGCTTGACAGGATATTCAGATGGAGCCGTACAAGGTGCTTTACTCGCGTCGCGCGTATTTGGCGGGATGAGTATCATGCTCTTCTTAACATTGTCCACACCAGTGCAAGAGTGGGTCAATGCTCTCTCCTGGTTTAAAGTACCTTTAAGTATTATTGAAGTGATGACACTGGGCTATTCTTCCTTGTTCATACTTTTTGAAGAGTTAGAACGCTTGCAGAAGGCCCAGCGCATGCGTTTAGGCTACCGAACATGGCGGCGGAGGGTTTGGGCTGTCGCCAGTGTTGGGGGCATTCTCTTTATAAGGGTATTTGATAAGAGCCAGAGGCTTTGGCAAGCCATGACTTGTAGGGGCTATAACGGAAGTAGTATTCAAGTTGTTTACCAACGGAAGTTTACGCGGCAAGATCGGATGTTGTCCTCATTCGGGCTCATTTTTATTGTGGTTACATGGCTTGAGCTGGGACATTATTAAGGGTGCGAGGGACAGCGAAGTTTGTGTGGCTCGTGGGCAGTGGAAAATCGTCCGCGAATTTTTTGATGGCTTTGCTGGTCGGGGGTGAGAACCTAATGAGCTTGCGATATCCAAGTTTAAGCCTGGGACATGGAGGTCTTTTTTGTGAAGGAAGTTCTACAGGATGTTTTGAAACAGGTTGGCGAGGAAAGTGCGTATGTCTTGGAAGTCAAGGGACTCTCTTTCGCTTACCCGGGAGGAATCGAGGTCTTGCATCAAGTGGATATGCGGGTGGGGGAAGGGGAGTGTGTGGCCTTATTGGGAGCGAATGGCTGTGGTAAAACGACGCTCTTCCAGCATTTCAACGGCTTGCTTAGGCCTGCTGCAGGCAGTGTGATATTGAGGGGGAAGGAACTGAGCCAGTGGGATAAACTGGAGGTTTTTCGCCGTATTGGCTTGGTTTTTCAAGATCCCAATGACCAGTTGTTTGCGGCGAGCGTTTATGATGATGTGTCGTACGGCCCTGTGAATCTTGGCTTAAGTCTGGACGAGATTTCCTTGCGTGTGGAGGAAGCCTTGAATCAAGTGGGAATCTGGGATTACCGGGGACGGAGCCTGCACCAACTCAGTTATGGGCAGAAAAAGCGGGTGGCCATAGCAGGAATCCTAGCGATGCACCCCGAAGTGATTATTTTAGATGAACCAACAGCGGGGCTGGATCCCCGTTCCGCTGTGGCACTGATGCGCCTGCTGAAGTCTCTCCAGATGGACCAAGGGTTAACCGTAATCCTCTCTACACATGATGTCGATATCGTGCCGATCTATGCGGATCGGGTTTATATTATGCAGGAAGGCCGAATGCTCAAAGAAGGCACCCCGGCCGACGTGTTTCAGGATCCAAAAGATGTGAGACAGGCTTTCTTACGGTTGCCGCGCATTGCCCACCTTTGGGAAGTGCTAAGAGCAAAAGAAGGATTAGTAGCTGAGCGAAATCCCTTGACTATCCGTGAAGCGAGAAAGGCATTCCGAGTACACAATTCGTAGGTTGGATAAACACTCAGCTCGAAAACGTAACAGAGAATGGTTTTGTCTAAAGTTGTAGCAATTTGCTCCTGTACGCGATTACTTTCCGTGACGATGAGTCTCGTTTTGCCCGGAATTGTAGCAAGATTAGATGGGAAGGCAGAGTTATGATCGTAGTTCTTGGTGAAACAGCAGCAGCTCGCGAAATGAATAATCGATTAAGTGCGATGCGCGCGAAAACAGTCAGGGTAGACGTGAGAGAATCACTAGTATATGTTTGGCGGGAAACAGGCGAGTTTAGTGAAAAGATCCCTTTTACAATGTTTTTTAATTGGTTAGCTGACCAAGCGTGCTCTGCGGTGGTGGAGGCAAGCCATCCTTCGTGCAGCCAATCCTTTCAGCCATTGCGCTCCTGGTGTAAAGACTTAGGTGTACCGTATATCCGTTTAGAGCGACCGGAAACAAAAATTCCAGCGAGCCCTCTGGTTTATGCTGTAGCGGATTGGGAGGAAGCCCTCTCCGCCTTGAAACGGTTGGCCGAGGATAAAGATTTCAGCAGGCAGAGCCCTTTCACCGTTTTTGTTACGACCGGAAGCCACCAACTTGAGAGTCTGGTCAACGCTCCGTTTGCCCGGGATGTTCGCTGGGTGGTTCGCGTTCTCCCTGAAGGTCGATTGGTTCAAAAATGCCAGGACTTAGGTATTCCTCCTAAGGATATTGTGGCTATGCAAGGACCTTTTTCGAAAGAATTAAACCGAATTCTTCTTAAGGCTTACGGGGCCCATGTTCTTCTGACACGCGACAGCGGTCCGGCCGGTGGTACGGATACAAAAATATCTGCGGCCCTCGCCTTGGGTTTGGATATTGTCCTACTTAAACGCCTCCGTCCGGAAGCGGATCCGACGGTTCCAACGGCCCATAGCGTTAATGAGGTGATCAGCTGGCTGCATAAAGTGACCAATATTCCGTTTTCATCCTTCTAATGGATCTGCCCCGGTAACATGAAGGTCGCATTAGAAAAAATCATTAAAATTTAGTTTGGGTTTACGAAAGAAGCAGGAATAATAACACAATTGGCGAAATACTTGTAAAAAGTGTAGTGGGGCTTGAAGGCATGGCAATTTTTGTATCGATCGGGAACCCAACACAATTGCACGTAAAATTTGATTACTCGCCTGAGCTTGTCAAGAAGATTAGACAAATCACCAGGCGTTGGAATCCCGAAGGCAAGTATTAGATTATTGAACATAATCAGGCTACCCTAAAGTGCATGTTTGAACTATTTGCCGATGAAGAACTTATTTGTACAGATGAGATTCTGAAGCTTTCTTTTGATGGTTACCAAAAGGCCCGGACTGAGATGGAGGGTCTGCTTCGAACGGTGGAGGAAGGACTGAAACTCAAGGGTTATAGTGCTCATACTATCGTGGCGTATCTGGGACATATCAAAAGGTTTGTCGCTTATCATCATTTGGATTTAAATGCTGATGATACTTTCGCCACTTCTCTTGTTATAATTGACACAAGGAACTTACAGTTATATTTGTTGCATCTCCTCGAGCAGGAGCAACGATCCCATGCCTATGTAAATCAGGCCATCAGTGCGATAAGGTTTTTGTTTCGTTATACCCTGCAGAGACCGTATATTGAAATGAGTGTACCTAGACCTAAACATGAAAAGAAATTACCAGATGTATTAGCACGTGATGAGGTGTTGCAAATCCTACGTAACGTGGATAATATTAAACATAGAGCGTTGCTCATGGTTACGTACTCTGCAGGTTTAAGGGTGGGTGAAGTCGTACGGCTGCGTCTGGAGGATATCGACAGTCAACGGATGATGCTCCATGTACGGCAAGGAAAAGGACGTAAAGACAGATACTCAATTTTATCAAAGGTTGCATTGAAGGTTTTGCGCGAGTACGCGAAATTGTATAAGCCTAAGGATTGGCTTTTTCCCGGAGAAGAACCCGGAACGCATCTGAGCGAACGTTCGGCTGAGAAGATCTTCAAAAAAGCATGTCAGAAAGCCGGAATCCTAAAGCCGGTATCGATTCATTCCCTGAGGCATTCGTTCGCCACGCATCTTCTGGAGAGCGGAACCGATCTTCGGTATATTCAGGAACTACTGGGGCATAAAAGTTCTAAGACAACAGAGATTTATACCCACGTAAGCGACAATAATCTGCGCCACATTCGTAGTCCGCTGGACGTGGAATAGCTTTTGTCCGATCAGGTAATAAAGGATATTTATACGAAACAACATGCGGATAATCCATGACCATGGTAGTTATATACGAAACTCGGGGC
>JAIMKP010000048.1:0-3240 GCA_020692355.1 Desulfosporosinus sp.
AGGCTGTGCTAACGATAGAGAAAGTTTCCTTTCCGACACCGTGGACCCTAAATTCCTTTGTTACAGAACTGCGCGATAATGAATATGCACGTTATCATTGTCTGGAGGTCGAGGGACAGGTCGTCGGCTATATGGGTCTCTGGTATATATTAGATGAAGGGCATATCACCAATGTTGCGATTGCTCCGGACAGGCGCGGCCAACACTTAGGGGAATATTTGATGCGCACGGTTATGAGCAAGATGGCGGCGGAAGGGATGGAACGGATGACATTGGAAGTCAGGGTCTCGAACGATCCGGCGCGCCACCTGTATGAACGGCTGGGCTTTAAGCCCGCTGGCCTGCGCAAGGGGTATTATGTGGATTCCCAGGAAGATGCGTTGATTATGTGGGCGGAATTGTAGAATCAGAAGTCAGAAGTCAGAAGTCAGAAGTCAGAGGCCAGAGGCCAGAGGTCGGAAGCTAGAGGTCGGAAGTAAAGTGGAGGATTTTAGCGTGACGGAGAAAAGGCGTTCGGACATATTGATTTTGGGGATTGAAACGAGCTGTGACGAAACGTCGGCTGCGGTGCTTAAAAATGGCACCGATTTATTGAGTCATATCATCGCTTCCCAAATAGCAACCCACCAAAAGTACGGAGGTGTTGTGCCTGAGGTTGCGTCAAGGGAACATATTCTGCATTTTCGCGAGGTGGTGGGGCAGTCGCTGAAGGAAGCCGGAGTTGACTTTCAGGATCTGGCAGCGGTCGCGGTGACCAACGGTCCTGGGTTGGTGGGTTCGCTTCTGGTCGGGGTGGCTGGAGCTAAGGCTTTAGCCTATGCTGCCGGGGTTCCCCTTATTGGGATAAATCATTTGGAAGGGCATATTTATGCCAATTTCCTCATGCATCCCGAGTTGGAATTTCCTTTCTTAGCCTTGTTAGTCTCGGGGGGACACACGCACTTGGTTTATTTTAGCGGTCACGGGGATTTTGATGTTCTGGGACATACCCGAGATGATGCGGCAGGGGAAGCGTTCGATAAAATAGCCAGAGCTTTGGGTTTGGGCTACCCTGGGGGGCCACAGATCCAAAAGGCGGCCGAGCATGGGGATGCCTTTGCTTTTGAATTTCCCAGGGCGATGCTTGAGCCAGGGAGTTTAGATTTTAGTTTTAGCGGTATGAAATCCGCAGTTTTAAATACCATGAATTCCGCGCGTATGAAAGGGATCGAACTTTCCGTTCCGGATTTGGCCGCTTCTTTTCAACAGTCGGTTGTCGATGTGTTGGTTCGGAAGGCGATGCTGGCTCAGCAGAACACAGGAGCGCAAACGGTTCTCTTGGCGGGAGGGGTGGCTGCCAATGCCTTGTTGCGGAGAAACTTGGCAGAGCGCTTGGAGGAAAGAGGAGTCAAACTACTCTATCCCCCACCGGCGCTATGCACAGATAACGGAGCGATGATCGCGACCGCAGGGTACTATCATTACTTGGACAGGGATTTTGCACCCCTGACGCTCAATGCGGTGCCGGGGTTAGGTTTAGCTTGAAGGTTCAAACAACCGTAAGATGAAGACAACGACCAAGAATAGGGCAGAGCTTCAGTTTAGGATTGACTGGAGCTTTTTTGGCAGATCAGAAAGTATAAGTTTGTGGGTGCATAAGGGCAACTAGGCGGCCGCCTTCGCTAAGGCTTGGCGCCAGCCTCGGTTTTTCTTATTGTCTAAGCAGTGAATCCAGTGTCTTTGATGAGTGAAAGCAGGGGTCGTTCGGCAGAGAACCGTTTGTTCGATGGGTATCCGTGAATGTGGATAATGTGGATAAGCTTGTTCATAACTATCTGGAGCGGGTTTCAGGGTTTGGGGATATGGGGGTAAAATTTTTAAAGTTATCCACAGGAGGTGTGCATTGTGTGCATAACCAAGGGAAAAAGGCTTAAAATCGGAGATCAGCTTGGGGATAAACCTGTGGGTTTCTCATGAGAAATATTTTGGCTCACGTGTTCGGGGTCCTAGTGGGCCCGAATGCTATGAAAACAGTTGTCCATCTGTTCCAGTCCTACGAACGGGGTTAGAGAATTGTGAAAACCGTCGAAAAGATGTATGATTCGATGGGGAATGGGGTAGGGCCAGGTTCTCAGGAGAGGGATCGTAGAGGAGGATCAGGGGATTGTTGGAAGTGATGCTTAGCCTCGGTGGCGGGGCTTTTTTCGGCTGGAGGGCGCTATTGCCAAAACGGGTTTTAGCAGTGAGTTCCCGGATGATGACGCTGGGTGTATTTTTTCTGCTCCTGACTATGGGGATACGGATCGGTTCGGATAGGGAAACACTTATGCAGCTGGGTTCCTATGGCCTGCAGGCGTTCTTGTTCGCCTTAGCGGCTATTCTTGTTAGTTTGGCGTTGGTCAGCTTTTGCGAACGATTTGTGGTTCGGGGTTCGGTGCTCAAGGGGGAAAGTGAGCTGCAGGTGAGTGTCAGCGCAAATCCCTACTGGATGACAGGCCTTATCTTGCTGGCTCTGGTGGCAGGAATTCTAGTTGGGCTTACGGTTTTCCCACAGACAGCTCAGGCAAATCTTACCAGTATGACCAACATGGCCCTTTACTTCACGCTCTTCTCAGTGGGTTTGGATTTGGGTTTAAACCGGGACGTTTGGCGACAGATTTTCCGGTTGGGTTGGCATGTGTTTCTGGCTCCGCTTGGCGTGGCGGTGGGCAGCATCGCAGCCGGGATGATAGTGGGACGCCTGTTCGGTTGGAACTGGCTGGAAGGTGGTGCCGTAGGGGCAGGGTTTGGCTGGTACAGCCTTTCCGGGGTGCTAATCACCCAGCTTCATAGCGTGGCTTTAGGTACGGTTGCTTTTTTGACCAATGTGTTTCGGGAGGTTTTGTCAATTTTATTGGTTCCGGTTTTGGCTCACAGAGTGGGTGTGCTTTCTTTGGTTGCGCCGGGTGGAGCGACGACGATGGATACGACGCTGCCGTTGATTGCGTCGGCTGGCCCGCCCGGAGCGGCAATTGTGGGATTAGTGAATGGGATTTTTTTGTCGGCTTTGGTGCCTATTTTAGTGCCTCTTTTTCTAAGTCGTTAAAAAAGTTTAGCATGAGTAGCAGGATTTATGCGTTATTGATCGAATATTTTTATTGTAAGGAATATATGCCCTTTTCGTTTGCAGAAAAAAGTTAAAGTTAGGAGCGAGCGAGTTGAGCCTGGATGAGAAGAAAAGAGTTCGCAACTTGGTGTTAGCCAGGCGCGGGGCACTAACCG
>JAIMKP010000048.1:3261-22512 GCA_020692355.1 Desulfosporosinus sp.
GCCTGCACATTGAAAAGCAGGTTTTGACTTTGCCCGAATATGAAAAAGCGCAAACCGTGATGCTTTTTCTAAACTTTCGCGATGAAGTGGAAACCACTGCTTTGGCGGAGGAGACGCTGACTCGAGGTAAACAACTCGTGTTGCCTCGTTGTGCGCCGCAGGGGATTCTGATTCCGGCTCTTATCCGAGATCTCGACCAAGATATTGAACCGGGAACCTGGGGCATTCGCGAACCACGTCTTCAGGGGCTAAGGGAGGCGGATCCTTGGACGATCGATCTCGTAATCGTTCCAGGGGCGGCTTTTGATGGGCAGGGCAACCGCTTGGGTTATGGCGGCGGCTACTATGATCGTTTCTTTGGGCGCTTGCGTCCGGAGGTGCTCAGGGTTGCCATCGCTTTTGCCACTCAGGTGCTGCCTGAGGTTCCGGTGGATCCCCATGATCAAAAAATGTCGATCTTAGTCACTGAGGAGGGAGTGCATCGGTATTAAAGAATGCCCTGCTTAGACGGGGTCTTGAACACCCAAGGAAAGGATAGAGGAGGGAATGAAATGTGTGAGGCCTGCGAGGATCTCATCGATCCCAAAGAGACAGAGTTAGATGCCGTGATAGCGCGGCATGTTCGGGAAAAAGGGGCACTTATCCCGGTATTGCAGAAAGCGCAGGAAATTTATGGGTATCTACCGGCTGAGGTCTTAAAGCATGTTGGCCGGGGTTTACGTATCCCTTTGTCGAAAATTTACGGAGTGGTGACCTTTTATGCTCAATTCCGCTTAATGCCAATGGGACGTAATGTCTTACGCGTGTGTTTGGGAACGGCGTGCCATGTCCGTGGAGGAGCCAAGGTCCTGGAAACGATTGAGCAAGAGTTGGGGGTCAAAGACGGAGGCACAACAGAGGATCAACGCTTTACGTTAGAGATTGTAGCCTGCATTGGGGCCTGCGGTTTAGCCCCGACGATGATGATCAATGATGAGGTGCACGGACGCCTGACAGCGGAGAATGTGACAGAGATCCTGTCCAAATACGAATAAGGGGAGGGGAGAAATCATGAAAACTTTGTTAGATCCATGTTGTGACCGTTGTACACACACCCCGGAAACCCCTTGCCGGGATTATGTACGCTGTCTGACCGAAGGCCCGATTTGTCATGATGATCCGGCTTGCAAAGCGGAGAAACAGAGGTTGCTTAAGGAAATAAAGCCTAATGAAGAAAATCAACAAATTTTTGTCTGTACAGGGACTGGTTGTGCTTCCTGTGGAGCGCATAACATTGTAGATTCTTTGAACGAAGAAATAAATCACCAGGGGCTAGCGAACACCGTTAATGTCGTTCCAACTGGATGTCACGGTTTCTGTGAACAGGGCCCGACTTTAATCATTGAGCCTAGGCAGATACTCTATACACTGGTAAAACCAGATGATGTTGCGGAGATTGTGCAGAAGGAATTTGTCGAGGGTGAACGGGTTGAACGGTTACTCTATGTTGACCCTTTGACAAACCAGCCAGCTACGACCTTTGCTAATGCAAATTTTTTCGCGAAACAAACCCGTGTTGTTCTTAATAACTGCGGCTTTATCAATCCGGAAAAAATAGAGGACTATATTGCACGGGACGGGTATAAGGGCTTGACAAATGCGCTGCAGAAGATGACGCCGGTTGAAGTGATTGACGAGGTTAAGAAATCCGGATTGCGTGGAAGGGGTGGAGCGGGTTTTCCAACCGGTCTGAAATGGAGTTTTTGCCGCCAGGCCATTGGCGACAAAAAGTACATCATTTGTAATGCTGACGAAGGGGATCCGGGAGCCTTCATGGATCGAGGGGTTCTGGAAGGAGATCCTCATGCTGTTATTGAAGGTATGCTGATTGGTGCTTATGCGATTGGAGCCGATGAGGGCTATGTTTATTGCCGAGCAGAATACCCACTGGCCATTAAACATTTGGAGATCGCCATACGTCAGGCAGAAGAAGTGGGTTTACTCGGCGATAATATCCTTAATTCCGGTTTTAATTTCCATTTATTTATCAGAGCGGGTGCAGGAGCCTTTGTCTGTGGTGAAGAAACGGCTCTCATTGCTTCAATTGAAGGAAAAAGGGGAATGCCTAAAGTACGTCCGCCTTTCCCAGCTCAAAGCGGACTTTGGGGTAAACCGACGAATAATAACAATGTCGAAACATGGGCCAATGTTCCTCATATTCTTCGAAATGGAGCGGATAGGTATGCTCAGTTCGGTACGGAGAAGAGCAAAGGCACAAAGATTTTTGCCCTTACCGGAAAAGTAAACAATACTGGTTTAGCCGAAGTTCCGATGGGTATGACACTTAGGGATATCATCTTTGATATCGGTGGCGGTATTCAGAACGGCAAAAAATTTAAGGCTGTTCAAATCGGTGGACCTTCTGGGGGTTGTTTGCCCGATGAAATGCTTGATTTGCAAGTTGATTATGATACTTTAACCAAGGCGGGGGCCATGGTGGGTTCGGGTGGCTTGGTCGTGATGGATGAGACGACTTGTATGGTGGATATCGCCCGTTTCTTCCTGAACTTCTCCCAAAGCGAATCGTGCGGCAAGTGTACCCCCTGCCGTGAAGGGACAAAACGCATGTGGGAGATTCTGGACAAGATTACCAAGGGCGAAGGTCGGGAAGAAGACTTGGATACCCTCGAACAGCTAGCGCGGGTGGTCAAAGAGACATCCCTGTGTGGTCTGGGCCAAAATGCTCCGAATCCGGTGTTGTCGGCTTTAAAGTATTTCCGTCACGAATTTGAAGCGCATATTCGGGATAAGAACTGCCCTGCCCACGTATGCTCTGCGCTTCTGACCTATCGTATTGATCCGGACAAATGCAAAAAGTGCGGTCTCTGTGCCAAGTCCTGTCCCGCAGGCTGTATTACCGGCGATAAGAAGACACCTTATGAAATTGATGCCACGGCCTGCATCAAGTGTGGAACTTGCGCAAAGGTATGTAAATTTGGAGCAGTGCTTCGGGAATAAAGGTCAGGGGACACAGAGGTCAGGGGACACACCTAAAGGTATGTCCCCATTGGAAGAAGTCAGAATGAAAAAACTGTTTTTCCCGAAGTATTCTAGAGAGGAGTGAAATCCGTGGAGTGGATCACTTTATCGATTGATGGCCGGACGGTCACGGTTCCCAAGGGAACCACTGTCTTGGAAGCGTGTCGTATGAATAACATTCCGATACCGACACTATGTCATGATCCTGAACTAAGCAACTATGGTTCCTGCCGCATGTGTATTGTCGAAATTGAGGGGATGCGTAATCTTCCCCCTTCTTGTGTGACGCAAGCCACCCAAGGCATGGTGGTACGGACGCAGACTTCGAAAGTCCGCAATGCGCGCACGACGATTCTGGAACTCTTGGTGGCAAATCACCCACTGGACTGCATGACCTGCCAAAAGATGGGAGATTGTGCCTTGGCCGAGTATGCCTATGAATATCGGGTTACAGGGGAGGTATTCAAAGGGCAACGGCGCGAATTGCCACTGGATGATTCTAATCCGTTTATTTTGCGAGATCCCAATAAATGTATTCTTTGCGGGAAATGTGTCAGGGCGTGTGAGGAGATTCAGGGAAGGAGCGTCCTGGACTTTTCTTTCCGCGGCTTTAATGCCCAAGTCGGTCCAGCTTTCAATCTTCCCTATTCGGAGTCTGAATGTGTTTTCTGTGGTTCCTGTGTCTCCGTCTGTCCGGTGGGGGCCTTGACTGAAAAGAAGATGGTCGGCCAAGGACGTCCCTGGGAAGTGGAGAAAGTTCAAACCACCTGTCCCTTCTGCGGTACGGGCTGTAACTTTGATCTGAATGTCAAAGATGGCAAAGTGATCGGCGTGACGTCCAATCCGGAAGCTCCCGTGAACGGCAAGGCCTTATGCGTTAAGGGGCGTTTTGGGATGGATCTCATTCACAATTCGGAACGTTTAACGACCCCGCTGATCAAGAAAGACGGGGAGTTCGTCGAAGCAACTTGGGACGAGGCCATGGATCTTGTGGCCCAGAAACTGGGTGAAGTTAAACAGGAGCACGGTGCCGATGCCATCGCGGTGTTGAGTTCGGCTCGCTGTACCAATGAAGAGAATTTCCTCATGCAAAAACTCGCGCGCGCGGTGATCGGAACCAACAATATCGATCACTGCGCCCGAACCTGACACGCTCCCACCGTGGCCGGTCTGGCCATGACATTTGGTTCGGGAGCGATGACCAACTCCATTAATGAAATTCCAGATTCTAAAGTTTTGTTAATCATCGGTTCGAATCCAACGGAAGCGCATCCCATCATCGGCACAAAAATGAAACAGGCGGTGGCGCGGGGGGCGAAGGTGGTTGCAGTCGATCCGCGCCGTACGGAGATGGCTGATGTTGCGGATGTCTGGCTTCGCCTGCGTCCTGGCACGGACATCGCCTTGATCAATGGGATCATGAATATCATTTTGGCCAACGGCTGGGAAGACAAGAAGTTTATCGCCGAACGTACGGAAGGATTCGATCAGTTAAGGGAACAAGTCGCGAAATTTCCGCCGGAAGTCGTGAGCAAGATTACGGGAGTGCCTGTGGATCAACTGATCGAAGCGGCCCGCATTTATGCGACAGCAGAGAGTGCCCAAATCTTTTATACGCTGGGGATCACAGAGCATATTTACGGGACGGACAATGTCATGATTCTGGCGGATCTGTCCATGCTGACCGGAAATGTGGGCAAAGTAAATTCTGGCGTCAATCCACTCCGTGGCCAAAACAACGTTCAAGGAGCCTGTGACATGGGTGCCCTGCCGGATGTTCTGCCCGGCTATCAGAAAGTCACCAGTCCCACCGTAAGAGCGAAGTTTGAAGCGGCTTGGGATGTGCCGATTAAGTCCGAACCAGGGTTGATGTTACCAGACATGCTGGAAGCAGCTCTTAGCCATGAGGTGCGCGCGATGTATGTCATGGGTGAAGATCCGGTGCTGACGGACGCGGACGTGAATCATGTGCGCGAGGCTCTGGAGACGTTGGACTTCTTGGTCGTTCAGAATATCTTCCTTTCGGAAACGGCCAAGCTTGCCGATGTGGTCTTGCCTGCGGGCAGCTTTGCTGAAAAGGACGGAACCTTCACGAACACCGAACGCCGGGTACAGAGGGTCAACAAGGCGATCGAACCGATTGGCCATGCACGGGCCGATTGGAAAATCATCTGCGACTTAGCTACCCGCATGGGATATCCGTTTGCGTATGCATCCCCTGCGGACGTGATGCAAGAGATTGCGAGCCTCACGCCCCAGTATGCCGGGATCACCTTTGAACGTTTGGGCCGGAAGGGTTTGCAGTGGCCTGTACCGGATGCGGAACATCCGGGGACAAAATTCCTCCACGAAGGCAAGTTCGCCCGCGGCAAGGGGTTGTTCATGGCTATTGAGTATCAGGTTCCGGATGAGCCGCCTGATGAGGAATATCCCCTCCTCCTCAGCACCGGACGCAGACTTTCTCACTATAATATCAGCACGCGCTATTCCGAGGCTTTGGACAGTTATGCTCCCGAGGAACTGGCTGAGCTAAATCCGGAGGACGCCGAACGACTGGGCATTAAAGACGGAGAACGCGTAAAAGTGGCATCCCGTCGCGGTGCGTTGGAAACGAAGATCCGGGTCACCGATCGGGTTCTACCGGGCATGCTCTGGATGAGTTTCCATTACAAAGAGTCACCGGCCAATGTCCTAACCAATGCAGCCTCCGATAAAGTCACTAAGACGTATGAGTATAAGGTGTGCGGAGTGAAGGTTTCGAAACTAATCTAGGTGCAAGAAAAGGTGTCTTAAAGCGGGGCTGACCCAATAACAGGGGTTAGCCCTCTTCTATATTAAATAATATCCTGTTAAAGCAGGGGAAACGTTGCTTTTTGCAGAAATGATTAAAGTGTTAAAGTGAACGGTGGTGCAGCGAAATTTGCGTTGGTTTAAAGGGCTGAGGGAAAAAGTTTTCCCGATGCAGATTACCAAACGTGTGTACATAATTGTGGTGGTCTTGATCGTCGTACCGGTTACATTGGCATCTATCCTCATTCCGATGGAAATGTTACGCGTTCAGGAAGCACAGCGCAAGCAAGAACTTCTTTTCGTTGCCTCGTCGCTTCAAGCAAGGTTTTCCCCATCCCTTGAGGAAATTTTAGAGCGTAGCCAAGCCCTCGGGAAATCGCCCGAGGAACAGGTTTGGGTGTTGAACCAAGCCCTTCAGCCCACTATTGATGAATTTAATCGCTATTATCCGGACTTGGAGCTAGGATATTATTCGAACGATTTGGATCGTGTTGTTGCTGTTGGTCCGAATTTCACGACGCAGGATCTCCAGCCGGTTTTAAATGCTACCGTTCCCATTTATCACGATGGTCACGTGATTGGGCATACGTGGGCGAATACCAAACTTGGGGATATTTATGCAGACATGGGGGCTGTCGTAAGGAAAATCCTCTTGATCGGGTTCTTCGTTCTTGTCGTGGCGTTATGGCTGTCCTGGCGTATGTTTCATTGGTTCAGCCAGGGATTGGTACACTTCGCTGATGCGTTGGTACACCACACCTATGACCCAAGCGATAAAATGCTGCCCGAGTTCAACCCCATCTTGGACGTAGTGAAGCAAGATACGGATGAGCTGCTTCTTGCTTATGCTCGGCTCCAAGAGGAAGTGGCAGTGCGGGAATCAGCGGAAACGGAATTGAAACGCTCCCGTTACCAATCGGAAGAACGCTTCTTCAAGGTATTCAACGCTGCGCCGAGCATGATGTGTCTTATCCGCTGTCAAGACTGGCAAATCGTTGAGGCAAATGAGAGTTTCCTTGAAGTCAGCGGCTGGAGCCGGGAGGAAGTGATTGGCAGCCGTTCGGAAGACCTTGACTTTTGGGCGATAGCCGTAGAACGCTCAAGATTTCGGGAAATGATCGACAAAAAGGAGGGTTTTCGCAATTCCGAAATGGTCTTTATCACCAAACACCACACGGCCCGTACCCTTTTGGTCTCTGCCGAACAGATTGATTTGGCTGCCGGTCACTGCGCCCTCGTCGCCATGACAGACATTACGGAGCGCAAGCAATGGGAGCGAGAAATGCTCCGCTTGGATCGGCTTAACCTTCTCGCAGAAATGGCTGCCGGCATCAGTCATGAGGTGCGCAATCCCTTAACGACCATTCGCGGATTTTTACAGATGCTTAAAACGAAGCCGGATTGCCAATCCTATAACGGATACTATGACCTGATGATTGAAGAACTTGACCGCGCCAATTCGATCATCACAGAGTTTCTTTCGATCGGTCGCAACAATCTGGTGGAACAGAAGATTCAGAGTCTCAACACCCTCATCAAAGCGATCGCCCCCTTGATTCAGGCTGATGCTATTGGTCAGGACAAAAGCCTCGTGTTAGAATTGGGGGACATCCCAAACCTCAGCCTCAACGAAAGGGAAATGCGCCAAGTCGTTTTGAATCTCTCTCGGAACGCCGTCGAAGCGATGAAACCGGGAGGCGTTGTCAGGATCAAGACTTACTGTGAGCCACAGGAAGTAGTGCTTGCAGTTGAGGATGAAGGGGAAGGGATTCCACCGGAGGTACTCGAGCG
Organism: Desulfosporosinus sp.; assembly: GCA_020692355.1. Classification (GTDB taxonomy): domain Bacteria; phylum Bacillota; class Desulfitobacteriia; order Desulfitobacteriales; family Desulfitobacteriaceae; genus JAJZPA01. Next base: position 10,861 of record JAIMKP010000048.1, read on the forward strand.
GATCGGAACCCCCTTCTTTACCACCAAGGAACAGGGTACAGGGCTCGGACTGCCGGTTTGTTACAGCATTGCGGCTCGCCATAAGGCGCGAATTACGGTGAATACCTGCCTTGACGGGACGACGTTTTATGTGCGTTTCCAAATGCTTCAGGCTGATGAGGGCTGAGTTCACTTGAGAGAGAAATTGGCCAAGGGAAATAGTTGAAGAAAGCTAAAGAAATGGAGAGATTGGAATGAAACCAGACGTTATCATGTATATTCTGCCGCTCTGACCCCATTGTGCACGCGCAAGGCGGTTCTTCGAGTCTCGAGGAATAAAGTGGGTTGAAAAGAATATTATTTTTCCTAAAGCAAGGAAAGAGATGCAGGAAGTGACGAATGCCATGACCGTGCCGATTACCCGCTATGGTGACCAGGTATTGGTGGGATTTTCGTCTCGGGACTATGAGGAGGCGTTCAAAGATTATTAACCCAGATCCGGCAAACCAAGGTTTCCCTCTGCCAGCTACGGGCATCCTGCTCGCTGGCGGGAAAAACTCACGTATGCAAAGAAACAAGGCCTTCCTCGAATTGGGAGGAAAGCCTTTGGTAGAACGGAGTTTGGAGGTTTTAAAAGCGACCTTCGCCGAAGTTATCATTAGCAGCAATGACCCTGAGCTGTATGCGGCATATAAAGTCCGTGTGGTTCCTGACGCTGAACAGGGGAAGGGCCCTTTGGCCGGACTGGCAGCAGGGCTTCAGGCGGCGAGCTGGGACACTTCTTTTTTCGTCGCTTGTGATATGCCTTTTATTCAGCCGGGCCTGATGCGCTATCTCTGGCAATGGGCGGATGCCTATGATGTGGTCGTCCCGACAGGTCTGTTTGGTTCCCATCCGTTGCACGCCTATTACCATCGTCACTGTCTGGTAGCCATTGAGAAGAATCTCCGCGCCGGTCGCTACAAGATCATTGACTTTTATCCAGAATGTCAGGTTAAATATGTAAAGGAAGAGGATTTGGCTGTTTTTGGGGATGTGGCCAAAATCCTCTCCAATGTCAATACGCCGGGCGAATGGCAGCAGATCAAGAACCAGGAATGAGCAGGCGTCCGGGACAGGTATAGATGTTGAGGCGGTTGTTGCGGGCAAATCCGGCAACCGTGATGTTAAGGTCACGCGCCAAGGTGAGAGCTAAATCCGTTGGGGCGGAACGCGCAATCAAGACAGGAATATTCATCTTCGCGACTTTGAGCAGGATCTCGGAGGAGACGCGACCACTGAAGAAAATAATGTGGTCGCTCAGATCGATGCCGGCCTGAAAGGCTTTGCCGAAGAGTTTGTCAAAGACATTATGCCGACCGATGTCATAACTGGTGAACAAAATTTCTCCTTGATAGGCAATTCCGCCGCTATGGATTCCCCCCGTGGCCTGAAACAGTGGTAGGTGGGTTTGCAAATAGTCAGCATAGGTATAGGCCTCTTCAAGAGAAAGCCGTACTTGTGAGGCTTGGGGTTTTGCTAAGCGAGCGTCATTGGCGAAGGCAAAGGAGGCTCTGCTTTTCCCACAGCATGCGGAGAGAAAACGGTGTCCAGTGGGATCGGGTAGGGTTCGCCCTTCGGCCCAGATAATGTTTGAATCCTGGACATAGCGTAGGGTGTAAAGGTCGTCTCGGCTCTCGATAAAACCTTCCGAGAAGAAGAAGCCTAAGGCCAGTTCTTCGATGTCTGACGGGGAACAGAGTAAGGTCGCAATCTCGACTTGGTTATAATAGAGGGTTATGGAAGTTTCTAGGACGACGATGTCTTCGGTATTCTCTGCTTGCAAGCCCGTGATTTTAATAATGGAACAGGTGGTAGTTTCGTTCGACATAAGCCCTCCGATGAAATTGTCTTTTTCACATTGTACAATAATTTATAGGAAAAGAGAATCCTTTCGATAGATTTATCCAAGCGTTTAAGACTCCCACTTCTATAAGTGGGAGTGGGAATTCTGTTCTCTGCTTCGGTGGGGGTAGACTCCCCCACCGAAGTCTCGATGTTCAGCTTTAGCTGAACGAGTTCACTAAATGGTTATTTTGCGAGAGAAGGATTTTTGTCAAAGACAAAAAGGATTTTGCCGATCCATCGCGAATACTTTCGTAGTTAGTTTTTAGTTTTTTAACCCAATCAAAGCGGAACTCCGAAACTGGTTGGCCTAATGCTCCTCAGATCTGGAACGATGGCGGTCAGGCTGGTGCGCGAGCACCCGGGTATAGCTGGAAACGGCTATGTCTCCTGCGGGAAAGGAGTCTGTACAGGAAGCGGAAACTCCGCCGGTCTGTCAGACCATGGGGTTTTTTCTTTTTTATGGAGGGGCCCATGCAAGATCAATATCAACGTCAAATCGAGTATCTTAGAATTTCAGTTACCGATCGCTGTAACTTAAGATGCCAGTATTGTATGCCGCCTGAAGGGATTCAGTGGATCCCCCATGAATCCATTCTCTCGTTTGAAGAGATTCTGCGGCTAATGCGGATCAGTACTCAGTTCGGCTTTAGACGTTTCCGAATTACCGGTGGGGAACCCTTGGTGCGCAAAGGAATCCTGGAGTTCTTAAAGGAAGCGGCTCAAATTTCCGGAGTGGAGGATCTCATGCTTACGACCAACGGGATACTCCTGCCCGAGATGGCCTTTGATCTCAAGAAAGCCGGAGTGAAGCGGGTCAATATCAGCTTGGATACGCTCGATGCCGAGCGTTTTCGCGAGATCACGCGAGGCGGGGATGTGCGCAAAGTTATTCAAGGGGTATTCCGTTCCTTGGAAGCGGGTCTTGCGCCGGTGAAAATCAATGTGGTGGTTGTCAGGAGTTCTAACTTTCAGGAACTGCCACAGTTCTTAGAACTTGCCCGCAACTATCCGCTCCATATTCGTTTCATTGAACTCATGCCGATTGGGACGAGTTCGGAACGGCGGGATGACTTTGTTCCGATCGCTGAGATGAAGGACGTTTTGGGCTTAAAGGAAGACATGGCTACCCGAGCGATTCCCGGAGGAGGGCCTGCTGAATATTACCAGCCAGAAGGGTTTAAAGGGAGTATCGGTTTTATCAGTGCGATCAGCCGCCACTTTTGCAGCACCTGCAATCGTGTTCGCTTGACGGCTGATGGTAAACTCCGGCCCTGCCTTCACAGTAGCCACGAAATTGATTTGTGCGCAGCGCTTCGGAGCGGCCAGAGCGATGAGGAGATTGCCGATTGCTTTGCCAGTGCAGTTTGGCAAAAACCGGCTCAGCATCATATGCAGGATGAGGCCTGGAACGATGTGCGAATGATGTCTCAAATAGGAGGGTAAGGGGATGGAATTAACCCATTTTGACGACCAAGGGCGCGCCCGTATGGTCGATGTCAGTGAAAAAGTGGAGACCGCCCGCTATGCGGTAGCCAGCGGACGGGTAGACATGCGGCCGGAAACCCTCGCACGTATAAAGAGCGGTCAGATCGCTAAGGGGGATGTTCTGGCGGTGGCTCAAGTCGCGGGGATCATGGCTGCCAAACAGACCTCAAGTCTCATCCCCATGTGTCATCCACTGGCGATCACGGGAGCTAAACTCGATTTCCGCTTGGTCGAACCCCAAACGGTTGAGCTTGAAGCGACCGTCAAAGTGACCGGTAAAACCGGGGTGGAGATGGAAGCGTTGACGGCCGTGAGTGTGGCCGCTTTGACAATCTACGATATGTGCAAAGCTATTGACAAAACGATGGTGATCGGGGATATCTGTTTGAGGGAAAAAGCCGGCGGCAAAAGCGGGCATTTTCTCAGGGATCCAGGTTAAAGAAGATGCGATCAAGATGTTGTGAAAGGGGCGAATAGGCATGGCAAAATTAGTCGCAGTCTGCACGAGTGAACGCAAAGGGATGCGCAAGAAGAATGTTGGGGAAGGGATTTTAGTCCCAAACTTTGGTTTGGAAGGGGATGCTCATGGTGGGGATTGGCATCGTCAGGTGAGCTTACTCGCGCTGGAAAGTATCCAAAAGATGCAGAAGCTGGGGCTTGATGTGGTTCCGGGAGATTTTGCGGAAAACTTGACGACAGAGGGGATTGACCTCGTCACTTTGCCGATCGGCACTAAGCTCAGAATCGGGGCCACGGGATTGGGTGAAGTGACGCAAATCGGGAAAGAATGTCATACAAAGTGTGCAATTTATTATCAGGCGGGCGACTGTGTCATGCCTAAGGAAGGGATCTTTATCCGCGTCCTGGAGGGTGGGCCGGTAGCTGTCGGTGATGCGATCGAGGTGATGGCTTAATGTTTCGCGTGGGTGTGATTACTGCATCGGATAAGGGTTCGCGGGGAGAACGGGAAGACCTTTCTGGGGCACTTTTGCGGGAGCTGGTGCAAGACATTCAGGGAGAAGTTGTTGAGTATGCAGTTCTCCCGGATGAGCGAGGGCTTCTGGCGGCTAAGATGCGTGAATGGGCGGATGAGTTGATGCTGGATCTAATACTCACGACGGGGGGAACGGGCTTTTCACAACGGGATGTGACCCCGGAGGCGACGTTGGATGTGACGGAGAGGCTGGTGCCGGGAATTGCTGAAGTGATGCGTGCGGAGAGCCTCAAAGTGACATCCAGGGCCATGCTTAGCCGGGCGATAGCCGGTTTGCGCAAGTACACCCTGATTATTAACATGCCGGGCAGCCCGAAAGCGGTGCGTGAATGTTGGACTGCGATCGCCCCAGCACTCACCCATGGGATCGAAATCCTTAAAGGAGAAGCCGGCGAATGTGCTGAGCCCATACACGAAAGCGGCATGGGGGTCTAATCTGGTAGAGGGGTGTCTAAATCGAAATGGATGTTTTGGAGAAAATCCTGGCTGCCAAGCGAAAAAAGCTTATTGAGGCGGAGACAGAGGTTCCGCTGTCGCTTTTATGGAAGCGCTTGGAACATTCAGCCCCAAAGCTTCGTCCTTGGCCCTTGGGGAAAGGTCAGTTCGAACTGATCACAGAGGTCAAACGTGCTTCCCCGAGTTTAGGGAGAATCGATTGGGCCTTAAGCCTGTCGGATATCCTGAATGGGTATGAGCGGGGCGGGGCGGGGGCAATTTCAGTTTTAACAGAAGAAGACTTTTTCCAGGGCGGGCTTGCAGATTTTCAAAGTGTACGCCAGTCCTGTCCATTGCCCATGCTGCGCAAGGATTTTCTCTTCACAGAGTACCAGCTCGTGGAAAGTAGAGTGAATGGGGCGGATGCGGTCTTGCTCATTGCAGCGGTGCTGGAAGAAAAGACGCTGAAGAAATTGTTGAAATTAGCACGCAAACTTTCCCTTGAAACCTTGGTGGAATGCCATGACCGGCAGGAAATCGAGAAAGCCATAAGCGCGGGCGCCCATCTATTAGGCATCAACAATCGCAATCTACGGACATTCGAGGTCTCACTCGAGACGACATTGGAACTGATGCACTCGCTCCCGAAGCATTGCGCGGTGGTGAGCGAAAGCGGGATCAAGAGCCCAGAGGATATAAAGAGGCTCGCCGAGGGCGGAGCGGCTGGGGCACTTGTGGGAGAGTCTTGTTTGCGTCAAACCGATCTGGGGGATTATGTCGAGCAATTAGTGCGTGCAGGTCGATCGGCGTATGCACTCAGGGAGACAGGAGACAGTAACGTTCGCTTTTTGTAAGGTGGGTGAGAAGCTTGGTCAGGATTAAGGTCTGTGGTATTCGGACCTTGGAAGAAGGACTCTGGGCGGTTGAGGCGGGTGCGGATGCCCTGGGTTTTGTCCTGCACCCGGAGAGCCGACGTTATGTTGAACCGAGTCAGGTGCAAGCCATCACCGCCAAGCTACCCCCGTTCGTTGCGCGTGTAGGGGTGTTTGTGGACAAGCCTCGAGACGCGGTTGAAGCGATGGTTGAGGCCTGCGGGTTGACCGTGGTGCAGCTGCATGGCTCGGAAAAGCCAAAGGAGTGGAGCGGCAGCCATTTTCCCATCATTAAAGCGTTCAAGGGGCCGCAGTCCGAGCAAGACTTGAGCCCTTCTCACCGAGAGGAACTCAGGGCCTGGCAAGGGATTGCCCAGGCGATTTTGATCGATTCGGCTGCCGCCGGTAAGTTTGGAGGAACGGGAACGGTGCTGCCTTGGGCTGAAGAGTCCCTGCAGCGCTGGATCCTTGCCATCAGGAAGGCAGGCTTTCCGTTGATCCTCGCCGGAGGGTTAACACCGGAAAATGTCCCTGAAGGGATGCGCCTGACAGAGCCGTATGCTCTGGACGTGAGCACAGGGGTGGAGCGAGACGGAAAGAAAGATCCAGTCTTGCTACGGGAATTTTTCCGTCAGGTGTTGACGCCCAAGTGAGTTTGCTTATATACTGAATGTAGATTGAGCTGAGAGATTGTTGAATTCCCGTAGCTATTTAAAGAGCAGAGAAGAGTAAGTTTTATTTTAAATTTCATATGCGCAATACGCGCCTTGAGCTGAGTTGAGTGGAGTTGAGTGGAGCTGAGATGAGCGTTCTGGTAAAGTTTAGCCAGTACTCATTTGAGTACTGGCTTTTTGTACCAGTTAAGAAGTATATCTTTGTGGTGGCATAAGTGCAACCTCGGCTTCTGCCGTCGCCAAAGGCTTGGCACAAGCCGGGTTTTCTTTACATTCTTTTGAGGGGGAGGTGAGACAGTGTGGCCGGCGAAAGCAGTTTTCCCAGCGGGTACGTTAAGCGGCGCTCCGAAGGTGCGGGCGATGGAAATTATTTAGGAACTCGAATCCGATCGTCGAGGAGGGTATGGCGGGGCTTTGGGAATTCTGCGCTAGAACGGGGATGTGGACTTTTGCATTACCATTCGGACCTTGAGATTCACACACGATGAAATCAGTGTCCAAACTGGGGCGGGAATTGTCTATGACTCCCTGCCGGAGCGTGAATACGAGGAGACACTGCATAAGGCTATGGCACTCATGAAAGTGGTGAATGAAGTTGTTGACGGTGATTGATAACTACGATTCGTTTACGTATAATCTGGTTCAGGAATTTGGCCGCCTCGGCAGCGCCGTGCGCGTCTGGCGCAATGATGAGAAGACGGTTGAGGAAATCCTGGCGGAGGAGCCGGAAGCCGTGATTCTGTCGCCAGGCCCGTGCACTCCTGCCGAAGCGGGGATTTCCGTGGAACTGTTGCAGGCGCTTGAGGTCAGAGCGGCTTCAGGGGATGCCATCCCGGTCTTAGGGGTGTGTTTAGGGCATCAGGCTTTAGCTACGGCCTTTGGTGGTCAGGTTGTACGTGCACCCCAGGTCGTGCACGGCAAGGCCTCCCCAATCTATCATGATGGCACAGGATTGTTCAGCGGTCTTGAACAAGGTTTTACAGCCGGGCGCTACCATTCCCTCATAGTCAGAGAAAAAAGCCTGAGCTCGGAATGGCTCATTACGGCGCGCACGGAGGAGGGCTTGATCATGGGGATGGAACACAGGGATTACCCGTTTTATGGAGTACAGTTCCATCCAGAGAGCATTTTGACACCGAAGGGTGAAAAAATCATTCAGGCTTTCTTAGTCATTGTTGAAGCGAACAAAAAACGGGCTAAGAATTAAAGGCGAACGTGAAAGGTTTTGAGTTGAGCTGTGAACCCAGAGAGCAGCGGCTGAATCCATATTATTCCATAAGTATGCGAAATGGGGTGAGCTGTCCTTGTTCTACTAAAATCGCTTGCGTCGGTGCGCTCAGGCTGACTTCATCAAGGCCACCCTCGGGCAGGTTCTTCTGGTGAAACGCATGCGTAAAACCAGGGTGATTGCCGAGACAGGTGCTGGCCAGCACGGAGTTGCCACCGCCTGCGTCTTGTTCGGGCTTTTCTGTGTGATTTATATGGGGGAAGAGGATATTCGACGGCAGCATTTGAATGTCCTGCGCATGCAGTTGCTGGGAGTGGAAGTACGCTCGGTTAACCAGGGCGGATAGAGTGATGGGAGAGGGCGACCACTCTGGGCTTGGGAGAACCGGGACTTCTTCATGGAGCCTATAGTTATCTGCTTCAGGATGAAGCAGGGCAGATCCTCGCGACGCATTCGATTTCGGCCGGATTGGATTACCCGGGTGTGGACCCAGAACACAGCTACTTGAAAGAAAGCGGGAGGGCCATCGGGAGCCGGGGTAGATGGGCTGATTCTCCCGGATCTGCCTTGGAGAGAGGGTCAGGTTCTGCGGGCTAGGGCTAAGGAGCGCGTAGGTAGTGGTTTGGCGTTTGTCCCGATTCTGGCTCAGACTAGCGAAACGGAGAACATCTTGGCGCTTCGGGCAGAAGAGGCAAGGTTTAGCGCAGAGGGAAGTTTTGTCTATGTTTTGGCGAAAAATGGGATTACCGGAGCAGGTGCGGCGTTTGGCGGGAATCGCTGAAGGGGTCATCGTTGGAAGTGCTCTCGTCGAACGCTTCGCTCGCATAGATGCTGCTGGTCTAAAGCAAAAAGAAATTTTGACAGCAGAGCGTGAAATCTATGCCTGGCTGGTGGGGCTCAAGGGTTTGTGAACTCGTCCAGTCACCCCTGTCCTCCTCGTGCGTATACTGTAGTAGACAAGCGGGGTTGCGAGGTGAACATGTTGAGGGCTATAGCGTTTGTCGATTATGAAAATATCTGGGTGGGACTGTTGGAGCGGGGTTATGAACTGACTCCAGAACGGTTCGTAGCATTTTTGCAACAGTTTGCTGTAAAGATGGGGATGGAGCTTTCAGCCTCTTACCTCTATGCGAATTTTGATCGGGAAGAATTTTGGCGTATTCAAACCATATTCGAGAAAACTAATGTTTTTACCCGCCACGTTTTTGGCAAAAACAATTATACCCAAACGGATTTTCGCCGTAATGCAGCGGATTCCGATCTGATGCTGGAAGCGCAAGAAATCCTGCTGACCCGGCCGGGTAGCGTTGATGTTTTTCTTCTCTTCACCGGGGACGGAGATTTTTTGCCGTTAGTGCGCAAGATCAAGGCGTGGGGCAAGGATGTCAAGGTGATCGGGGTGGACGGGAGTGTGCATCACGCTCTGCAGCCCTATTGTGAGAATTATGATGTGCTTGCGGAATTGCAGCATGAGCAGGGAGAAGCCTACGATTATGTCAAAGACTTGACAAAGGCCATCCAGGTGTTGGGCCAGATGCAGGTTCGGCTTCCCTATGTCGCGTCAACGAAAGCGCGCGCCGCCTTGAGCGAGCAGTTAGGCCGTTCCACAACCCAGATCAAGGAGTTGATTCGTTATGCTTTACGGGAAAATATTTTCTTGGAGCGGGAACATCCGGATCCCAGCCTGAAGATTGGACGAACAAAAATCTACTTTCTCAACCTTGAGGAGCCGCAGGTGCAAACGGCGCTTGGGGATTCCCTGACGGAAGTTCGTTATCGCCAAGTGAAGCTGATTTCCGCCGAGTGAAGAAGACTTGACGCCCACTTCTACAAGTGGGCGTTCAACGAGTTCACTTTGGACGGGTAAATTTTTTGGGTACTTTGTGAACAAGCATGAATAAAATGTAATTACTGTGGTCATTCTAATTGTTAGAGTTGTTTTGGGTAGGGCATAGTTGACTTAATGAGTAATGTCAAGCTACAAGGTGTAAGAGGGATAAAGACAAGAATAACCACGCTATAAGGGTTATATAGGCTCTTATAAGCTCTTATAAGCGCTTGCGTTCCCTCGACGCCTTGCATATGATATAGCTAGATATTAGCACTCGATAAACTTGAGTGCTAACAAAAAATATATATAAGGAGGGAAATGCTTCTATGAATATCCAGCCACTTGGAGACAGAGTTGTCATTAAGGCGCTTCCTCTTGAAGAGAGGACAAAAAGCGGGATCATTATGCCAGATACGGCTAAGGAGAAGCCTCAGGAAGGAGAAGTCGTGGCTGTGGGCCCGGGTCGCCTCGAAAAGAGTGAACGTATCCCACTGGATGTCAAGGTTGGAGATCGGGTCATTTATTCCAAGTATGCAGGCACCGAGGTCAAGTATGAGGGAGATGAATACCTCATCTTAAGGGAGTCTGATATTTTAGCCATTTTAGGTTAAAATTGGGGATTATTTTTTAAGGAGGAATAGTAGGTGGCAAAACAAATTGTTTTTGATGAAGACGCTAGGCACGCGCTAGAACGCGGGGTTAATGCCCTAGCGGAGGCTGTGCGAGTGACATTAGGCCCCAAAGGGCGGAATGTGGTGCTCGACAAAAAATTTGGTTCACCGCTCATTACGAATGACGGTGTAACGATTGCCCGTGAAATCGAACTCGAAGATCCATTCGAAAATATGGGGGCCCAACTGGTGAAAGAAGTCGCCACAAAAACCAATGATGTGGCTGGAGATGGGACCACTACGGCTACTGTTCTTGCCCAAGCCATTATTCGTGAGGGTCTGAAAAATGTAGCTGCAGGTGCTAATCCAATGGGAATCAAACGGGGGATTGAACAAGCAGTCGATGCGATTGTTCAGGAAATTAAAGCTATCTCTAAGCCGATTGCGGGCAAAGAAGCCATCGCCCAAGTTGCCTCAATTTCCGCTGGGGACAAAACCATTGGCAACTTGATTTCTGAAGCGATGGAAAAGGTCGGAAAAGACGGAGTTATTACGGTTGAAGAAGCAAAAGGAATGACGACGGAACTGGAAGTCGTCGAAGGAATGCAGTTTGACCGCGGGTATATTTCTGCTTACATGATTACGGATACGGATAAGATGGAAGCGGTCTTAAGTGATCCCTATATTTTGATCACCGATAAGAAAATTGGTGCCATTGCCGAAATTCTTCCGGTGTTGGAGAAAGTCGTGCAAAGCGGTCGTCAACTCGTCATTATTGCCGAAGATATTGAAGGGGAGGCACTGGCAACTTTGGTTGTCAACAAGCTGCGTGGAACCTTTACCGCAGTGGGTGTGAAAGCCCCTGGCTTTGGGGATCGCCGCAAAGCGATGCTCGAAGATATCGCCGTTCTGACAGGCGGCACGGTGATCACGGAAGACCTTGGTTTGAAGCTGGATAATACGACGATTGACATGCTCGGTCGTGCCCGCCAAGTCCGAGTGACCAAAGAAGAAACCACGATTGTCGAAGGCTCTGGTAAAGCCACTGAAATTCAAAAAAGAGTTGAAGCGCTCAAGAAACAAATTGATGAGACCACTTCCGACTTTGATCGGGAGAAGCTCCAAGAGCGTCTAGCTAAGTTGGCTGGCGGGGTAGCCGTAATCCAAGTCGGTGCGGCGACCGAGACTGAAATGAAGGAGAAAAAGCTCCGGATCGAAGATGCTTTGGCTGCGACCCGGGCCGCAGTTGAAGAAGGCATCGTCGCAGGTGGCGGTGTGACCTTTATCGATGCCGCGGTGGCGCTGGACAAATTAGAACTTGCTGGGGATGAACTGACGGGTTCGAATATCGTTCGCCGTGCTCTCGAAGAGCCTTTGCGCCAAATTGCCAATAATTCTGGTCAGGAAGGTTCTGTTGTCGTAGAAAAAGTTCGTTCTGCTGGCAAAGGAGTCGGTTTCAATGCTACAACGGACGTCTATGAGGATATGATTACCGCTGGGATTGTTGATCCGGCTAAAGTGACCCGTTCGGCTTTGCAAAATGCGGCTTCCATCGCTGCAATGCTGCTGACCACCGAATGCCTGATTTCGGATCTGCCCCAAAAGGATAACGGGGCTGCAAACATGGCCGGTATGGGCGGTATGGGTGGCATGGGC
>JAIMKP010000005.1:0-73609 GCA_020692355.1 Desulfosporosinus sp.
GGATAAATTGATAGGGAACTAAGGTGACTTGGGCTTTTGTCTAATGCTGACTTAAACAGGACGTTTGAGATTAGAGCATCGCTATTGAGGGCTAGATGCCGGCGGTTTGACACAGACTAAGTTTTCTTTATCCCTTGGGGATGGGTGCATGAAGTCAACTGGGTTGGACGATACGATTGTCGCGTTGGCCACAGCGTTAGGGGAAGCGGGCATACATATTATTCGATTAAGTGGTCCTCAGAGTAAAGAAATCTTGGATCGTTGTTTTGAGCCGCATAATTCGGTGCGGTGGCTTAATAATGAGAGTCATACCCTCCATTTAGGCTGGTTTCGGCAAGGGGATCAACGGATTGATCAGGTTCTGGTGGGGAGGATGCATGCGCCTCATTCTTACACAGGGGAAGACGTTTATGAGATAAACTGTCACGGTGGGGCTTGGGTGGCACAGTCGATTATCCAATCGTGCATACGTGAGGGAGCGCGTTTAGCTGAACCCGGTGAATTTACAAAAAGAGCATTTTTAAATGGTAAACTGGATCTGGTTCAAGCAGAGGCTGTCATTGATTTAATCAGTGCACGAACCAGGGCGGCGGCTGATCAGGCATTGACTCAACTTTCGGGAAGGCTCTCCGAGGAAATCTTGGCGCTGCGAGACAATATCCTGGAAATATTAGCCTTTATCGAGGCCAGTATCGATTTTCCAGAGGACGATGTAGAAAGTTTGGACTGGACTGCTCTGAAAGGGCGTTTGGAGGATGCTTTAAGGTTAGCTGGAGAACTACTTCTGGGAAGTAAGAGCGGTCGGATCGTAAGAGAAGGGTTGACGACGGTCATTGTAGGACGACCGAATGTTGGCAAGTCGAGTTTGTTGAATGCCTTGCTTCAGGAAGAACGTGCGATTGTCACGGACGTTCCGGGAACGACACGGGATGAAATACGTGAGTTTGTCAGCCTTGGTGGAATACTTTTACAGCTTATTGATACGGCGGGGATTCGTGAGAGTGCTGATCCGGTTGAACAGATGGGGATTCGTCGTTCATGGGAGGCGTTGGATCGGGCTGATTTGATTTTGCTCGTGGTGGATGCCGGGGTGCCCCTTAATGTCGATGAACGCGAGGTTTTACGCCAGTACGGGGAAAGAGTCTTGGTGCTATTGAATAAGATTGATCTTCATCCACAGTCTGCGGTGAGGTCAACTGAGGTACCTGGGGTCTGCATTCCGTTTTCGGTTGTTCGTCATGAGGGATTTGATGCTTTGGAGGCGGAGATTCGCAGACTTGTTTTTAATGAACATCTGGATAGTGCGCGCCCATTATTATCGAATGTGCGGCAGATTGCTGCCCTGGAAGGTTCTGCAGAGTCTCTAAAAAATGCATTGTCAGCGTTAGAGGCTGGGTATCCATGGGATATTCTTTCTATCGACGTACGACGGGCGTTACAAGAGGTATCCGAAATAACGGGGCACAATGTTCAGAAATCGTTGTTAGAGGTTATATTTTCTCGATTTTGTATTGGAAAGTAGGCACGACAGTGGAGTATTTGGCTGGAACATATGGGGTTATTGTTGTGGGAGCTGGGCATGCAGGGTGTGAAGCAGCATTGGCAGCAGCGCGCATGGGATGTGAAACACTTTTGCTGACCTTGAATTTGGATACGGTGGCTCATATGCCGTGTAATCCATCGGTAGGTGGACCGGCTAAAGGACATTTAGTAAGGGAAATTGATGCACTTGGCGGCCAGATGGGGATTACTGCTGATGAGACATCTTTGCAGGCCAGGATGCTTAATACCGGGAAGGGACCGGCTGTTCATGCTCTCCGGATTCAGTCCGATAAGCGAGCTTACCATCAGAATATGCTTCATGTTTTATTGAATCAGCCAAATTTAACCGTGGCTCAGGGGTGTGTGGAGAGCCTTATTGTTGAAGATTCAAGGGTTAAAGGGGTTTGGGCTCGAGGCGGGGCCCGGTTTGAATCTGAGAGCGTTGTTTTGACAAGCGGTACCTATTTAAAAGGGAGAATTATTATTGGTTCTTCCGCTTTCGCCGGTGGCCCAAATGGGCAAATGCCTGTGCCATTGTTATCAGAGTCCTTACGTGCTTTAGGAATCGAATTAGGACGGTTTAAGACAGGAACTCCACCAAGGATACAGAAAAATTCAGTGGACTTTTCTAAATTTATTATTCAGCCGGGGGATGACCAAGCTTGGCATTTTTCTTTTTTGCCTACGAAGAGTATGTTTTGGCAGGATGATACCAGTAAACAGGAGCCCTGTTGGTTGGGATATACTACTTCTGAGACGCATGAGATCATCCGTGCCAATCTTTTTAGGGCGCCTTTGTTTACAGGTGAAATCGAGGGGATCGGCCCTCGCTATTGTCCTTCTATCGAAGATAAGGTGGTTCGCTTTGCTCAGAGAGAAGCACATCAAATTTTTTTAGAGCCTGAAGGGTGGCAGAGTGAAGAGTATTATGTCGCAGGGTTGTCCACCAGCATGCCAGAAGAAGTTCAGATCGAGATCTTGAGAAGTATTTCTGGACTCGAAAAGGTTAACATGCTACGGCCAGGCTATGCGATTGAATACGACTATGTCAAGCCTCATCAGTTGTCGCTCTGCTTAGAGATGCGTGGGCTGAATGGATTATTCACGGCCGGCCAGCTTAACGGAACCTCGGGGTATGAGGAGGCGGCGGCACAAGGGCTGATAGCCGGAATTAATGCGGCCCTGCGCGTCTTGGATAGAGAGCCGTTTGTTTTAAGACGCTCTGATGGTTATTTGGGCGTATTGGTGGATGATTTGGTTACCAAAGGGATTGAAGAACCATATCGACTTTTAACCTCTAGAGCGGAGCATCGTCTACTTTTAAGGCAAGACAATGCCGATTTGCGTTTAACGGCCAGGGGAAGGGCGATTGGTTTGGTTGATGAATCCCGCTGGGTACGGTATGAAAACAAAACACGGGATTTGGAAGGCGTTCGCAGGTTATGGAAGGAGACGAGTCTAAGCCCCCTGCGCGAGGATGTTCAGCTTGTCCTCAACCGTGTAGCGTCGCATCCGCTCCGGTCGGGGATCAAAGTTGAAGAATTGATTAAAAGACCAGAAATTTCGCTACGGGAAATAGAAACGTTATTTCCCGAGCTTCAGCATCTTGATTCTGAAGTTTTAGAAGAAGCTTTGATTGATATTAAATATGAAGGATATATTGAAAAGCAAAAGATTGAGGTTGAGCGTTTTGCCAAGCTTGAAGACAGGGTGATTCCAGCGCAGTTCGATTTTGATCGGGTACGGGGTTTGTCCACTGAGGGTCGGCAACGTCTTAAGGAAAGGGAACCGGTTAATTTGGGGCAAGCCTCCCGGATTACGGGTGTCACCCCTGCTGATATTTCCGTGCTCATGGTATATCTGGAGCAGAGGCAACGGGGAGGTGCGGGTCGTGTTTCAGGATAAGGTGGGTGAACTGGGTGCGTTGGCCGAAGAGAAATTAGGGTTGGTTCTGACCAAGGAGCAGCTTGACCAATTTGCACTTTATGGGCGTTT
Source organism: Desulfosporosinus sp. (assembly GCA_020692355.1). Classification (GTDB taxonomy): domain Bacteria; phylum Bacillota; class Desulfitobacteriia; order Desulfitobacteriales; family Desulfitobacteriaceae; genus JAJZPA01. The sequence goes on from JAIMKP010000005.1 coordinate 3,538, forward strand.
ACTGTTGGCGTGGAATGAGAAAGTTAATTTGACCCGGATTACGGAGCCTAGTGAGGTAATTATCAAGCATTTTTTGGATTCCTTAGTCGCACTTCCTTATTTATCAGGTCTAAATGTGTGCGATGTGGGGACGGGTGCTGGTTTTCCAGGAATTCCCTTAGCCATCGCCAAGCCTGATTTGAACGGGGTGTTATTTGATTCGCTGGGCAAACGCGTTGAATTCTTGAAATTTGTTGTGGCTGAACTGGGTTTGAGGGTCGAAGCGGTTCATGCCCGCGCTGAAGACTTCGGAAGAGTTGAGCGATTTCGGGGGTCTTTTGATGCCGTTGTTTCCAGGGCTGTAGCTGCACTTCCGGTTTTGTCTGAGTATGCGCTTCCTCTTTTAAAAAGAGGTGGTCTGTTTTTTGCTTATAAAGGGTTACAGGCACCCGAAGAAGTGCAGGCTAGTCAGAGAGCCTTAGAGATTCTTGGGGGAGCCTGTGAGCAAGTGGTAGAAATTAATCTGGGGGCCCTGGCGGAACATCGCTCTCTTATCATGATTCGCAAGGTCAAGGAGACGCCGCCTGGGTATCCGCGTAAAGCCGGGCAGCCTGAACGGAAGCCTTTAGTTCAGATTCTGCAGTAGCAAGACGACTGCTTTTCTTGTTTCACACGCCAAAATTATTCAAAAGCGCCTTCTAGCGCTTTTTTTCTTGCTTTGGTTTTGGTAGTATAAATGAGAGGTTCCTCGTTGGAGCTGTAAGGAAGGAAGTAGGTGGGCACTTTATGGGTAGGATCGTAGCCATCGCTAATCAGAAGGGTGGAGTCGCGAAGACGACGACTGCCGTCAATCTCAGTGCTTGTTTGGCAGAAATGGGGAAAGAGGTGATTTTAATTGACCTTGATCCGCAGGGGAATGCGACAAGTGGGATTGGGATTGACAAGAATAAACTCACGCGCTCAGTCTACGATGTTTTGATTAATGAGATTCCCTTGGATCAGGTCCTTTTGAAGACTGATATCAAGAATTTGAAGGTCGCTCCAGCTCAAATAGAGCTGGCCGGGGCCGAGATTGAGTTGGTCTCACAGCCCTCGCGGGAGATGAAGTTGGCCAAAGCGATTCAGGAATTGGGCGTGGAGTTTGATTTTATGTTTATCGATTGCCCTCCTTCATTGGGCTTGTTGACGTTGAATGCGCTGACGGCTGCAAGTGATGTTTTGATACCGGTACAATGCGAGTATTATGCTTTAGAAGGCTTGACTTTATTGATGCATACGCTGCAGCGCGTGACACGTTCGCTTAATCCGAAGCTTCAGATTTTAGGCGCTGTGCTGACGATGTTTGATGCGAGGACGAACTTGAGCATTCAAGTGGTTGATGAGGTTAAGAAATTCTTTCAGGCCAAGGTTTTTCGGACGATTATTCCTCGGAATGTGCGTCTGGGTGAGGCCCCTAGCCATGGTAAGCCCATTGTGCTTTATGATCCTCGTTCCCGGGGTGCGGAAGTTTATTCGGATTTGGCGAAGGAGGTTTTGGAGCGTGTCTAAACGCGGTTTGGGTAGGGGATTGGATGCTTTAATGGAGAGTTCCGGTGGGTTGGAAGGAAAGGAAGTGTTTGAGATCCCGCTGCGTGAGATTGAGGCCAATCCGGATCAACCGCGCAAAGGATTTGGTGAAGATGAGTTGAGAGAGTTGGCGGATTCTTTAAAGCGACACGGATTGCTGCAGCCCATTTTGGTGAGAAAAAGGCAAGGACGCTATGTGATTGTGGCCGGTGAAAGGCGCTTTCGAGCCGCAATGTTGGCTGGCTTTGAGAGTATTTCCTGCCTGATTCAGGAAGGTGACGATTTGCAGATGGCTGAGAGGGCGCTGGTGGAAAACCTCCAGCGCTCTGATTTGTCACCTGTCGAGGAGGGTCGTGCCTATGCCCGCCTAATGTCCGAACACGGGTTAACTCAGGAAGAGGTTGCGAAGAAGGTGGGCAAGGGTCGGGCTACAGTGGCTAATCTTTTGCGCATTATTCAACTACCGGACGCGGTACTGGAGTTGATTCAGGGGGGTCAATTGACGTTGGGACATGCGAAGTTGCTGGCCGGGTTGGAGGACAGCTCACTCCAGGTTTTGATGGGGCGGAAGGCTGCCGCTTCAGGTTTATCGGTGCGTGATATGGAGGATTTGCTGGGTAGGCTGCAGAAGAACCGTAAAGTACAGAAAGTGAGAAAGACTGAATTTGCGGGCATGGGTGCCTTGGAGGAGAGGCTGAGAACGTCATTCCAGACTAAGGTCCGCTTGAAGGGAAGTGAGCACAGGGGTAGAATTGAGATTGAGTATTTTTCTGAAGAGGAATTAAGCCGCCTGTTAGAGCTATGGAATATCATTGTTGAGTGATGTTCCACGTGGAACATCACTCTGATCACGATCATGCAAAAAGACCTGATGGGTCAAACTGTTCCACGTGGAACATATCGATAATTAATTCCTCCAAGAATAGAGCGCGATAATACGAAGCGGTTCGATGAGGTAAACCTCACATGGAAACATCATTGCAGTAAATATAAGGGAGATAGAGGATGTTAGGGACAATTGTTAATGCCCTATCGATTATCTTAGGAGCACTATTGGGTATGGGCTTTGGACGGGCTTTGCCGGAAAAGATGAAGGATACCGTGATTCAGGGAATCGGCCTAGCGGTTCTCCTCATCGGCGGAAGCATGGCCCTACAAACCAAGAACCCTCTGATTGTTATCGCCAGCCTGGTCGCGGGCGGCATCCTCGGAGAATGGATAGATATCGAGCTGAGGCTGCAACAACTTGGCAATCGGTTGGAACGGCAATTCTCAGGGCCAAACAGTAAGGGGCATTTTAGTAAGGCCTTTGTAACCACGAGCTTAATTTACTGTGTGGGGGCAATGGCAATCATGGGCGCCCTAGAGAGCGGCCTAAAAGGGAATCATAGCATTCTATACGCCAAATCGCTGCTGGACGGGATATCTGCCGTCGTTTTTGCTTCAACAATGGGAGTTGGGGTAATGGCTTCGGCCCTCCCAGTATTCATCTATCAAGGTTCAATTACACTGGCAGCAGGACTCCTCCAGGGAGTGTTGTCCAACACCGTCGTTGCAGAAATGAGCGCAACTGGAGGGCTGCTCATTGTTGGCATCGGCTTAAACATCTTAGCAATTAAAGAAATAAAAGTGGGCAACCTATTACCGGGCATATTTTTAAGTATCCCATTCACCCTATGGTTCACCCACATGGGCATCTAACGGTAATGTGGAGAGGTTCAAAATAACCCAAATCAAAAAGGGAGGTATGATTCGTGGGAGTTTTTCAAACGGGAATACCGGTGGAGTGGATGCTTGGGGCCATGGGAATGTTGCTTGCCCTAACTTGGATTTTGTTAATTTTTGTTTATAGCAGACTAAGAGAATTTCAACGATCCTATCTATCTCTCCAGACTCTAATTTCAGGGGGAACACTGGATTCACTTTTACGGGATGCACTCGAGCACAATCGGGACTTAGGGGCCGGTCTCGAACAGGTAGACAGTCGCTTGAAAAAGGTTGAGCATAAACTGAGGCTCTCGTTTACCCATACGGGGATCATTCGATTTAATGCATTCGACAACATGGGGAGCGACTTAAGTTTCGCCATTGCATTTACAAATCAGGAAGGAGACGGGCTGGTCCTTTCCTCAATTAACAGCAGGGAAGAGTCGCGAGTTTACGCTAAACCTCTTGCTAAAGGAGAATCGAGTTATCCTCTGAGCGCAGAGGAGAAAGAGGCAATAAATAAGGCCCTTGACGGGTCTAAATTGTGATCTTCTAATAATAAAGCCGTGAACGCCAGAATGATTGACCGATCACCTCGCTGATAACCTCCGACATGCGCCAGACGAGGTTCAAACGAGTATTCTGCAAAATCATATATTCCATGAATCCTCCCACGTTAACGATTCCAGTTAAATGGACATTTCCCACTTCCGGAAGCTGTTTATGTACGCCCGCACCAGGTTTGAGAGGCCCTTCGGCCAGGGTGATGTACCCTACGGAGTCCAATCGTCCGAGACAGGCGTCAATAGCCAAGATGTAAGGGTTGACTAAGGTACTGCCGATATGATGAATGTTCTCTTCTAAATTGGTTGCATGCACCGGATCATCCAGTGTTCCCAAAACATGAAGCTTGGGAATGCCTTGGCGTAACAACTGGGTACCAATTAAAGGCCCCAAGGCATCCCCTGTTGAGCGATCCGTGCCGATGCATAAGACAAGGACGGGCCGATGGTGAACTTCACGAAATAGTTCAGTTAACCGATGGCGGAGATCCTCCCTGCCATTAAGATCATCAATATGTATTTTTAGTTTACGGGGTTCAGTAAATACGGATAATAAACTCAAGAGCCAGGCCCCCTGTCAAATCCTATTCCTTTAAAATATTCCCATTCAACCCAGAGTTTATGCATGAAGGTGCATCCTAAGCCATAAGCATGTGGCAAGGAGGGATGCCCATGCTGAAAACGTCGTTTCAAGTTGCGGCGACTTATGTAGGAGCCGTCATGGGGGCTGGATTTGCTTCTGGACAGGAGATTCAACAGTTTTTCGCCCGTTTTGGCCTGTGGGGTTTACTGGGTATTATAGCGAGTGCTGCTTTATTTGCTTGGCTCGGATGGGTTATGCTCGATCTGCAAGAAAACTGGCGAAGCGCAACCTATCCGGAATTCTTTCGTAGCCTCTTTGGAGATCGTCTGGGAAAAGTGGCCGATATTTTGGTTAGTATTCTTCTCTTGTTAGGAATGTTGGCGATGCTTTCAGGAAGTGGCGCACTCTTCAATGAATATTTTGGTCTATCGCGCTGGCTTGGTATTTGGCTTACTGCTGGGGTTATTGAGTTGGCGCTTTGGTATCGGGGGGAAGGCGTTCTCTGGATCAATTCCGTGTTAATTCCTCTGAAATTTGCCTTTTGCTTGGGAATTGTACTCCTGGCTTTCATTTGGGCTAAATCAGGCGATGGTGAAGGCCTTCCGCTGGAACCATCGTTGTTATTAGGCCATTGGTTGGTCGCAGCGATTTTATATGTTTCTTTTAATCTTACCTTGGCCATGGTTGTTTTTGCCTCATTAGGCAGGACAATTCAAAAACCGGGTGCCCGCCTGGGCGCGGTAGCAGGTGGCGTGGCTCTGGGGCTATTTGCGATGGTGATCGGTGCTGCACTGTTGCGATTCCCAGAAGTATCTGGACTAGAAATTCCCATGGTAGCTGTGGCCGCAAAGTTGGGGGATTGGCCTGCCTTTCTCTATGTCGTTGTCTTATGGCTAGCGATGCTGACGGCAGCTATAGGTAATGGATTCAGTCTGGTCAGCAGAATCGTTGATTCCGGATTTACCTCATATCATTGGGCATCCTTTTTGGTATTATCTGCTGTCGTTCCTCTAGCAGGTATGCGTTTCTCGCAGATTGTCAAGATTGGATATCCGATCTTTGGGTATATGGGCCTGGTTTTTTTGCCCGTTCTTTTCTATCATTGGCATCGTGGGTAAATATGAAGTCTTGAGGTGGAATATGGAAAGGCACTATCTGGTAGGTACGGCAGGACACGTTGACCACGGAAAAACTGAGTTGATTCGGGCGCTTTCGGGAATGGATACGGATCGTCTTAAGGAGGAAAAGCAAAGAGGGATTTCTATTGAACTGGGTTTTGCTCACATGAATCTGCCCAGCGGGAGAGATGTGGGAATTGTCGACGTGCCTGGGCATGAACGTTTTGTCAGGCAAATGTTAGCGGGTGCTGGGGGCATGGATGTAGTGCTGCTCGTGATAGCTGCAGATGAAGGAATAATGCCCCAGACAAGGGAACATCTGGACATACTTACATTGCTCGGGATCCCACGCGGGATTATTGTTTTGAACAAAATCGATCTTGTGGATCAAGAATGGCTTGAACTGGTCGAAGAAGAGATTAAAGAGGAATTGACAGGGACATCCTTTGCTAATTCCCCTCTTTTCAAGGTTTCTGCGCTGAGTGGGCAAGGGATTTCTGAGCTTAAGCGCGGGATCGACACAGCTTTGGATGCAGGGCAGAGCAAGAAGGCAGCGGGCCCTGCTAGAATGCCGCTTGACCGTGTGTTCAGCGTTCAGGGGTTTGGAACAGTCGTGACCGGAACGCTCTATAGCGGGAGCATTGAAATAGGACAAGATGTTGTGATCGAGCCCGCACACCGCATTGCAAAAGTTCGTACGCTACAAGTGCACGGGAAAAAAGTAGTTAAGGCCCAAGCTGGACAGCGCGTGGCTGTTAATCTGGCCGGGGTAGAAGTGTCAGAGGTGGAAAAAGGAACCGTTTTGGCGGAGCTGAATGCCTTCTCGGTAGGAAATATCTTGGATCTAAAGGTTCAAAGCCTCGCTTCTATGGACAAGCCGATTATTCAAAGACAGCGGATGCGTTTTCATTTGGGGACGGCAGAAATCCTCGGCCGCATCCATCTGCTCGACCGGGAGCAAATTCAACCGGGAGAGGAGGTCTATGCCCAGATTCTCCTTGAGGAGCCGACATTAGCAGCGCCTCAGGATCGATTTGTCATGCGTTTTTATTCTCCTGCCCATACGATTGCCGGCGGCAAAGTCTTGGGAGTTGCTAAGTTTAAACAAAAACGTTTTAAAGAAAGTACGCTTTCTGTCATGCACCTAAAAGACATAGGGAATCCGCAAGAACTTTTAGTTCGAGAGTTGAATGAACCCAAGAGTATGAACGAATTGGTCGGGGTATTTCATGTTACTGCGAGTGAAATCGAAACTTGGCTAGCAGAGCTTCGGGACAACGAGCGTATTGAGGTCTGGCTGGAAGGATCCCAGCTGCACTACTGGGCTAAGGAAACAGCAGAAGCGTGGCGTCAGAAAGTCCTCGATATCGTCCGGGGTTATGTAAAGTCCAACCCCCTGCGGCGCGGTATCGGCAGAGAGGAGCTTAAAAACCGGATGAAGATCGCTTGGCCGCATCCTCTTTGGCAGGCTCTTTTGGAAGAAGGGGCCGGGCGTGGTTACTATCGTCTGGAAGGCGGAAAAATCCAAGCACCGGAAGGAGCAGACCTTCCGATCGGACTTGCTCAACGGGTGGATTGTCTAGCACGGGAATGGATTTCTGCCGGCTTAACCCCTCCGGATCTGACTCATGCAGCTTCTGTCTGTCAAATAAATCTGCAAGACGCCGGGGAATATGCTGGGTATTTTTGCGAGCTTGGGGAATGGATTGTGACGAATGGAATTTATTTTAGCCGGCAGGCCATGGGTGAAGCACAGACCTCTCTTGAGCACTATCTTAAGGAGCACGGGGAAGCCAGCGTCGCAGAAATCCGGGAACTATGGGGCGTTTCACGGAAATTTGCGGTGCCTTTATTGGAATACTTTGATGAACATCACCTAACACGCCGGGTTGGAGACAAGCGCACTCTATATTAGGATGTAAAGACGATGTAACTAGTCAGAAGTCAGAAGTCAGAATAAGAGAACCAGCGAAAACATTTGAAGACTTACTGGTATGGCAGAAGGCGCACTTGTTCGTGCTTATATTGATGCTCGATGAAGATAATTATATTGACAAAGAACGCCATTTAACTTTAATATAGAAACAACTGAATAGTGGTAGTGTGGTAGGACAGTAGGAAATGGGCATTGGCACTTCCTGCGGAAGTGTTTTTTATTGCCCAAAATAGGGAGGCGTATTTATGAAAAAGTTTCTTGCGTTGTTTAGTGCCCTCATGCTCTTAACAGTCGCTCTAGCCGGCTGTGGGACGACAGCCTCGACCGCTGGTTCCGGGGGGAATGCGGGTCAAAAGATGATTAAGGTCGGCATTATTCAGATCGTAGAACATCCGGCACTGGATGCTGCCCGGCAAGGATTTTTGGAAACACTCAAAGCCAATGGTTATGAAGAAGGGAAGAATCTCAAGGTCGAATACAAGAACGCCCAAGGGGATGCATCAACACTGAACACGATTGCTCAGCAATTTGCGTCAGACAAGCTGGATATCGTTTTGGCGATTGCCACTCCTTCGGCACAGGCCATGGCCGGAGCGAGCAAGGACGTTCCGATTTTGATTACGGCGGTTACGGATCCCGTAGCGGCTAAGCTCGTGAATAGTAACGAAAAACCTGGAACCAATGTCACCGGGACCACGGATATGAATCCCTTGAAGCAACAGTTTGATCTTCTCAAAAAACTCATTCCCCAGGCCAAGAAAGTTGGCATAATTTACAACGCCGGAGAAGTCAATTCTCAAGTCCAAGTTAAAATGGCGAAGGATGTTGCCGTCACGATGGGCCTGCAAATTGTAGAAGCGACGGTAGCCAGCACGGCTGACGTGCAGCAGGCTACCCAGTCGCTGGTTGGCAAGGTGGATGTCATTTATGTCCCAACGGACAACATGGTTGTGTCCGCTTCCCCCACCGTGCTTCAGGTTACGGACAAGGCAAAGATTCCGGTGATTTCCGGGGAAAGCAGCGTCGTTGAAAAGGGCGCTTTGGGAACAATTGGGATAAACTATAAAAACCTGGGCAAACAGACGGGCGAGATGGCCCTGAAGGTGTTAAAAGGTTCCAAACCGCAAGACATGGCCATTGAAAGCCAAAAGGATTTTGATACTGTTATCAATAAAACCGATGCCGCCCTCCTGGGAATCAAGATTCCGGATGACTTAAAAGGCGTTCATTTGATCGAAACGAAATAACGCCTGGAAAACGGCACGAAAGTCGTCAGGGAAGACCGGGAAACACGGCAGGAAATACGAACCGATGAGGTGTAATAATGTCCTGGCAAGTCTTTTCTGGAACGTTAGAACAAGGTTTAATGTACGCGATCATGGTTCTTGGTGTTTATCTGACCTTCCGTGTCCTTGATTATGCAGATCTAACGGTCGATGGCAGCTTCACCCTTGGAGCTGCCATTGCCGCGCGTTTAATCTTTTCGGGTCAAAATCCCTGGTTGGCTTCAGGGCTGGCTTTTCTCGGAGGATTGTTGGCAGGGGCCTTCACAGGTGTTCTGCATACGAAGTTCAAGATTACGCCTTTGCTTTCCGGGATCCTAACCATGACAGCACTCTACTCCGTCAACTTGAGGATCATGGGCAGACCCAATATTCCCCTCTTGCGTTTGCGCACAATTTTTAGCGATGTTGCTCAACTCCCATTCATGGAGCGGTATGGGGTCTTAGTTTTGAGTCTGATCACGGTGTTGATCTTAGGACATTTTCTTTATCTCTTTTTAGAAACAGAGATCGGGATTGCTCTACGTGCGACGGGGGATAATGAAGTGATGATCCGTAGCCAGGGTGTCAATACGGACCGGATGAAAATTCTTGGTTTATCATTGTCCAATGGTATGGTGGCGTTTGCAGGGAGCTATGTAGCCCAGAACCAACAATTTGCCGATGCGAGCATGGGCATTGGAATGATCATTGCTGGCCTGGCCTCAGTCATCATAGGGGAAGTCCTGATCGGGACAACTACGATCCGACGCACTATTTTAGCGGTTATTTTCGGAGCCGTCGTTTATCGGGTCATCATCGCCCTGGTCCTCCAACTGGGCCTGGCTCCGACGGATCTAAAACTGGTCACATCCATCATCGTCATTATTGCCTTAACTTCCCCCGGTATTAAGAAGAGAATTTTTACACGTTCTGGCTCTCGTGTTGGAAAGGAGGAAAACTGATGCTCAGCGTTCGGAAAATACTCAAGACATTTAACAAAGGAACGATCAATGAAAAACAGGCACTTAACGGAATTTCCTTGCAGTTGGCAGCAGGCGACTTTGTCACGGTCATTGGCAGCAACGGAGCAGGCAAGTCGACCTTGTTAAACTCTATTGCCGGAGATTTCTTGATCGATCAGGGAGAAATCCGAATCGCTAGCTACGAGATTACAGGATGGCCGCAGTATAAGCGGGCAAGCTTGGTTAGCCGGGTTTTCCAAGATCCGATGCGGGGTACGGCGGCATCGATGACGATTGAGGAAAACATGGTTATGGCCTTGCGCCGCGGGCAGTCCCGGCGTTTGCGCCGGGCGATATCCGTGAAAGAACGAGAGTATTTTCGAGGCGAACTTAGGAAACTGGGTTTAGGCTTAGAAGATCGTTTAACCAATAAGGTCAGCCTTTTGTCAGGCGGGCAGCGGCAAGCCTTAACGCTATTAATGGCGACTTTGCGGGAACCAAAGCTCATCCTTCTCGATGAGCACACTGCGGCTCTCGATCCGAAGACCGCAGAAAAAGTCCTGGATTTGACCTGTCGCGTCGCGGCGGAAAATCGGCTCACAACCCTGATGATTACGCATAACCTTGATCATGCCTTAAGTGTGGGCAACCGTACAATCATGATGCATGAAGGCAGGATTATCCTCGATCTCCGCGAAGGGGAGCGGGCTAACATGACGATTAACCGCCTCTTCGAGATGTTCGAGAAGGCGAGCGGCTCACACATTCATAATGACCGCATGATTTTGGCCTAGCACGGAATATATTTTAGTTCAATATATCATTGATCTCGGATCACAGGAGGCTCCGTATCACGCTTTTACGTGACGCGGAGTTCTTTCTATTGAAAATATTCGCAATACGAAAGTTTGTACTAAAACAGGTTAGTGATTGACACCTTAATATATAAAATATAAAATATGTTTAAAATTAGAAAGCATAAAGTTTTCTAATTTGAGGAGAAGGGGTCTCTGTCTATATCTATCGGTTCGTAGGCGGAGGCTTTTTTGCACGGACGATAGGGGGAATTGCGGAAAAAAGACTAGAATGACAGAACGACAGTGGCTAGGTGTAGTGGCTAGGTGTTCTAAAAAGAGGGAGGAATACGGACAAATGAAGAAAATTCTCAGTTTGGCCTTGGTGGGAATTCTAGGAGTAACGCTTGTTTCCGGATGTGGAACGACGGGTGGTGCCAGTACATCAAGTGGCGGCTCGGGTGGTACGATTAAGATTGGGGCTAACTTAGAGCTGACCGGTGGTACAGCCATGTTCGGTCAAGAAGCTAAAAATGGCATTAACTTGGCCTTTGAGCAACAAAATGCCAAAGGTGGCGTATTGGGTAAGAAATTGGAACTTGTTGCGGCGGACAACAAATCGGATGCTGGAGAATCAACGGCTGCCGTCACCAAGCTTGTAACGCAAGACAAAGTGGTTGCTGTGATTGGAAGTATGACCAGTTCTGTAACTTTGGCTGCAGTTCCGGTTGTGACAGATAATAAGATCCCAATGGTTTCCCCCAGTGGTACGAACGCAAAAGTAACGGTTGATAATGGTCAAGTTAGGCCTTGGGTTTTTAGAGCTTGCTTTATTGATCCTTTCCAAGGAAAAGTAGGTGCAAAGTTTGCGCTGAATACGTTAAAAGCTAAAACGGCTGCGATTATTATTGACCAAAAGAGCGACTATTCCAAGGGTTTGGCTGATGCTTTCGTTACCAATTTCAAACAAGGTGGCGGACAAATTACCGGAACTGAGCAATATGTTGCTGGCAGTGACAAAGACTTCCGTCCAATCTTAACCCGGATAAAATCCCAAAACCCAGATCTAATTTGGGTACCGGGCTATTACCAAGAAGTCGGTTTAATTGTAAAACAAGCTCGCGAACTCGGTATGAATCAACCATTTGCCGGCGGGGACGGCTGGGATGATGCCAAACTGTTTGAAATTGGTACTCCTGCGGCTCTGAACAACACCTATTATGTTGACCACGTTGCGACAGCTGCGCCGGATATGGTACAATTTGTCAAAGACTATCAAGCCAAATTCGGGCATGAGCCGAATGCTATGTCTGCTTTAGCTTACGATGCAGCCAACATGATCGCTAAAGCGATTGAGACGGCTGGTTCTGCAGATTCCTCAAAAATTCGGGATGCTTTAGAAAAACTCAAAGACTTTAAAGGTGTAACCGGTGGGATCACAATTGATCCGGCGACCCATAATCCCACCAAGAGTGCAGTAATTAAACAAAATAAAGAGGGTAAGACCGTATATCTGACCACCGTAACACCGTAACAAAAACCTTACACATAAATAACCTGTGATTGGTTATGTGCGGTGTTCCTGCAATAGGAGGGGGGGGACAAAACTGCCCCCCCCTCTCCTTTGGAATAACAGAAAGTATCACTTTGTCTCGATCACCGGGTTTTCTTTACCAATCTAATCGGTATAGGAGTGAAAACATGGGACATATCCTTCAACAATTTAGTCAGCAGGCTGTCAATGGTCTCTCCTTGGGAAGTATCTATGCTTTGATTGCCCTTGGCTATACGATGGTTTACGGAATCGTTAAATTAATTAACTTCGCGCACGGTGACGTGATGATGGTTGGAGCCTATTTGGGCTGGATTGTAACGACTCAGTTACACTGGTCCTTTTTGCCTGCTTTGTTTTTCGCCATGGTCGTCAGTGCCATCCTTGGGATGCTCATTGAGCGCATTGCCTATAAACCATTGCGGAATGCCTCTCGCATTGCGGCACTGATCACAGCCATTGGGGTATCATTATTTTTGGAATATGGCGGGATGTTGCTTGTTACGGCCCAAGTTCGGACCTATCCTCCTGTTTTTCCGGAGACAGTGTACAACGTAGCCGGGATTATGTTTAAGTACGGGGATGTTGTTATGCTTGTTACTTCCGTTGTTCTGATGTTTCTTCTACAATTTACAGTGCAATATACAAAAGTGGGTAAATCGATGCGTGCTGTGTCTTTTGATAAAGATGCCGCTTTACTCATGGGAGTAAACGTCAACAATACCATTTCCGCTACGTTTGCCATCGGCTCTGCTTTGGCTGGCGCAGCCGGTGTTCTCATGGGGGTGTATTTTAATACCATCGATCCTCTCATGGGGATTATTCCCGGCTTAAAGGCATTTGTTGCCGCAGTATTGGGCGGGATCGGTATTATCCCTGGAGCCATGGTTGGAGGATTAGTTTTGGGTCTTACCGAAGCATTCGTCAGCGGATTAGGTGCTTCAACCTGGCGGGATGCTGTGGCATTTCTAATTTTAATTCTCGTTTTGATCATTAAGCCAACAGGGCTTTTTGGTAAGAACGTGCGTGAGAAAGTGTAGGTGATGATAGTGAGCAAATGGTTAAATCGTAAAAATGTGTTTGTTCTTCTTGGGGCCACATTGTTTTATGCTGTGATTCAAGGCTCGATTCTCACCGATATTTTGCCGCCGTTCTATAAACTCAACTTGATCCTCATCTGTATCTATATTATTTTGGCAACCAGTCTGAATTTGATTAACGGAATCACGGGGCAGTTTTCAATTGGCCATGCCGGATTTATGGCGATTGGAGCATACCTATCGGCTATCATTACCGCCAAACTGCATGGGCCCCTGGCGCTTGGTCTCCTTGTTGGAGCCTTAGTGGCTGCTGCGGTAGGATTCTTAGTCGGCTTACCAACGCTTCGTTTAAAAGGAGACTATCTAGCAATTGCTACCTTAGGAGTGGGTGAAGTTGTCCGGATTGTATTCCTTAATACGGAGTACGTCGGCGGTGCAGCTGGCTTTACACTATCCAGCAAAATTACTTGGTCATGGTCCTTTTGGTTGATGGTTCTTAGTATTGTGGTTATGCATAACTTAATCAATTCCACCCATGGGCGCGCCTGTATCTCTGTGCGAGAAAATGAAATCGCTGCTGAAGCTATGGGTATTAACACAACGAAGTATAAAGTGCTAGCTTTTACTTTCGGCGCTTTCTTTGCCGGATTGGCCGGAGGAATTTATGCCAACTATATGTATATCATCCAACCCATGACCTTCAGTTTCTTAAAGTCTTTTGACATTTTGGTTATGGTCGTATTGGGCGGTCTTGGAAGTCTCACCGGAAGCATTTTTGGCGCTATTTTCATGACGGTCATATCGGCTCTTCTGGCTGGTTTCCCAGAATGGCGCATGGTTATTACTGCTTCGCTCCTTGTGGTCATGATGGTGTTTAGGCCGATCGGTTTAATGGGGACGAAGGAGTTTAGCCTTAATTTCTTGGGAAAGAAGGGTGAGAGAAATGTTACTTGAGATCGAAAACCTCTCAAAATCTTTCGGCGGCCTAAAAGCAGTTTCTAATTTGAATATTGAGATCCGTGAAGGGGAACTCATCGGCTTGATCGGTCCAAACGGTGCCGGAAAAACAACAGTGTTTAATTTGTTAACCGGGGTTTACGATCCCACTGAGGGTAAAATGCTGTTTCAAGGTAAAGATGTCAGCGGCCTCAAACCCTACCAAGTGACGCACCGTGGAATGGCGCGGACATTTCAGAATATCCGCTTGTTTGGTGACCTCAGTGTGATCGATAATGTTAAGATTGCCTTTCATCAGCATGCCAAGTATTCGACGTTAAGCGCAATACTCCGAATGCCTGGTTACTTTAGCGGGGAAGAAGAAATGGAGCAAAAGGCACTTGAACTGCTTGAGGTGTTCCATTTGCAGGGTAAGGCTAGGGAAATCGCTAAAAACCTACCATATGGTGAACAACGGCGTTTAGAAATCGCGCGTGCTTTGGCCGCAAAGCCAAAGCTTCTGCTTCTGGATGAACCTGCAGCTGGTATGAATCCGCAAGAGACGCATGAACTCATGGAACTCATTCGCTGGATCCGTGAACATTTCCAGATTACAATTTTGCTCATTGAACATGATATGTCCCTGGTGATGGGGGTTTGTGAACGGATTTACGTCTTGGACTACGGCATAGTTATAGCTCATGGCAATCCGGCAGAGATCAAGAGTAATCCGAAAGTCATCGAAGCATACCTGGGAGAGGAGGCTATTTAATGCTTGTACTTGAAGATGTGCATGTTTATTATGGCGCAATCCATGCGCTCAAAGGGATCTCCTTCCAGGTAAACCAAGGGGAAATTGTGACACTCATTGGTTCCAATGGTGCCGGGAAAAGCACTTCTTTAAAAACAATTTCGGGTTTACTCCGTCCCAAACAAGGAAAACTAACCTTCAATAGCGAAGACTTAAGCAGTATTCCACCTCAAAACGTTGTCGCCAAAGGGATATCCCAAGTTCCTGAAGGCCGGCGGGTATTTGCCAATATGACGGTTATGGAGAACTTGGATAT
The DNA here is from genome assembly GCA_020692355.1 of Desulfosporosinus sp. Lineage (GTDB taxonomy): Bacteria > Bacillota > Desulfitobacteriia > Desulfitobacteriales > Desulfitobacteriaceae > JAJZPA01. Next base: position 18,606 of record JAIMKP010000005.1, read on the forward strand.
GGGTGCCTTCTTGCGCAAGGACAAGAGCGGTATCAAAAAAGATGTCGAGCGGGTATTCGAACTTTTTCCACGCTTAAAGGAGCGTAAAAGTCAAGTGGCCGGGACACTTTCCGGTGGTGAACAACAAATGCTAGCCATGGGAAGGGCATTAATGTCTAAACCACAACTCATGCTTTTAGATGAGCCTTCTATGGGCCTTGCCCCAATACTCGTTAAGCAAATCTTTGATATTATTAAAGAAATTAATGCGCAAGGCACGACCATTCTACTCGTTGAGCAAAATGCGCATATGGCGTTGTCCGTTGCCAACCGCGCTTACGTTTTAGAAACTGGCAAAATTGTTCTGAGCGGTGAGGCCAGAGAACTAGCTGCCAGCGAAGAGGTTCGTAAGGCGTATTTAGGAGGCTAGTGAACAGTCCATTCTCCAGGGTATGCATAATGTAGAACATCCATAACCATCTTGCTAAATTCCTGAATAAATTTTCCGCTGCCCGGGTCAAAAGTGTTAAATCTGTGGCAGCGGGCTATAATGATAAAGAGGCAAGAAAGGGGCTGGTTTACATGTATGTAAAGAATTTCATGTCTACCCCGGTTGTATCAGTCAGTCCGAATGATACGATTGCAGACACGTTGGCACTGATGCGGGAGAAACAAATCAATCGGATGCCAGTCGTCGACAAGGGAAAGGTTGTCGGATTGGTTACGGATGGTGATCTGAGAGAGATTTCCCCTTCTCCGGCCACAACTCTAAGTATTTTCGAGTTAAATTATTTGGTAGCCAAGACTGCAATCCGCGAGGTAGCCGTTAAACACGTTATTTCGTGCACTCCTAACACAAAAATTGAAGATGCGGCCCTTTTAATGAGGGAACACAAAATCGGCGGGCTGCCCGTAGTGGAAGATGGTCAGCTTGTCGGCATAATCACGCAGACCGATATTTTTGATGCGTTTCTCGATACTCTGGGTTTCCGTAGCCCTGGCCAGCGGGTTGTTGTGGAAACGAAGGATGAAGTAGGAGTTATCTCCGATATGTCCGCTATAATCAAGGGTTACAATGTCAATATCGCCAGTTTGGCCCTTTTTCATCGGTCCAATACCATGGTTCAAATTTTAGCGCGCTTGAATGGGGAACAGGCTACGGAAGCGATCAATGCGCTGAAGGCTAAGGGGTATCAAATCGAATAGTCGGCTGAGTTTTAAAGGCTGATGTCAGTAGGGGCTTTCGTCTGAGCGGAGAGGCTTAGGCGTAAGCCTTAGTTTTTCTCGTACCAGTCAGAAAGTATATCTTTGTGGTGGCATAAGTGCAACCTCGGCTTCTGCTGTCGCCAAAGGCTCGGCACAAGCCGGGTTTTCTTTAGCAAAATGTATAGGCTGAAGATAGCTTCTGGGGTTCGATACGAATAAGGGGAGATGTAAGGTGTACCTGTTTAACCGTTCTATTACAGTCAATGTTCAGACCGATGATTACAAGACGGCGCTAGTCAGTGGGGTGTTTCTCGATAGCCATCATGAGTGGTGTTTAAATCTTAGCGTGGATCTAGAGACTTACGAAGTTACAATGGCTTATGGGGAGTTGCGCCGGGCCCCTCACCCAGATTGCCTTAAAGTAGAGGAGCGGGTCAAGGAATTGGTTGGCTTGAAACTGGTTCATGGGGTGCGGAAAAAGATCGAGGCAGCGGTTGGCAAGGGAATGGGTTGTACACATTTAACCGACTTGACGTTAGAATGTGTCAAAGGGCTTGTCCAGGCTCGTTTCAATCTGATGGAACGGCAATTGCCAGCAGAGGAAATGACAAACTATGTAAAGGATTATCTGAAAGGTTCCTGCTATCATTTTCGTGAGGATTCGGAAATCTATGGCTGATAAAGAAAACCCGGCTTGGGCTGCGATTGTCCCAGTGGGACAATCGGGCGAAGGCGGTCGCTTCACGCCATCCATGGCTTCAGCGACACTAGGCCATCCTTGGACGTCGGAAGCCGAGGTTGCACTTATGCCACCCGAAATTACTTTCTACCGTGAATGGTAAAAGTGAAAGCCCACATGTAGAAGTGGGCATCATAAATCACAGCCCAGCGTTCTTTAAACGATCTAGGCTGCGATTTTTTGGGTACTTTCTGGGAATACTACTTTTTAGTATAAGCAATCAGTACTTTTTCGGTTAAAGAGTGTTTTTGATTCAGTTCTTGTTCCAATGATTTGATGTGCTGCAGCTCATCTTGACTAAGGTTGGCAATGGGATATTTGTCCACTAGAAAATCCTCCTTTCTAAACATCTTAAAAGGTATTACTTCTAGCCTTGACGAAAGATTTCCAATTTATACCTGGAGAGGGGTTATTCTAAACTTGCCCGAGGAAAGGTGGTTGTCTGTGCTTTCTCAGATTCGTCAAACGTGGCTCATTATTCGTTTTATGCGGACGGTCTTTCCTGTGGTTAAGCAGGAACTCACGATCTGGCGGCAGCAGGCTCAGCAGATTCCCGATACCCTGCTCAAAGAACAAGCCTTGGCCAGCCTGCAGGCCAAGCGTTTCCACGCCCAAGGAGGAGCCATTTATGGATTGTATCCTGCTTTAAGTGAGACGGCGCAAACAGAAATCCTGCGCTTTATTGTGGCCTATCAAACCATCAGCGATTATTTGGACAATCTCTGTGATCGAGCCGGGGTTGAGGATGCAAAAGCCTTTCGGCAGCTTCATATAGCGATGGATGAGGCATTTACCCTAGAAAAACCTTTGTCAGACTACTATCGTTTTTATCCTTTCACAGAGGATGGGGGATATCTTGTAAGCCTGGTGAAAGGCTGCCAGGAGGCTCTGGCTTCTCCGGCTCTTACGGGGGTTCTGCCAGTCCTTCGCCGTTATGCTGAACGCTATGCCAACCTGCAGACGTATAAACATATCCGTAAGTCGGAGCGCAATGCCGCCATGCAACAATGGTTGCAACCCCTGATGGCTGAGTATCCTGGATTCAGGCCGTGGGAGCTGGCGGCAGCTTCTGGCTCTACTCTCGGAATCTTTTACTTTGCAGCTTTAGCCAAGGCAGAGCATCAGGGATCTTGGCTTTCGGAGGCTGAGGCGGCTTATTATCCATGGGTGAATGCTTTCCACATCTTGCTAGACTATTTTATCGATCGGCTGGAAGATGTGGAAAACGGGGATCTCAACCTAGTTGCTGATTACGTTACGGATGTAGAAATGGCCGAACGAATGACCTTTATCTATCGGACAGGACGAGAACAGATCGGCAAGCTCCCTTTCCCTAATTTCCACAGAGCAGTCTTAGATGGGCTCTTGGCGATGTATCTGTCGGATCCGAAAGCACACGTGACTATTAATCAGAAGACGACTGAGGCACTTCTGGCTGCAGGAGGTTGGTATCCGCGTTTTTTGCTCCGGGTGATAACTATGCTACGTAGAAAGCAGGTTATTTGATCAAAACTTTTCATCGCGAATGGTTTATGTTAAACTGTAAGAGTCAGCTGGGGATGGATGGTGGCTGGTGCTGCCCCCGGACTTCAAATCCGCGTGTCGGGACGCAGAACGTTCCGAGGTGTGTTCGATTCGCACGCATCCCCGCCAAAGGCTTTCGTCATTCAAAGTAGTCAATATGAATTTAAAGCGGCCTAAGGCTGCTTTTTTCTGCCCTTTTTGCGCTTTCTTTGTTTGAAAATAAGCTTGGGGGCAGGATTTTCAGGTGTTGAAAACGAATCATTTATGAAAGGAGGGAGCCCATGAACATTGTTGACGTGTTGATTCTTGGACTCATATTGCTTGGAGCGTTGCAAGGGTATCGCCGTGGGCTCTTGAGCGGACTGGTTAATTTTATTGGGTCGCTTGGTGGTTTTGTCTTGGCGGCCCATAATTATGAAGCGGTGCTTAAGGCACTGGAGAAAAGGTTTCCGCTCCAGGTTTGGGTTGAACCCTTTGTATACAAAGTCGTCTGGGCTCAGATACAGACCCAGGCACAGGTGCTCAATGGGAGTATCCTGGAGCAGATCCTCAGCCTGTTTCCCTTGGAACTCCGTTCCTTTGTGACGAATGGCAAGGGGGCATTACAATCGGTCACCCAGGGGGTTTTGGAAGAAGCAGCACACCGAATGGCGGTCTCGTTGGCGGAAAACCTATTAAGGCTGTTTGCTTTTGCCCTGGTCTTTTATGGGGTTTACCTTCTCGTACATCTGGCAGTCGGAATTTTCCTGCGGCCCTTGGGCGCGTACAGCGGCACACTCAATCATGGAGGTGGCTTGGTTTTTGGGGGACTTTCCGTACTTGTGGCCTTGGCTGTTTTGATTGGAATTTTTTCACCGGTACTCGCATTCGGAATCAGTCCTAAGCTTGTTTTGATTCAGGAGAGCTGGTTTTATCCGCAGTTCCTTCAACTGTTCAAGCTGCTGGATCAGGTTTTGGCGGCTCAAGTTGTGCCGAGACTTTTGGACCCTTTGCAGCTAAAGAATATTTTCCCGGCAAAGTGACGTCAAGTGAACGCTTACGGGTAGAAGTGGGCCTTTTGAACGAGGATAAGCGGGAGGGAATGCTTTGGTTGAGCTAAACCTTGGGGACACTGTTCGTTTACGCAAGCCCCATCCGTGCGGGAGTACGGATTGGAAAATTATGCGAACCGGAATGGATTTTCGGATTCAATGTTTGGGTTGCGGGCATCAAGCATGGATTGCGCGCGTTAAATTAGAACGACAGCTTAAAACTGTTTTAAGCTGTGCTGAAAAAAGCCCGGAAAGGTAACCGATGGTCTCGAACGACCTTTTAATAACACGAGGAGGAACACCATGACCTTACATGTAGGAATTGTCGGATTGCCAAATGTTGGCAAATCGACCTTGTTTAATGCCATCACGCAAGCTGGAGCAGAGGCGGCTAACTACCCATTCTGTACGATTGAACCCAATGTAGGGATTGTTCAAGTTCCTGATGAGCGTCTGCAGGTGCTGGCAACGATGGTTCACCCTGATCGGATCGTGCCAGCGACGGTTGAATTTGTCGACATTGCCGGACTTGTGAAAGGCGCGAGCCAAGGGGAGGGGCTAGGCAATAAGTTTCTCTCCCATATTCGCGAGGTGGATGCGATCGTGCACGTCGTGCGTTGTTTTGAAGACAGTAACGTTGTCCATGTGGAGGGCAGCGTCAATCCCCAGCGGGACATCGAAATCATCGATCTGGAATTGATCCTTTCTGACCTGGAGAGTGTAGAGAAACGCAAGGAACGCGCAGCCAAACTTTTGAAGGCGGGTGACAAGAAGGCCCTCATCGAAGTCAACTTACTGAACCGTCTGCAAGCGGTTTTCGAACAAGGACGGGGTGCCCGAACTTTGTCCTTCGATCAGGATGAGAAGGAAATTCTCAAGAGCTTTCCGCTTTTGACAAATAAACCGATTCTCTATGCGGCTAATATCAGTGAAGCGGAAGTCGCCGACGCTGCAGACAATCTATTCGTTCAGAAGGTGCGCGCAATTGCTGCGGCTGAGAGTGCCGAAGTGGTGGTGATCTGTGCCAAGATTGAAGCTGAGATCGCTGAGTTGCCACAGGAAGAGAAGGGGTTGTTTCTTGCCGATCTTGGTCTCCAGGAATCGGGTTTGGATCGTTTGATTCGGGCTGCGTTTCATCTCTTAGGGCTTATGACCTTCTTTACTGCGGGACCGATGGAAGTCAAGGCTTGGACGATTTATCGGGGAACGAAGGCTCCCCAGGCGGCCGGGACCATCCATAGCGATTTCGAGCGGGGCTTCATCCGGGCGGAGATCGTGTCCTACCCTGATTTTACGGAGAATGGAGGGCTCGCGGGGGCACGGGACAAGGGCCTTGTCCGGCTGGAAGGAAAAGAGTATGTCATGCAAGATGGGGATATCGTGCATTTCCGTTTTAATGTTTGAAACATTGCTTGATTTTCGAGTCAAGAAATGGTATAATTTCTGCCTGTAAGTTAACATCCCTGCTCCGTGAAATACGGGGCCAATAGTCCGGGGGGAGGTGCAGTATGAAAGCGTACGAAAATCTTTATATCATCCGGCCTGATCTGGATGATGAAGCGGTTGCTGTGACTGTGGACAAGTTCACCAACGTGCTCGCCAACAATGGCGGGGCCGATGTGATGGTGGACAAGTGGGGCAAACGCCGCTTGGCTTATGAGATCAAAGATTATCGGGAAGGTTTTTACGTCCTGATGAGCTTTGAAGGAGAGGCCCGTACCGCCGAGGAATTGGAGCGGACGATGAAAATCTCCGACGATATTCTTCGCTATCTGACGACGAAGAAGGAAGACTAGGAGGGGTTTCAGGTGTTGAACCGTGTCGTTTTGATTGGCCGTTTAACCAAAGACCCCGAATTGCGCTACACTCAAAGCGGAGTGGCTGTGGCAACCTTTACATTGGCTGTAGATCGGAAGTTCAAGAACGCCCAGGGAGAGAGGGAGACTGACTTTATCCCCTGTGTGGCCTACCGCCAGCTGGCTGAACTCTGTTCCAACTACCTATCAAAAGGGAAATTAGCTGCAGTTGAAGGCCGTATTCAGGTCAGTTCCTTTACTGGCAAGGACGGTCAGAGGCGTTGGTCGACGGAAGTCATCGCTGAGGATGTCCGTTTTTTAAGCCCGAAAGACAGTGCTGCGACTGGAGCGTCCGGTAGCGGGGAATCCTACAGCGGTGCGGGTTCTTTTGGCCATGAAGTGAGTTTGGATGACGACATTCCATTCTAAGATGACATCCCATTCTAATTAGGAAGGGGAGAAATGACATGAAGCGTGAACGTGGACGCCGCCCGAAGAAACGGGTGTGCAGCTTCTGTGTGGATAAAGTCGAAGCGATAGACTACAAAGAAACACATAAATTGCGCAAGTATATTACCGAGCGGGGCAAAATCTTGCCGCGCCGGATTTCCGGAAACTGTGCCAAGCACCAACGCCAGGTGACATTGGCCATCAAAAGAGCCCGCAGCATTGCCTTGCTGCCATATGCGGTTGACTAAGGCCTAAAGGGGAGCGAGGTGCTCTCCTTTTGCTTTATCAGCAGTGCAGGAGTTTTAGCCCCTATAGCGAATCTAATCATGTGGCTAGTTTTGACCGCAGGTTGGAAATGCTGCCGGGATCAGCCCAGAACCCGGTTTTAAGGAGGCCTGGAATCAGTGGAACCGATCGAAGTAGATGTTGTCAGAGGGATGAAAGCGATTGAAGCGCTTAAGGTGGATCTTCTAAAAGCGCAGTGGCAATTGCAAAACGGGGCATTATCAGGGTCAGATGCTGAAATGTTGGAGGCTTTGGCAGATTTAGTCGGCTTGAGTTACTTAATGACCAGGCGTTTAGGATTTGATTTTGCCCGTCTCGATCGCATGCTCTTGCAGCGCCTTGAGAGTTGGCGCACAGATGATAAAGTCGATTTGGAGAACCATTGGGGGGATCTGAGCCTTCTGCTTAGTTATCTCGCCCCTGATGAATAGATTGGAGCGCAGAGGATGTATTGGAGCGACCGCAAAAGCTTGGATTTTCTCGCTGGAATGGCCGTGATTTTCTTTCCACTGGCCGGAATGGTTCGAGGACTTTGGTTTTTGGAATTTCTGTTGTTGCTGGCGGTGTTTTGGCTGGGCATCCAGAGAGGCTTGAGGACAGCGGCCGCAATACTCGTGCTAGGCTACGGCTTGGCCATGCTTTTCTATTGGCCTGGACCGATAAGTTATCTTCCCTGGGTTGGGCTTTTTTCGGTTTTCGCTTGGGAACGGGGCTGGACCCTGAGGGTGAACGCCTTTTGGAGTTTGCTCTTGGCAGGGCTTTTAGGGGCTATTCCAGTGATTGGGCTGGCGCAACAGGGTCTGCAGCCTCAGCTGTTACATGATGCCGTCAATGCCAGTATGGAGTCTTACAAGGCATTGGGCATGCTGGATGCGGCTCAGCAACTAGGAGTTTCAGAAGGGGATTTGCGCAGTGCCCTTGAGCAAATGCTCCCTGTCTATATTTCGTTATTACCGAGTCTGGCTGCCTTGACCAGCCTGTTTGAGTATACTGCCATGGGATATCTGGCCTTAAGGTGGATTCCTGCAGTTCGTGCAGGGCGAGCTCCTTTCTCGCACTGGCGTTTGCCGTGGTATGCGGTTTGGGGGGCCATTTTGGGCCTGGCAGCCTATCTTGGCGGGGATGAATTCGCTTTGGCTTTCTTGAAAGGATTGGGCACAAACCTGCTGGTCGTCTATGCCGGGGTGGCTTTAGTTTTGGGGCTCGCTGTTTATGTTCACTTTTTGAGATCTCCGCGTATACCGCTGCTGCTTAAATGGGCGATGCTTTTTGTGAACCTGTTTTACTTCTTATTCAGCATCGTGGCCATCGTTGTTTTTGGCTTGTTTGATTTGGTGTTTAATTTCCGCAAACTGCCGGATACATCGGTTTAATCGCGAGTTCACATGAGGAGGGATGACCGTGAAAATTATATTGAAAGTTGATGTCAAAGGGACAGGCAAGAAGGGCCAAATTTTCGAGGTGGCCGATGGGTATGCCCGTAATTTTCTTTTCCCCAGAGGATTAGCCATCGAAGCGACCAGTGGCAATATCCAAGATCTATCGAATAAGAAAGCTTCAGAGGAGAAACGCAAAGCACGCGAAAAACAGATTGCCGAAGCATTGGCGGCTAAGCTACAGACCCTGACTATCGAAGTAGCGTCGAAAACCGGGGAGGGAGGTCGTTTGTTTGGTTCGGTGACGAATAAGGAGATAGCAGAGACGCTTAAGAAAGACTATTCTGTAGAGATTGATAAGCGCAAGATTGAACTGAAAGAGCCAATTAAAACGCTGGGGACGTATACAGTGCATGCCAAACTGCACCCGGACGTCAGCGCGAACTTTCAGGTTCATGTTACGGGAGCCTAAGATAGCTTGATGTTTGGGAAGGAGACCCCCTATGAAAGGGCTATTAAGCAAATGGCTGCAGCATCATGATTTAACAGAACGTTTAGCCGATGAAGAACAATGGCAGCGGGAAGTCGATGCCCTTTATTCTTTGCTTGCGAGCTTTTACGGGGCGGACAAACTGGTGTTGAAAGCCAGCAAACTGGAGGCCCTTGGCTTAATGCGTTCAGAAACGCTCGCTGAACGGGTTGCAGGGCTCGCAAAGATTATTCGTGATGATCCCACGGCACATCCCCTTCCCTCCTTGGCAGAGGTGCCTGAGGTCTTGGATAAGATTGAGGGTGAGATTGCTGATTTGATTGCCCGCCGTTCAGTTGAAGAGCGGTTAGACAAGCAAATAGCGGACAAGATGCAGGAGCGGCACGAAGACTATGTACAAGAAATAAAGATGCAGATTATAAAAGATTCGTCTGGGCCGGAAAATGCACAAACCCTTAAAAAGTTGGCCTTTTTGGAAAAGATGAATCTGACCAAGCTGGCTAGTCCGGCTGCAGAAGTGTTGCGGCCGCAAACGGTGGAGGAAATCATAGGGCAAGAGAGTGCAGTCCAGTCCTTGTTGGCCAAACTCGCAACCCCGTATCCCCAACACATTCTCATGTATGGGCCTCCAGGGGTTGGCAAGACCTCAGCCGCACGGGTGGCGCTTGAAACCGTTAAAAAACATGCGAATTCTCCATTCGCTGCCAATGCTCCCTTTATCGAAGTGGATGGGACAACCTTGCGTTGGGATCCCAGGGACGTGACGAACCCGCTTTTGGGTTCTGTCCATGATCCAATTTATCAGGGAGCTAAACGAGAACTCGCAGATACAGGGATTCCGGAACCCAAGCCGGGGCTGGTGACCGATGCTCACGGGGGCATTCTATTTATTGATGAGATTGGGGAAATGGATCCGCTGCTGCTCAGCAAATTGTTGAAGGTTTTGGAAGACAAGCGGGTTTTTTTTGACTCATCGTATTATGACCCCTCGGATGCAAATATTCCACAGTACATTAAAAATCTTTTTGAAGAGGGTGCTCCGGCGGACTTTGTCTTGATTGGTGCCACGACAAGGGATCCAGTGGAGGTAAGTCCTGCCTTGCGCTCGCGCGTGGCGGAGGTGTATTTTGTACCTTTGGAACCGGAGGATGTGCGGACGATTGTGCACCAAGCTGCTGTCAAGTTGGGGGTGGAATTGGAAGTTGGCGTTCCTGAACTTATCAGTGAATATGTGATTGAAGGCCGGAAGGCGAACACCCTCTTGACTGATGCTTATGGGCTGGTGCGTTTCCGGGAACCAGAGGTGGAAAAGGTTCAGATTCGGGTCGAGGATATTCGCGAAGTGTTGCGTTCAGCCCGTCTCATTCCGTATGTGGTGCGCAAAGCTCGTTCTGGATGGGAAGTGGGCCGGATCCTCGGGTTGGGAGTGGCAGGCTTTTTGGGTTCAGTCTTGGAAATTGAGGCTGCTGCCTTTCCGGGGCAAAACGGTAAGGGCACGATTCGCTTTAATGAGACGGCGGGAAGCATGGCACGTGATGCTGTTTTTAATGCCACAGCCGTGATACGCAACCTGGCCGGAGTCGATCTGCGGGATTTTGACGTGCATGTGAATGTAGTGGGCGGAGGGAGAATCGATGGCCCCTCTGCAGGCTTAGCGACCACCCTTGCTATTTACAGTGCTTTAAAGAACCTGCCTATTAGGCAAGATTTGGCGATAACGGGTGAAATCTCTATTCAGGGAAAAGTGAGACCAGTAGGCGGTATTTATGAAAAGATCTTTGGCGCCAAGCAGGCCGAAGTGAGAAGCGTCTTGATTCCGGTCGATAATTCCCCTGATGTGCCGTCAGGCTTAAAAGGGATTGAGGTCCTGCCGGTCGGAAGTATCGAGGAAGCAATGGCCTATGTTTTTGAAAGAGGAGAGTGACATGGCACTCCCAAAAGTTCCGCCCCATAATTTAGAAGCAGAACAGTCTGTTCTTGGCGCTTTAATGCTAGACTCGGGAACGGCGAGTACTGTTTTTGAGATTCTGCAGCCGGAAGATTTTTACCGGGACAGCCATCGCTTGATTTTTACTGCCATTCGTGATTTGTTTGAAAAAGGGGATCCCATTGATCTTGTTGCTGTGGCGGAGATGCTCAGTCGTCAGGACAAACTGATCCAGGTTGGCGGGACATCCACCATTGCTGACATCGCTAAAGGGGTGCCATCCAGTGCCAGTGTGGAATACTATGCCAGGGTTGTTGCGGAAAAGTCACTTTTGCGCCAACTCATCAAGACGACGAGCCAGATTGCCGAACGGGGGTATGAGCCCGGTGAAGAGGTTCAGGCTTTACTTTCTGATGCAGAAAAGATGATTCTAGAACTTTCCCAGCGCCGAACGCGGGATGGATTTAGCTCGATACGCACGATTTTGTTGGAGACGTTTGAGAAAATTGAGTATCTCTATGCTAATAAAGGAAAGTTAACGGGGATTCCGACCTTTTTCTCTCAGCTGGATCGATTGACTTCCGGTTGGCAGGCTTCTGATCTCGTGATCATCGCGGCACGACCGTCCATGGGTAAGACCGCGCTCGTGTTGAACATGGCGCAAAATGCGTCGGTGCGTGCGCAAATTCCTGTGGCCGTGTTCAGTCTGGAAATGTCCAAGGAACAGCTCGTGCAGCGCATGCTGTGTTCAGAAGCGATGGTGGATCAGCAGCGTGTGCGGACAGGGGAACTGTTAGACACGGATTGGCCTAAGTTGACACGGGCGGTTGGTCCGCTTTCAGATGCGCCTATTTTTATTGATGATACAGTGGGGATTTCTTTGACTGAGCTGCGCTCGAAAGCCAGACGTCTGAAAGTGGAGAGCGACTTGGGAATGATTATTATCGATTATCTTCAGCTGATGACCCTTGGTCGCAAGGCGGAAAGCCGCCAGCAGGAAGTGGCCCAGATTTCACGGGGCTTAAAAGGGATTGCGCGAGAGTTAAAAGTGCCTGTTGTCGCGCTGTCGCAGTTGAATCGGGGAGTGGAGCAGCGCCAGGATAAACGTCCGATTATGTCGGATTTATTAGAGTCTGGAGCCATTGAGGCAGATGCGGATGTGATTTCCTTTATCTATCGGGACGAGTATTATCATCCGGAATCGGAGAAGAAGGGAATCGCTGAAATCATCGTGGCCAAACACCGGAATGGGCCAGTGGGCACGGTCGAACTTGGATATCTGAAAGAATTCACTAAGTTTGTCAACCTGGATCGGCAGCATACAACGGGATGATTCTCCATTGACAACCCTTTCGGCGGTTGTTAAGATTAAACTGTTTGTGTCAGACGAACTAGGTAAATGGTGGAAATGAATAATTTTTTAACCGTTGGCGGTAAATCTCTGGTATAAGATTTAGGGTTCTAGGCAGAATTTTAATGCCAGAGTGGAAGATTGGAGGAAACGAAGCATGGCAGCAGTGGTATTAATCGGCGCTCAGTGGGGTGACGAAGGAAAGGGCAAAATTACCGACTTTCTAGCGGAATCAGCCGATATGGTCGTGCGTTACCAGGGGGGCAACAATGCGGGTCACACCGTGGTGGCCCACGGTAGGGAATTTAAGCTGCATCTTATTCCCTCCGGCATTCTTTATCCAGAAAAGACCTGTGTGATTGGGAACGGCGTGGTGGTTGATCCAGCCGTATTGCTGGAAGAACTGGCTTACCTGACTGAACGCCAAGTTGAGACAGGCAAACTTCTCATCAGCAGCAATGCGCAAGTTATTATGCCCTATCATCGCCTGTTGGACGGTTTGGAGGAAGAGGCGCGGGGCGAAAGTAAGATCGGGACAACGAAGCGGGGGATTGGCCCTTGCTATATGGATAAAGCGGCACGAATTGGGATTCGGGTGAGCGATTTATTGGATCCTGAGGAGTTCGAACCAAAACTTCGCCGTAACTTTCAGGAAAAAAACATTTTGTTGACTAAAGTCTTCAATGCCAAGCCTTTGGAATTTCAGCCCATCTATGAAGAATACCTGAAATATGGGGAGCAGCTTCGTCCCTTGGTGACAGATAGTTCCCTGGCGATTAGTCAAACGCTCCAGGCTGGTCAAAAAGTTTTGTTTGAGGGTGCTCAAGGGACTCTGTTGGACCTGGATCATGGCACTTATCCCTATGTGACATCTTCCCATCCGATTGCTGGAGGAGCGTGTGTCGGAGCGGGTGTAGGCCCAACCCGAATCAATCGGGTCGTCGGGGTGGCGAAGGCGTATACCACTAGGGTTGGCGAAGGGCCTTTTCCGACGGAACTTCTGGATGAGACCGGAGAGCAGATCCGGGCCAAGGGGCATGAATTTGGCACGACCACTGGGAGGGCTCGCCGCTGTGGCTGGTTCGATGCGGTGATCGCCCGCTATGCTGTGAGGGTCAGTGGAATTTCTGATTTTGCGATAACTAAGCTCGATGTTCTGACAGGGCTTGAGCATGTCAAGATTTGTGTGGGCTATCGGGCTGGGGACGAAGTGCTTTATGAATTTCCGCAGAGCCAAAAGCTTTTCCGCAAATGTGAGCCGGTTTATGAGGAACTCCCGGGTTGGAGCGAGGATCTGTCATCGGTCCGCCGTTTTGAGGATTTGCCTATAAATGCGCAAAACTATATTAAGCGGCTTGAACAGTTGACGGAAGTTCCTGTGACGCTTGTTGCAGTCGGTCCGAGCCGGGAGCAGACCATCGTGCGGGGCAAGATCTTTGAGGATTGAGAATCCTTGTGTCGGGCGGTTCGATTTCGTCCTAAGGCACCATGAGGATGTCGCTTCAAAGAAAAGTGCTTCAAGTACTTCGCAGGGTCTTGACTTTTTAAAAGTTGTATAATACACTATATAGTGTCGCTAGAAATGGAGCTTTTTAGTGGCTCATGCGGATGTGGCTCAGCGGTAGAGCATTGGCTTCCCAAGCCGAGGATCGCGAGTTCGAATCTCGTCATCCGCTCCAGATGGAATGTAGGCGCTGCAAGGGTTTGCGGCGTTTTTTGTTTTTGTTATGAGGCTTGAGTTCCTTAGCATGACGACAATTTGATGACAAGCAGCATTTTATAAAGGAAAAGGCCGGTTGTATCTACGAATCGTGAGTAAAATCAAGTTAAACGTACTCACGAAACGTGAATGGAAGTGAAAACCAAAGAACTGGATATCCTCCGAACCAGCAAAGCGTTTACGAGTTAGGCATCCGCGTAGAATTCCAAGAAACAGGGAAATAACAGGCCCGGATCAACTCTGGGAAATGGACATCAAATACGGATACATTGCAGAAGAAGATCGATTTTTCTACCTAATGGGCATCCTAAAAAAATGTGGTCTAGACAATATAATATATACATGCTATAATGTGCTTACATTCATAATTTACTGAGATATATATGGTTTTTCGTTCATTCCGATTGTACTAGGGTACATGAAAAGAAGACGGGGGTGTCATCTTCTTGAATATTGATAAGTCGAGCGTTGTACCCATCTACTATCAACTCAAGATGGTCATTCAGGAGAGGATTAAATCAGGTCAGTATGCTGTCGGGATGTGTCTGCCCTCGGAACGAGAATTTTGTGAAGAATATGGTATAAGCAGAATGACGGTGCGTCAGGCTATTTCCGACTTAGTCAAAGAAGGGTTACTTTATCGTGAACGTGGGAAAGGAACGTATGTTGCTTCTCCTAAGATTGAGCAGGGGCTGACTAAGCTAACGAGTTTTACTGAGGATATGCTCAACAGAAATGTCAAGCCCGGGGTGCGTCTCGTTGAACTCAAACAGATTAAAGCAGATGAGCATTTGGAAAAAATATTGCAAGTCGAGCCAGGAACCTTGCTACATGAGCTTTCCCGCGTACGTTTAGCCGATGACGAACCGATGGCGATTGAAAGAGTCTATGTTCCAGTGCATTTTTATCCGGCTCTCTCAGCGGAACAAGTTGCCCATGGCTCGTTGTACGAAGTATTAAGGAAAGAAGCTCATCTGACGATTCATGAAGCCGTACAGTCTATTGAAGCGACTTTAGCTGGTCCCCATGAGGCAGAACTTTTAAATATCAAACCCAAGTCTGCGGTGATGCTAATGAAGCGCATTACGCAAAATGCCAATGGAGAGATATTTGAATATGCTGAATCCATCTATCGTGGGGATCGATATATTTTTAAGACCAAATTGTATGCAAATACACCATAAGGCGTATTTCAAATACCTTTGAAAAAAGGGGGGATTTAGCTGAGTCTTGAAGTTTGTTAACATCTTGTTACTTTTGTCAAAAGGGAAGATAATGATCAAAAGGGGAGGCGTAACTTAATGAGAGCCAGAAAGGTTATGGCGGGAACATTATCGGTGATCTTGGCGGGATCTTTATTACTTACCGGGTGTGGTAGCAATACTACTCAAATAGCAAAAGAGGATATTGTTAAGGTTTGGACATTCCCGGTAGAGAAAAATTATGCCAAAAACTTTGACGCGGTTAAGGCAGACTTCGAAGCTAAGAACCCCAATATCAAAATTCAAAAGGAAGAGTTAACCTGGGCTGAAGGCGGCAAAAAATTTGATACTACGGTTAACGCTGGTAATCCACCGGATATCATGTTTATCGCTCCTTCTGCAAAATATATTTCAACGGGTCTCGAAGTTCCCGTGGAAAATTACCTTGATGCCAAGACCTTAGCGGATTATTATCCGAGTGGCTTGGAGTATATGAAAGTGGATGGAAAGCTCTATGGTCTTCCTTTATACATGAAGATTCAAACCATGGGGGGGAACAAAAAGCTATTAGAGGAAGCGGGTATCGATTGGAAATCAATTCAGCAAAATGGTTGGACATGGGATCAGTTTAAACAGCTTGTCAAAAAAGGAACCAAAACAAACGCAGACGGTAAACAACAATATGGATTTGTGTTTAACGGTTCTGGTGTTGACTTTTCAGAGTTGCTTGACCACCTGAATATGAATAACGGTTTACCTTATGCGCTGGACAAGAATAGCAAATACACCTACACCAATCCCAAGTTCCTGGATACTTTAAAATTTATCCGTTCTTTAATTACCGAAGGAATTTCGCCTAAAGAAGCCAATCAAATCACACCGCAAAAGCGGATGGATTACCTGTATTCAGAACAGGCTATGATTATCTTTAAAGCGATGCCTTATTACGAAGTCGTAATTGCGGACAATAACAAGAAGGTTGCCGATAAAACCGCTCCGGCCGGACAAAAACAAATAGATTTCGTACTATTACCTGAACCTCATGCCGACGGGCAGCAAGCGGCCGTCTTGGGCGGAGTTGATGGTTATACCATGTTTAAGCAGAAAAGTTACAACGGGGATCAAGAACAACACTTAAAAAATATAGCTAAGGTCATGGTTGCATTAACTTCCAGCAAAGCCGGTGCATCAGCCGTTACACTTAACTTGCCTCAAGTGACGAAATCCGGTGAGGACATGTGGAAAGATAAATATACGATGAGTCCGGAAAACAAAGCCGAGGTTGACCGTTTATTCAAGACCATCGTTCCGCCGACTCAGGTTAATCCGGACAAATCTCTGAAGGCAATTAAAATCTATGATGAAGTGATTAAGCCGGATTATCAAGCACTCCTTGGCGGAGATAAAACGCCAGAGCGGATGTTCCAGGATGTTCAAAACAAAGCGAAAGAACTCTTCGGTCAATAAGTCGATAGAGGAGTGAACTCGTTCAGCTAAAGCTGAACATCGAGACTTCGGTGGGGGAGTCTACCTCCGTCGCCGCTAAGTGTTTCTATTGCGAAAGGCGGCTCGGCGATACTCTCCACTGGAGACTATCGTCACCGAAGCAGAGAACAGAATTCCCACTCCCACTTATAGAAGTGGGAGTCTTAAATGCTTGGATAAAATGAGCCACCCGGTTTGAGTCATTTCTAATAGTGAAATAATTTTAAGCCGGGTGGCTTAATTCTAAGGAGAGTCCACATGAAGAAAATGGCAGATGCAGACAATAGATGGGCTCGGAACCGTCAATTTATCCAGGATTACGGCTGGAGTTATATATTTATTGCTCTGCCGATCCTGATCTTCTTAACTTTTACCTTATATCCACTTCTTCGTGCGTTAGTCATGAGCTTTCAAACCTATCACGTCATGGGCTCAGAGTGGGTAGGCTTCAAGAACTACGCCTATGTATTTCACCGAGAGTTGTTTAGCAAAGCTTTGATTAACACGCTGCTTTATACACTGGGTACCGTACCGATTAATATCATAATTTCCCTGGGGTTAGCCTTGGCAATTTTTCAATTAGGTAAAAAATCACAAACATTTTTTAAAGCGTCTTTCTATTTACCGGCTGTGGCCTCCGGTGTGACGATTTCTTTAGTCTGGTTATTTATTTATGACCCTATGCCTGAGGGCTTGATGAACCAGTTTATCCATCTTTTTGGTTTTGCCAATGTTAACTGGCTGGGAAAGGTGGACACGGCTCTTCTCTCGCTCATGTTTTTGACGTTTCTCGGTGGGCATGGTAGTGGACTCATCCTTTATCTGGCTTCACTGGGGGGAATCCCTAAAACCATTTACGAGGCTGCAGATATCGACGCAGCATCAACGTGGTCGAAGTTTAGAAATATTACTTGGCCTCTGCTTAAACCGACAACCTTATATATGCTGGTGATCAATGTAATCGGTTCGTTCCAAGTCTTTATGTCCGCATACCTCATGACGAGCGGAGGCCCCGATCATGCCACAACGACGATTGCTTATTTGATCTATCAGGATGCTTTTGAGTATTTTGAATTTGGTGTAGCGGCGGCAGAGTCTTTTATCCTTGCGCTAATTATTGTGGCTATATCTGTGTTGCAATTTAAATACATGGGTTCAGATGTTGAATATTAGGGGGGGCCATGATGAAGGGTGAAATTAAAGATTTAAAAGGGGCTTCCTTTTACATCAAAAGGGGCTTGATTTATATGGTGCTTATTCTCTGGTCCCTATTTACGTTTTTACCATTATACTGGATGCTTGTATCTTCCTTTATTGATCCAAACTCCTCGGCGAGTTTGCAGTTTACTTTGGTGCCTAAGGAATTTACCTTAGCGTCCTACTCGTACTTTTTTACCTTTAATAAGAATGTTTTGCGTTGGTTGTTCAATTCACTCCTTATTTCCGGCGTGGTGACATTGGCAAATGTTTTCTTTGCCTCGATGGCCGGATATGCCTTCTCCAAACTCCGGTTTCCTGGACGTAACGCTTTTTTCTGGACATTGATGAGTTCAATCATGATTCCGGGACAAGTGACGCTGATCCCGCTTTATATCCTCGTGGTTAACGTTTTCAATATGTCGGATACCTATTTCGCGATCATTCTGCCGGGCGTGGTATCGGTTTATAACATTTTCCTTATGAAACAATATATGACATCGATCCCTTCGACACTCATCGATGCGGCTCGTATTGACGCTTGTTCCGAATTTGGCATTTTTCGGAAGGTCATCTTCCCGATGGCTAAACCTGGAGTGGCGGTCATGGCCATTTTTACCTTTGTCGGACAATGGAACGATTTCTTCTGGCCGTTTTTGGTGACCAAGACCAGTACGATGCGTACGATTCAAGTCGGGTTGTCTTCATTTAAGTTTGCGGACAGTACGCAATTTGGCCCCATGATGGCAGGCGCAGTCATTGCTTCAATTCCAATGTTTATACTATTTTTCGCTTTACAAAAATATTTTCTGCAAGGGATAACGATTGGGGCTATCAAAGGCTAATGAGGAGGATAGAGACATGGCCAAAATAATCTTTGATCACGTGACGAAAGAGTTTGTGGATGACAAGAAAGGAAGAGTAAAGGCCGTTGACGATAGTTGTTTCACGGTGGAAGACCAGGAATTTATGGTCTTTGTCGGACCCTCCGGCTGTGGCAAGACGACTTCACTACGTATGATCGCTGGCTTGG
The DNA here is from genome assembly GCA_020692355.1 of Desulfosporosinus sp. Taxonomy (GTDB): domain Bacteria; phylum Bacillota; class Desulfitobacteriia; order Desulfitobacteriales; family Desulfitobacteriaceae; genus JAJZPA01. The sequence goes on from JAIMKP010000005.1 coordinate 37,397, forward strand.
AACGGCAAACGAGCGGCAATATCTATATCGGCGACCGGGTGGTTAATAACCTTCACCCTAAGGAACGAGATATTGCCATGGTGTTTCAGGATTATGCTCTCTATCCTCATATGACGATCTATGAAAATCTTGCCTTCGGGCTCAAGAATTTGAAAACACCGAAACTTGAAATCGAAGCCAAAGTTAAGCGGGCCTCAGAAATCCTCGGACTGGGAGATTTGTTGGAGCGCAGGCCAAGGGAGTTGTCGGGGGGACAACGTCAACGGGTGGCTCTGGGCCGGGCAATTGTACGTAATCCCAAAGTCTTTCTGTTTGATGAGCCCTTATCGAACCTGGATGCCAAACTGCGGGTTCAGATGAGGGTCGAGATTGCCGAATTGCACAAGGCATTAGGGACAACCATTGTCTATGTTACTCATGATCAGGTGGAAGCAATGACGTTAGGACAGCGAATTGTGGTAATGAACCGGGGAGTTATCCAACAAATTGCCACGCCTGATAATTTGTACAATAAGCCGGCAAATATGTTTGTGGCAGGATTTATTGGTGCCCCGGCCATGAACTTTCTCAATTGCCGCATTGAGCAGAAGCACTTTGTGATTGACCAGGATACCGTGTTTGGTATTTCTCAGGAGTATCAAAAGTTATGTAAACCCTTGATCGGAAGGGAAATTGTCTTGGGCATTCGTCCGGAAGACATTTATGATCCCCATTTGGCGCCCAATCTAAAAAACCCGGGCACCCTACATGCGGCAGTCAAAGTGGTGGAAAAACTCGGAGCGGAAAACCTATTTTATTTTGACCGTGCCGGGGTCACGGTGACGGCAAGAATCAGTGCACAGAGCCGTGTCATGGCAGGGGAGCATGTCGAACTCTTAATGGATTTGGACAAGGTGCACCTATTTGATAAGGAGAGCGGTATGGCAATTCGTTAAGGAATCGCCCAGGGGGTCGGAATGAATACTTTAAGTAACGTACTGAAAACAAGTGCGCATGATATCTATGAAAATATCGTTCGGGTGGTGGTGGTCAATGTCTTATGGTTTATCGTTGTATCACCCGCCCTGTTTCTATTATCCTGGCCTGTTGCTATTGTCTATTTGTTTTTTACTTTGATTCCAGGTTTTGTTGGGGTCATTTATGCCATGAAATCGATAGTTAACCGTGAAAGATTCAAGTACAGTCTCTTTTTCGTGGGAGTCTATAGATATTATGGACGGGCTTTAATCTTGAGTTTGGTTACAGGAGTTTTTCTGGCTATTCTTTTTTCCTCATGGTGGTACTACCTTAGGGTTAGGACAAATCTCACCTTCTTGATTGCAATCGTGCAAACCTACTTTTTTCTGATGGTGAGTCTAGCACAGGTCTACACGATTCCTATCCTGGTTACGAGTGAGAAAAAATTGTGGCGAAGTATGGCGATCTCGCTCCGTTTATTTTTGGAGAACGGGTTCTATACGTTCTTGGCCTTTCTCCAAATTGTAACAGTGAATACTCTGCTCCTAGTGACGGTTGTCAGTTTTCCCTTGCTATTTGCAGGGATGGCTTCGATCTTCCTCCTTCATGTCTATTACAATGTAATGCTTAAGTATACGGCAAAGCAGAGCGATTAAACTATGGCATCGAGCTAAGTGTCAGAACAAAGCTTAAAGGGGGGCTCCCGGGTGGGAACGGCACAGGTGAAAAACGGGATTGATCTTATAGCGAATTATGCTGATTTGTTTAAACGGAAGAGAGTGGGTTTGATTACCAGCCCCACCGGTTTAACCCGGGAATTTAAATCCAGTATTGATGTATTTCACGAGAGTTTTGAACTGGTGGCTTTATACTCTCCTGAACATGGAGTGAGGGGAAACCTCCAGGCTGGAGTAATTGTCGATACCTATGTCGATGAAAAGACCGGTATCATGGTCTATAGTCTATACGGGAAAAATAAGAAACCTTCAGCGGAAGTGTTATTGCCGATTGATATTATGGTAATGGATGTTCAGGATGTGGGTTCGCGTTATTATACCTTTCTATCGACCATGGCCTATACCATGGAGGCTTGTGCAGAGTTCAACAAGCCTTTTGTCATTCTGGACAGGCCGAATCCTTTGGGAGGAGTCAAAGTCGAAGGGAATATTCTCGATCCGGCCTACAAATCGTTTGTGGGAGCCTATCCAATCCCTATCCGTCATGGTCTGACCATTGGTGAATTGGCAGTTTTTCTGAACCGGGAATTTACCCTGAAATGTGACCTGCAGGTCGTTAAGATGCAGGGGTGGAAGCGGGAGATATTTTTTAACGATACAGATTTGTTCTGGGTGAATCCTTCACCGAACATCCCTACGTTTAAGACCAGCCTATTATATAATGGAACTTGTCTTTTTGAGGGAACAAATATCTCTGAAGGGCGGGGAACGACCAAACCTTTTGAGATGATTGGAGCCCCTTGGTTGGATGGAGATGAATTGGCTGGTCTGATGAATGCCAAAAAACTGCCTGGAGTGATTTTTCGTTCGGTCTGTTTTGAACCGACATTTTCCAAACATCAGGGGAAACTCTGTTTCGGAGTACAGATTCATGTCACTGACAAACGAGCTCTCAATGCGGTAACCATTGGTTTAGAACTGCTTGATGAAGTCATCCGGATGAGCAAGGATTCTTTTGAGTGGCTTCCCCCTTTTAAAGGCAGAAACTATTTTATTGACCATCTGGCAGGAACTGATGATATCCGGATGCGCCGCTACTCAGCAAGCGAGTTCACGGAAAAATGGGACGAAGATCGCCGGGGCTATGAGAACATCAAATCTCAGTATCACCTGTATTAACGGAGGCGTAAAAATGGATATTAACTCCATGACCTTGTCACAAAAGATCGGACAGATGATGATGGTGGGGTTTCCAAGTGATCAGATTGACGGTCACTTTAAGGAGATTGTGGGAAGATACAAAGCCGGAAATATCATCCTCTTTACCCGGAATCTGAAGAAGAAACGGGACATTGCCAATCTGAACAGAGAAATTCAAGCCTTCATGATGGAGCACATCGGGATTCCAGCCCTGATTTCCACCGACCAAGAAGGGGGTATGGTCACGCGGCTTCCCGGTGAGGCAACCTTTTTATCTGGTCATATGGCTATTGCAGCCACCACGGACCCGGAGAACGCCTATCGAATAGGGCAAATTGCCGGACGAGAACTTCGGGCTTTGGGAATCAATATGAATCTGGCTCCTGTATTGGATGTCAATAACAATTCGGCGAATCCGGTCATTGGGGTACGCTCTTTTGGGGAAGACCCGCAGTGGGTGGCGGAATATGGAACTAAATTTCTGCAAGGTTTGCAGCAGGCGGGTATCATTACAACCGCCAAGCACTTTCCCGGCCATGGGGATACGATGGTCGATTCACATTTGGATCTGCCCTGTATTCCCCATCCTCTGGAACGTTTAGAAACCGTGGAATTTCTTCCTTTCCAGGCAGCGATTCGTGCAGGAGTCGATGCCATCATGAGTGCGCATATCCTCTTTCCGGCCTTAGAGCCGCAAAAAGTTCCTGCAACTCTATCGAAAAACATTTTGACGGGTTTATTGCGGGAGAAGATGGGGTTTGGTGGCGTGGTTATCACGGATTGTCTAGAGATGCAAGCAATCGCCACTTATTTTGGTACGGCCCAAGGTGCGATGAGGGCGATTAAAGCCGGAGCGGATCTGGTTTGTGTCTCACACACTTTAGAATTGCAGATTGAAACGGCCGAAGAAATCCGCAAAGCAGTTATTTCCGGTGAAATCCCGGAGGCTCGGATTGATGAAGCGGTAGCGCGAATCCTGGCCCTCAAAGAACGTTACGGGATTCTTAATAATCCTTATCCGGACGAACAAGCGGTTGCGCGTGTAGTTGGGTGTGATGAACATATCAACCTTGCGGAAAGTATCAGTACCAAAAGTATCACGGTAGTCAAAAATACGGAGAACTTGGTTCCAGTGCGGGAGAGTGATGTATTTGTAATTTCTCCGGAGCCAGCTAGCTTGACGATTGTTGAGGATGAATCCAAACGTCAAACCCTATTTACTGAGGTTGTCGCTAGGGGTCTTGGCGGGATAGGTGCTAGCATCCCTCTCGATCCAACGGAGGAAGTGATCGAGGAATTGGTGAACCGGGCGAAGAAGCATGCCTTGATCATTATAGGGACCTATAACGCAAATTTATATCTTGGACAACAGGAACTGGTCACGCGTTTGGGTGAACAGGGAAAGGTTGTAGCTGTGAGTTTGCGTAATCCTTATGATTTGGAGACGTTTCCCGAAATTACGGCTTACCTCTGTGCCTATGAATATACGCCTTTATCTGTAAAAAGCCTGCTCAAGGTTTTAAAAGGAGAAGTTCCGGGGCAAGGCAAGTTACCGATTACTTTGAGGATTGTGGAAACAGAGGGATGATATGAACAAGCTGATGCAGATTCTGTCTAAGGAGACTCGTTTAGTCGTGGGTCTAATGTCCGGGACGTCTTTGGATGGAATTGACGCTGCTCTCGTCCAAATCAGCGGAAGCGGTTTGGCTTCTGTGGTTGAACTTCTGGAATTCGTTAAGGTTCCGTACAGTCCGGAATTGCGGGCTAAGATTCTTGAACTCTGTCAGCCGGAGACGGGTACGGTAGAGAAAATATCCCGACGCAACTTTCTCTTGGGAGAATTGTTTGCCGAGGCAGCGCTTCAAGTGATTAAAAAGGCCGGGCTTACTCCAGAGGATATCGATCTTATTGGTTCACATGGTCAAACGATTTACCATCAGCCGCAGGCACAAGAAGAAGGTGGATATTCGCTAACTTCCACTCTACAAATCGGCGAACCAGCAGTTATTTCTGAACGGACAGGCATCTTAACGGTAGCGGATTTCCGGGTTAGGGATATGGCTGCGGGCGGGCAAGGTGCTCCCCTTGTCCCCTATACGGAATACATCTTATACCGGGAACCTGCAGAAACCGTGGGCTTGCAGAACATCGGAGGAATTGCCAATGTAACGGTCTTACCCGCCGGTCAGGGTTTAGATCAGGTCTGGGCTTTTGATAACGGTCCGGGAAATATGATCATGGATCAAGTAGTTCAAAGGATCACGCACGGCGGGAAGATCTATGACGAAGGGGGCGAGATGGCCCATACAGGAATGGTGAACCGGACTTTACTGGAAAAACTTATGCAGGATCCTTACTTACACCTCCTACCGCCCAAAACGACAGGACGTGAATATTTTGGTGCCCCGTATGTCGAAGGTTTAATGCGAGAAGCTGAAAAATTGGCTGTTCACGGGGAAGATTTAGTGGCGACGGTGACAGCCTTTACGGCAAGGGCGATCGCCGAAAGTTATCGGGAGTTTGTGATTCCACGTAACGGGTTGGACAAAGTCTTGCTGGGCGGCGGAGGCAGTTATAACCAAACCTTGGTAACAATGCTTCGGGGATACCTACCGGAGATTAAGGTTGTCACTCACGAGGAGATTGGATTCAATAGTGATGCCAAGGAGGCTGTTGCGTTCGCTTTACTGGCAAACGAGACCATCAACGGGAGTTTCAATAATGTTCCTAGTGCCACAGGGGCTTTGCACTCTGCTGTCATGGGAAAAATTTCGATGTAAAGGACGAACGACTGTTTCAGAAAGGAGGGGCTTGCCCATGGTATCAGAAATGAAAAGTTATCTGAGAATGACGGAAAAAACTCCACTTTACCGTGCGCCGGGTGAAGGGCTCAATGAGCGTCATGCTGTCCCAGGTAAAGTCTATGAGATTTTGCAACAAGTCAATGGCTGGGCCAATATTCGCTTTGGAAAGATAAGGGGCTGGATTCCGGAATTTACTTTCGAAGTGTGCAAAAAAAATCCGAACTATCGATTGACAGTGGCCTGGGATTATGTTGCCGAGCTAAAGGATAACGAAGCCCATTATGCGCAATACATCAATACAGATAGCTTTATACAAGGACTGGATGTGATTTCCCCTACCTGGATTACACGTGAAGGGGATCCAAAGGACACGGAAAGTATCCAGGTGCTTGGACGCGGAGACAGAGAGTATGTTAGAAGGGCGCATGAACATGGGTACGAGGTCTGGGGGCTCATTGCGGATTTTAATTATGATCGAAATTTTGCGGTTTATCATAACCCGGAGATAGTAAAATGGGAAATCCAAGCGATTGTGGGCTATGCTCTTGCCTTGGATCTGGATGGAATCAACATTGATTTCGAGGGTTTCGGAAGTCGTTGCCGTAAGGCCTATTCGGCTTACGTGCGTGAATTGGCTGCTCGCCTCCGGGAACATAACTTGTGGGTATCGATCGATATGACGAAGGAATCTCCTTCAGATGCCTGGGGGCAATGTTACGACCGTGTCGAAATCGCAAACGATGTAGACTATCTGGTTTTGATGGCTTACGACGAGCACGGGCGCCTGGATGTGCTTCCCGGATCGACGGGTTCGTTGCCTTGGGTCGAAGAGGGAATCCAAGAGCTTTTAGGTACGGGTATTCCCAAAGAAAAAATCTTGTTGGGAGTACCTTTTTATACTCGGAATTGGGAGGAACGGCTTGTTCAAGCTGAGAAACTGTCTGTACTCGTTAATCAATGGGAAGGGATTGCCCTCTATGAAACGCCGGATAATTTGGAAAGGAATCTCCCCTTGTCACCCGGAGAGCTGCTAGGGCTGGTGGAACAGCGGGGTGAATGGTTTCTGATAGAAAAAAATAACCAACACTTCTATCTACCGGTTTCCTTCGGCCAGATTCTTAAACCGGGTGAAACGATGTATATCACGCGCTCGGTTGATCCTTTGCCCGCGAACGGAATTCAAGAGATCCTTTTGAGTTACGAACCAAGAGCCGAATTTGATTTGGGAACAGGTCAGGAACGGTTGACCTACCTGGATGAGTCAGGCTCACGCCATGAGATTTGGGTTGAAGATGAAAGATCGTTAGCGGCCAGAATCAATCTTGTACACAAATATGATTTACCCGGAATCGCGGCTTGGATGCTTACCCAAGAAAAACAGGAAATGTGGACGGTTATTCAACGAGGCTTGCACCCAGACGACACGTTTAAGTTGGAGTGAAAACATGGATCTAGAAAAACTCATGACGGAGTCCCGTAATGCTAATACCGTGGACATTGATGGACTGAGCACCTTGGATATTGTTACTCGTATTAATGAAGAAGACAAGAAGGTTGCTACGGCAGTAACCGACGTACTTCCCAATATTGCAGTGACGGTCGATCGAGTGGTTGAAAGTTTTATAAATGGAGGACGATTATTCTATATCGGTGCCGGGACAAGCGGTCGGTTAGGAATTCTCGACGCTTCAGAATGTCCTCCGACCTTTGGAACTAATGCTGAATTAGTTCAAGGGCTAATCGCTGGGGGGGCGGAGGCGGTTTTCAGAGCGCTCGAAGGAGCAGAGGATTTACCGGATTTGGGTGAGGAAGACCTTCGTTCCCATCTACTGAATGACCGGGATGTGGTTATCGGGGTGGCAGCCAGCGGGCGAACACCCTATGTGATCGGAGGACTTCGCTATGCGAAAAGCTTAGGGTGTTTTACCGCCGGAGTAACTTGTACATCGAATTCAGAGATTGGGGCGATTGTTGATGTCGAGATCAAGCCTCTGGTTGGACCGGAGGTCATCATGGGATCTACCCGGTTGAAAGCGGGAACCGCTCAAAAGATGGTTCTTAACATGATCACAACGACGGCGATGATTCGCTGGGGAAAAGTCTATAGTAACTTGATGGTTGATGTCCAAGCGACGAATAAGAAGTTAATTGAACGGGCGAAAAGGATCGTAAGTCTGGCGACTGGGGCTACTTTAGAAGAAGCAGAAAAGGTGCTTGAGGTCACGAAGGGGGCAGTAAAACCAGCCATCGTTATCTTGAAATGCCAAGTCTCACTGGACAAAGCGGAGGAGTTACTACGGCAAGCGGACGGACGTGTGGCTGTGGCTATTCAAATAGGAAGGTAGGACTGATATAAGGCTTGTTAGGAGGGTGTTGATATGCCGGATATGCTGGTGAGACTTTACGATCTACCCGATCTAGGATCGCGTTGCAGTAAACTAAAATCACGAGGTGTTGAAGTTCGCCGGGCAAGGGGAAGCCTTATTGGTAGATGCGCTCCAAGCCATGGCGGAACAAGGCTATGCTTACGCTATAATCGGGGGAGCAGGGCCGATGCAGTTTTATTCTAAGACGGTGGGCGCGGTGAAAATTGAAGATTCAGTCCCCGGGATTTATCGTGATATACTGAAAAAACCGCTGGCTTTAAACGATGAGTGATATTCGCAGGAACATCCGGCTTTGTTATGGTGACGGAATTTTCTTTTCCGTTATGACGGCGTTGACGACACCTTATGTGGTGGTTTATGCTCTTTACTTGGGAGCGAGTGACTGGGCTGTTGGTCTGTTGACCTCTTTACCCGGAATCGTCTTGCTTATTTCTCAGGGTATTGCTGTTCGCTTGTCTGAAACGCTACCTCTGATGATAGTGACTCTTCGCACTGCGTTCATACAACGCATATTTTACTTCGGTTATGCAGCATTGACCTTCTTGCCTTTATCTTGGGGGTCGTTGCGCGCTTGGATTTTTGTGGCCGGGCTTTCCTTAGCCAGTGCACCGGGGGCCATTGCCGGAGTGGCTTGGACGACGATGATTGGAGATGCTTTCCCTGCCGAACAGAGAGGGCAAATTTTTGGACGACGGAATATGTTTATGACCGTAACGATTATGACGCTGACGCCACTTGCGGGATTTTGGATTGAAAGGGGCCCTTTTTGGCGCTTCAGTGCAAGTTACGTTATGGCGGGCATCTTTCTGCTTGGAAGCTTAGTTTGGATGTCCCGGATGGATATACCCTCAGCCAAGGTAAAACACCTACCGGAAAAGATATCCCCGGGCGAACGCCACAAACGTTTTGACATTAACGCTAAGGTCCAGAACTTCCTTGGGATCATAGACAAACTTTGGAATGCAAAATCTTTTCGTTACTTTGCCCTAGCGGTTTTTGTTTACCAGATTGGCGGGCAGATGCTTGGAGCAATTCAAACCCTATATTTAGTAAGAAATATTAATACGCCTGTACATTGGCTGGGTTGGTATGCGATGTTGGGTAACCTAGCGTCTATTCTCATGTATCCATTCTGGGGAAAGTGGACGGATATGCAGGGCTCTCAAGCGGTTTTACGTTATAGTACCATTGGGGCTATCCTGTATCCCTTGGGTTTCATGACTTGGCGGGAACCATGGGGAATAGCGATTTTGGCCTTCTGGTTCGGTGGAATGGCTGCAGGGCTTACTTTGGCCACTTTTACACGCCTTTATGAAGTTGCCCCGCAGGAACATAGGGCTTTGTTTATTGCGGCGAACGCGATGGTGACATCTTTGGCTCAGTTCGTAGGCCCGCTGATAGGAATTGCCCTTTATCATTGGCAAGTGAACTCCATTTTCGTGGCCGTGGCTTTATGTTACGCTGGGACTGTTTTCCTGTTTTCGAGATAGACTAACACTGAGCTTTGAAGCGAAAGAGATTTGGAGGAAATTCATTATGCGGATTATTGTCGCAGAAAACTATCAAGAATTCAGTCGTTGGGCAGCTCACTTTGTGGCAGGACTGGTCAGGGGCAAGCCCAACTGTGTTTTGGGTTTGCCAACAGGAAGCACTCCAGTCGGCATGTATTCAGAAATCGTTAGGATGCACCAACAAGGATTAGACTTACAAGATGTTCAGACATATAATCTGGATGAATACGTCGGTTTATCCCCTGCTCATCCGGAAAGTTATCATTATTTTATGCGTCAGCACTTGTTTAACCATGTCAATGTTAATTCGGAACAGATTCATATTCCGAATGGTATGGCCCAAGATTTGAAGTTGGAATGCGAACAATATGAAGAAAGGATTCAAAATGCGGGCGGCATGGATTTAATGATTCTTGGCCTTGGCCCGAACGGGCATATCGGTTTCAATGAACCGGATTCCCAGTTGGGAACGAAGACTCATGTTGTTTACCTAACGCCGGAAACCATTCAGGCGAATGCAAGGTTTTTCCCAAACGTCGGCCAGGTTCCGCGCCAGGCGGTCACGATGGGGGTCGGAAGCATTATGCAAGCCAAGGAAATTCTCCTCCTGGTGAGTGGGGAAGCCAAGCGTGACGTTTTGAGAAAGGCCCTCTTGGGTGAAGTTACGACTGCTGTGCCAGCTTCTATTTTGCAACTTCATCCGCATCTGGTAGTTGTTACGGATTTTGCGGTTTAGAATTTGGAGGGAAAACGATGGGTTATCTTGGAATCGACGGCGGTGGGACAAAGACCCGTGCCGTGATTGTGGATCAATTTGGACGAGTACTGGCTGACGTGGAATTGGGAGCTATGAATCCCCATGGCCTACCCAAAGAGAGCGTCGTGCAAGAAATCTCTAAAATGCTGCGGCTTCTGGCTAAGCAATATCCCATTGAGAAGATTAAGACCGGCTTTGCCGGTATTTCCGGAGTGGATCATCCGGATGAAAGAAGAAAAATGACAGCTTTGTTCCACGAGGTGTTGCCCGATACGGTGCAACTGGAAGTTGGGAATGATGCGCTGATTGCTTTGTCGAGCGGGACTTTTGGTGAACCAGGTATTGTTCTGATTGCTGGGACGGGTTCGATCGCTTATGCCAGACTCTGGGATGGCACAATTCACCGGGTTGGGGGCTGGGGGTACCTGTTTGGGGATGAAGGTAGCGGTTATGCGATGGGGAGAAAAGCATTGGTCGCTGTGATGCAGGCGTATGATGGTCGTGGACCGGCCACGGCACTTACCGACAAGATCTTGGAGAAAGCAAACTGTGGGAACCCCGTGGACTTAATTCCAACAATCTATAGTCTTCCTGCGGTCAAACGTTGGATTGCAAGTTGTAGCCGGGAGGTCATGACCGCTTTAGACGAAGGGGATTTTGTTGCCCAGAATATTGTTCAAGGGACCGTCTTAGAACAGAAACTTCACATCGATGTCTTGCTGAAAAAAACACAGGGTAACCCAGAGCGGCTATCGATCGTTCTAACGGGAGGGCTTTATCAACAGGTCGGGCATATTTTCTTACCCCGATTGCAGAAGATTTTTATTCAGGAGGGTCGGGAAGATATCGCTGCAGCTTGTTTGTTGCCGGAACTTCCTCCCGTGGCGGGAGCTGTCATTGAAGCGATGAAGCTGGATAATCGTCCGATCAGAAGCCTGGAAGCCAGAAGAGAATTTAGCGCGCATTGGACCCAAGCAAAGTAAAGGAAGAATTTCAATGTCCGCCGTATGTTGTCGATTCTACCAACCCGGTGATGAAGAACAGATTGTGACCCTTACCGAAGGACTCCATGGAGCATGGTTTTTGTGGACGGGTGAAAAGAGTTCGGCAGGTTACCTTTATAAAAAAGTGGGTTTCCAGGTCACTTGTAGATTTCACGTTAAAGCTTTAACGGTTGTGTGCGGGGCTCTCGCGGGTTTTAAACACGCCCAGGCATTTGCTGTACCTAAAGGAACCTTAAAACAACGGTTGCAATTTTTTTAAAGGGGGCAAGAGAAGATGCTCTCTTCAACGTCTAGCCAGTTACGACCCAAGCTTCGCTATAAGCTCATTGCTTTAGATATCGACGGTACGTTGTTGAATGAGAAAAAAGAGATAACACTGGCTAACTTGAAGGCTTTACAAGCTTTCAAGGCGGCTGGAGGGAAGGTTATCCTAACCAGTGGGAGAATATCTCAATCAACTCTTTGGCATGCCGAGCTTCTTGACTTGACTACACCGTTCGTCGCTCTGAATGGAGCTCTTGTCTGTTCCGGACGGGCAGTATGGTTTTCTTATCCTTTTACGACTGAGACAGTCTTAGAATGTTTGGAATATTGTCGGAAGAAGAATATCTATTGCCATATCTATACAGCTCATGAGATGATTTATGATACTCCGGCACGTTGGAATGCGCATTGGTCTAAACAAAATCTTGCTCAGATCGAGGGACAGTCCATTCAGACCCAACTTCGTTTGCGGATTAAGGAATACTCCTTGGCACGCCGGGTTGTAAATTTAGCAGAAACTGTCCAGACCGAGAAATTGCAAATTTTCAAAATGGCCATGCTGAGTGAACGATCTTTAGCTGGAGTAGCCAGCGACCTTGGCAGGATGCGGGGTTTGACAGTGACCAGTTCAGATCCACGTAATCTGGAGATGTGCCCGGTCGGGGTTTCCAAGGGGACTGCTTTGCGACAGGTCACCCAAATGATGGGTGTGCAGTCTTCTGAAATCATGGCTATCGGTGATAACTACAATGATTTGAGCCTTTTTGAAGTTGCCGGGTTGGGAGTTGCTATGGGCAATGCACCAGAACAAGTGCGTCATAGTGCCCATGTCGTGACGGACTCAAACAACGATTCAGGTGTAGCCGTAGCTATAATGCGTTGGGCTTTTTGGGGGTGAATAGATGGACCGAGGAAGGCTATACCACGCCAAACTCGTTCTTCCTGACAGTATATGCCAAGATGGAACGATTAATTTTGCTGATGGAAAGATACAAGCTATTGATGCGGCAGAAGATCTACAAATTACCGGAACAAGTGGAGAAGAACAAAACATAGAGTGGGATCTGGGGGGAGATCTACTTATTCCCGGTTTAATCGACACTCATGTTCATGGAGCAGGCGGTTTCGATGTCATGGATGGAACTCCTGAAAGCTTTGAGGCTTTAAGGATGGCATTGCTTAAGGAAGGAACAACAGGCTTTTTGCCGACAACTATGTCCAGCACCCGTGAAGAATTATTAAGGGTTCTTAAAAATGTTTCCTTCGTAATGAATAATCGTCAAAGTGGATTGACGGAAGCAGGTGCTGAAATTCTGGGTGTGCATATGGAAGGGCCGTTTCTGTCTCTAAAGTATAAAGGGGCCCAAGCCGCCGGAACAATTTGGGGACTTGATGCAGAAAGCGGTCCGGAGTTTTTCAAGCAGATCCTGCAAGATTTCCCAGATTTAATCCGTATATTAACTTTTGCGCCGGAGCGGCCGGATGCTCACAAGCTAGCCGCCGTCTGCTTAGCAAACCGGTTGATTCCTTCAGTCGGTCATTCCGACGCAGATTATGAACGAATGCAAGAAGCAAGAAGATGGGGGATTCGCCATGTGACGCATGCTTTCAATGCTATGCCGGGCATCCATCACCGAAACCCGGGCTTGTTAACCCAAGCCTTATTAAATGATGAGACGATAATCGAGATCATTGCTGATGGCGTCCACATTCATCCGGCAGTCCTTGATCTGGTATTGCGCCTTAAGCCGGCAGGCTTGGTGTGTCTTATTTCTGATGGAAGCAGGGCCGTCGGCATGCCTGATGGAGAATATGAATTGGGTGGGCAGGAGACAACTGTACACGAGGGAGTCGCCCGCTTGAGCGATGGGACGATTGCCGGTAGCGCATTTTCCCTGCTCCAGGGTTTACGAATCTTGGTTCAAAGTCTTCAATATCCGATACAGCAAGCGGTCCGCTATGTCACGCTAAACCCAGCCCGACTTTTGGGAGTGGATAAGCGTCTGGGAAGTCTGGAAGTGGATAAAGATGCAACATTTATCCGACTTAGCTCTAATCTGGAGTTGAAACAAGTCTGGTTTAGGGGCAAGCTCGTGGTTGATTACGACTGAAGTCGCGGGATTCAGAAGAACCCCAAAATCCCAGCCGCTTCATTGATTCCTGTCTCATCGTCCTCAGCCCCCGTTGCGGGATAGGTCTTACAAAGACTCAACCAGGCTATCCCCGCAGTTCCTGCGGTTCATCTTGATCGATAAGGTCAGGGGACACACCTCCTCATTAAGAAAACTCTCGAGTGGCTCGGAGGAATGTCCCCATTGGACACTGCCAATATCCGCAGGCCCTCATGGAGAATATTGATGGCCGCGTTCTCATCGCGGTCGTGGATTGTTCGGCATACCGGACATTGAATAGTTCTGGTGGATAGTATTTTCAAAACCCCATCGATTCTAAGTATATCTTCTTTGGTAGTCATCTTTTCTCTAATCGTATAGAGAATGGCCAAAATATCTTTTGGTTGATCCTCTAAGAGCTTATCAGGTTTTATTTTATAAACACTTTATTTTTCGATCGTCCACATGATATAATCTCCATGTGTTTCAGTGATAAATGAAGAGACTGAAGGAGGGGATGTTTGAATGGCTAATCATATGAGTCACATTCAAACTGTTGTAAAGATGAACTTAAGCGCGACCCTGAAGACCGGAGGATGCGGCAACTGCCAAACGTCTTGCCAATCGGCTTGCAAGACGTCGTGCACGGTGGGGAATCAAGTTTGCGTGAAATAGCCCAGACATATTCCCAAAACATTGGAGCCATGTTTTTGAACATAGGATTCAGAACCCACCCTTTCGGGATGGGTTCTATTTCTGTTGGCGTTGGCAGCGCTGTGATGAAAGAGAGGATTTGCATGTTGAACTTAAATGGATATAATTTACAAAAGAACATTCATGTTTTTCAACAGGGGCAACAATTCATCGCCTATGATGTAAACTCGGGCTCTTTACATCGTTTGGATGAGGCTGCGTATAGGGTCATTAAGGCACTATTGAAGATTGAGAAGCGCGATCAAGAATTTACACCGGAGGTCTTGAATAAGACTCTGAGCCCAAGCCTTCTCCCATCTGAGGTAGAAGATATTTTAAGAGAATTAGAGAGTTTGCAAAAGGAGGGAACCCTTCTTTCCCCGGAAGCGGAAGAAAGGGGCCCGATTTATCCTTCGAAGCCTCTGGTCAAAGCGATTTGCCTGCATGTCGCCCATGATTGCAACCTTCGCTGTGAGTATTGTTTTGCCGGAACCGGAGCTTTTGGGGGAAACCGCGAGCTGATGGATTTTGAGACGGGGAAACGGGGGATTGATTTTGTCCTCGAAGCCTCTGGACACCGTTCGCACTGTGAGGTGGACTTTTTTGGGGGCGAACCGCTTTTGAACTTCGGCGTGGTGAAGGAATTGGTTCGCTACGGGAACAAGGCTGCCGCGAACAAGGGAAAGAGCGTGAAGTTTACGCTCACGACGAATGCAGTACTCCTGAGTGATGAAGTTCAGAGTTTTCTGGAGGAAGAAGACATTAGTGTGGTCTTAAGCTTGGATGGGCGGCCGGAAGTGCATGACCGCATGCGCCCTTATGCTAACGGGCGGGGAAGTTATGACAAAGTTGTCCCGTCAATCCAAAAGTTTGTACAAAAGCGCCCGGACAGTTCTCCTTATGCGATAGGCACGTATTACTATGTGCGAGGCACCTATACGCATTTCAATTTGGATTTTGACCAGGATGTCATTCATATGCTTGATTTGGGAATTAGGCAAATTTCCTTAGAACCGGTCGTGGCCTCACCGGGGGAGCCCTACGCTTTCCAACCGGAAGACGTGGAGGTGATCAAGGAGACTTATGATCGTCTCGGGGAGGAGATAGCCAGGCGAAGGGCCGAAGGTGAGGAATTTAGCTTTTTTCATTTCAACACCGCTTTTGAACAGGGTCCCTGCCTTCCGAAGCGCCTTTCGGGTTGTGGGGCAGGGCATGAATATGTAGCTATTTCCCCAGAAGGGGATCTCTACCCTTGCCATCAGTTTGTGGGGCAAGAAAAATACAAGCTGGGTTCTCTCTACGCGGCGGATCCTCTGGCTTTGGAGCCTAGTTTAGTCGAGGCTTTTCGTTCAGCCCATGTTTATGCGAAGCCCGCCTGTCGGGAATGTTGGGCGCGTTTTTCCTGCAGCGGTGGCTGCCATGCAGCGAATTCAGCGGCGACCGGAACGTTGACGGACGTATACCAGCTTGGGTGTGAGTTTCAAAAGAAACGCTTGGAAGTGGCCTTTTATCTTAAAATAAAAGAAATTGAGCCAGGAAAAGTGACAACTGAGGGCGAATTTCTCACTAACTGTTAAATTTCTCGGGTTGGTTTAGTGCACATTGCCGTTAATGTTATTGAGTAAGAGCATAGCCGCGTTGTTTTAACGAGAGGAGCTTGTGCTGTGGTGGAAGTCCGTTCCGCATGTCCGCTGAATTGCCCAGACAGTTGCGCTTTTTGGGCTGAACCCACGGAACAAGGCTTGAAAGTGCGCGGGGATAAAGAAAATCGAATCACGCGGGGATTTATCTGTGAAAAGGGCCGGGCCTTAGCGAATCAGGCTTCGTCCCCAGAGCGTCTGTACTTTCCGTTGCTCCGGGAAGGACAGACATTTAAGCGCATTCGCTGGGATGAGGCTTATGCCCGCTTCGCTCAGGAAATCCGCCAAACACTGGCTGAGGTTGGGCCTTGGGGGATCCTGCATCATTATGATTATGGGCACAATGGAGTGCTGCGTGCGTTGGATCGCCGGTTTTTCCAAGCCTTAGGCGGAGTGACAGAACCTCGGGGAAGCATGTGCTGGGGTGCCGGCTACAGGGCCCAGGAACTGGATTTTGGTGGGGTGTACAGCAGTTCTTGGACGGATCTGCCTCATGCGAAAACCATCGTTTTGTGGGGTAAAGATCCGGCGGTTACCCATCCTCATCTGATGCCGTTTCTCCTGGAGGCCAAAGCAAAGGGCGCCAGGCTGATTGCCATCAATCCGCTAAAAGTCAAAAGTGCGAAGTTTGTGGACGAATACCTGCAGGTTCGCCCCGGGACGGATGGGGCTTTGGCCTTGGGGCTTGCCCATATCCTCTTGAGCGAGGGATGGCTGGATCTGCCGTTCGTCCGGGAGCGTGTTTTAGGGCTGGAGGATTATGCGCAGCGGGTCAAAGCCTACCCACCTGAGAGGACGGCAGATATTACAGGGGTTGCTCCGGCGGCACTGCGGGCCTTGGCGCGGACGCTCGGCCATGAAAAGCCGGTTTCGATCCTCTTGGGCTATGGGTTGCAGCGCTACACGAATGGCGGGAATACGGTGAGGGCTATTGACGCTCTGGCTGCCGTCAGCGGGAACGTGGGACGGTCGGGTGCTGGGGTTCATTATGCACATCAATACCACAGGGGCCGTTTTAACAGCCTCCTCCTGCCGACGGAGGGCTTGCATCCCCGTAGCTTTCCCCATGCCCAGATCGCTGAGAACATTCTACGGGCGGATCCGCCCGTGCAACTTGCGGTTGTGACCCGTTCTAACCCTCTGGTGCAGCAGCCGGATTCCTATCTTTGGCGCGAGGCTTGGCAAAGCATGCGTTTTAAGGTGGTTCTGGATTGGGTGATGACGGAAACTGCGCGTCAGGCGGATTTAATCCTCCCGATCGCCTCCGTCTTTGAAGATGAAGATATCATCGCGACATCCTGGAGTCCTTTGATTCAATATGCGCAGAAGGTCATGGATCCCCCAGGAGAAGCTAAACCGGAATGGGAGATTTTCACTGAATGTGCCAAACGTCTAGGCTTGGATTCGCATTTTCCGTACTCAGGCAGGGAGTGGCTGGAATACGCTATAGAGCCGCTCGCCGCAGAAGGGACAACCCTAGAGCGGTTGCAAGAGGGGCCTGTTTGGGCACCTTATATTCCGGAGGTGGCCTGGGCGGATGGGCAGTTTCTTACTCCTTCGGGCAAGATTGAGCTAAGTTCTGCATTGGCCGCTAAGGAATTAGGGGATGGGGTTGCGGATTATGTTCCCCTTCAAAGTGAGTCCGAGCTATCCGTTTTTCCCTATCTTCTCCTGACCCCCCATTTAGGGAAAGCACTTCATTCCCAGTTTCAGGAGGATGAGGGGTTTAAGGCCTTTCTTCATCCGCAAACGGCGGCCAAGCACTATCTCTGGCAGGGGGATCGGGTTCTGGTCGAGACCGCCTGGGGGAAACTCACTGCCGTGGTCCAGGTATCGGAAGCAATATATCCGGAAGCCGTGATGATCCCTGAGGGGAATACCGAGCAAGGGCTGGGTGTAAACCGTCTTATCCCGGGGCGTCTGTCTGATCTGGGAGAAAGTACAGCCTACTATGATGTGCGCTGTGCCCTGCGTAAGCCCGGCATGGTCGGAGGCAAGTGAACTCGTTCAACTAAAGTTGAACATCGAGACTTCGGTGGGGGAGTCTACCCCCACCGAAGCAAAGTACGAGGTACCACTCCCACTTGTAGAAGTGGGAGTCTCACGATTGGATGAGGAGCGCCTCCTGATCCCGTCAGAAAGTAATCTGTGGGGGATAAGAAAACTAGCGGTGCTGCCTTCGCCCGATCGTCCCACCGGGACGATCGCAGCACCAGCCGAGTTTTCTTTAAAAATTCTAAGGGGGGAATCTAATGAAACGTAAAACTCAACGCATAGCAGCCATTGTCATCGCAGTCTTAGTCAGCTTCAGTATGATCGGTACAGCGGCTTTCGGCTATTTCTATGGCAACTTTACCCCATCCTCCGCCAACCCGCCTTCGGCACCAACGCTCAGTGCAGGGGAACAGTTCAAACTTCAAAAAAGCCAAGTGCAGGCTCTAGAGGCCCAGGTGAAAGCAAATCCGGAGGATGCGGCCCTACAGCTTAATCTTGCCAATGCTTATTTTGATTTGGCGATCTCGGCACAGGGGACTGCTCCAGAGGAAATCAGCACCGATTTTGGCAAAGCCATCGCTGGGTATCAGATCGTCCTAAAGACCAAGAAAGACATTGAGGTGTTAGTGGATATGGCCACGGCAGCGTTTTATGCAGGCCAGGATGATTTGGCCGAAAAAAGTTTCCAACAGGCCCTGGCCGAACAGCCAAAATTCTTTAATACGCTTTATAATTATGGTGTGTTTCTCGCTCAGGCGAAGAAGGACAATGCGGGGGCCATTCGCCTCTGGCAACAGGCCTTGGCCGCCGAGCCCTCGAATCCGCGGGCTACTGATCTGAAGGCGCTCATCCAACAGGCACAACAAGCTGCAAAACCCTCCCCCTGAATCAAGTTACATAAATACTCGGTGAATGTTAACAAGATGTTCACAAAATCATCACGCTTAGAATACGAACGCTAGGTATAATCAATTTGAAGCAAGAAGGTGACAACATCTTGCATTTTGCAACAATTGCAAGTGGAAGTTCTGGGAATGCTATTCTCGTTGGGGAGGGAGAAAAGAGTTTTTTAATTGATTGTGGTATTAGTGCCAAACGGCTGATGGAAAACCTGAACTTAATTCAGGTGCCCCCAAGCCAAATTAAAGGGATCTTGGTTACCCATGAACATGTGGACCACATTAAAGGCATTGGAGTGCTCGCCCGTAAATTAAAAATCCCGATCCTAGCAACCCCAGGTCTTTGGGAAGAGATGGCTTCTCTCGTGGGAAAGATTGAAGCAGAGCAGCGCATTGAGATTGCATCGGAGGTTGTGCTGGCAGGACTCCATGTCAAATTGTTTTCCACATCCCACGATAGTCGGGAAAGCTATGGCATGCGAATTGAACGTGAAGTCCTGGGGCAAAGGTTGCTTTCCTTAGGGATCGCTACAGATACCGGGATGATTACGGAGGAGATGCACCAGAACCTAAAAGGGTGTGATGCTCTGATCGTGGAAGCGAACCATGACAAGGATCGCCTGTGGCAGGGGAGGTATCCTTGGCACTTGAAAAAGCGGATCAGTGGGAAATACGGACACTTAGAGAATAGCCAACTTGCGGAAGGGTTGGTAGAATGGGTGAAAGGAAACACCCAGAAAGTTGTTCTGGCTCACCTGAGCGAGGAAAACAACACCCCTGAAACAGCGTTAGCCACAGTCCTCAACATTCTCCGGCACTCTGTAGTTTCTAAAGAAAATCCAGAACTGCGTTTGCGTGTCGCGCCCCGGCATATTCCGCATGAACTGATTTATTTGCGTGAACACTAAATGAGGAGGTATTTAAAGGTATGAGCTATTATAATGAACCCAATTATCCTTCCCCCAAACGGCCACGCTTTTTTTCAACCGTCGCCGTTGCGTTGGTAAGCGCTTTGCTCGGCGGAATTCTGGCGATTGGCGTAAGTCCCTCCCTTTATGGCAACCGGCAGCCTGGAGTCAACCCAGTCACATTGACCCAGGGGGCCCCACCGCCTGTGAATGTGTCAGGACAGACTGATTTTCCGGTGGTTGAAATTGCCAAAAAGGTTGGACCCGCAGTGGTGGGAATTGCAAATTTCCAAATAAGCAGCGGGCTCTTAGGCGGGCGGGGTTTGAGTGAAGTCGGAAGTGGCTCTGGCTTTGTGATTGATGCTCAAAACGGTTACATTTTGACGAACTACCATGTCATTGATCAGGCACAAAAACTAGTCGTCAGCCTGGCTGACGGACGGAATCTTGAGGCCAAACCGGTTGGCGGGGATTCCCGGACTGACTTAGCCGTTATTAAGATCAGTGATACGAAGAATCTTACAGCCGTCCAATTTGGGGATTCAACCAAACTACAGGTAGGTGAACCTGTTGTGGCTATTGGGAATCCAGGGGGCCAGGAATTTGCTCGCTCCGTAACAACCGGGGTAGTTTCTGCCACGAATCGGATCCTTAATCTTCAGGGAGAATCCAGCTTTAACCTGATTCAGACCGATGCTGCGATTAACCCAGGAAACAGCGGGGGTCCACTCGTGAATTACGGCGGGCAGGTGATTGGCATCAATTCAGCAAAGAATCAAGAACCTGGTTTCGAAGGGATGGGTTTTGCGATTCCGATCTCGGATGCCTTGCCGACGATTCAGCAGTTGATTCAGAAAGGGTATGCGAGCCACCCCGCCCTTTTGGTCAGCATTGATTCTCGCTATAATGCGGAATACGCTGCCCAGCAGGGATGGCCAGAAGGTGCCTATATAGCTAAGGTAAGCCCAGGCGGGCCTGCTGACAAGGCGGGAATTCAGAACGGGGATATTATTAGCAAGGTGAACGGCACCCCTATTCGCAATTCCTCCGAGCTAACGCACGAATTGTTCAAATATAAGGCAGGGGATAAAGTCAGTGTCACGATCTTCCGTAATGGCAAGACGACAGATGTGCAGGTTGTTTTAACAGAATTGAAATCGAGCTGATGCCCCAATCCTTTGGCAGCATATCAGACTCTCTGGCCGCCTCGGCGGCACTACTCAATCAGGTGAAGAAGGTTGTTGTAACGGAAAAGAAGGGAGGCTTGGGCCTCCCTTCTAAAATTCGCTCTTTTAGATCACATCAACATCAAAACGCGTTTACTTAATTTCTTGCAGAATTGGGATAATCATGGGACGTCGCTTTGTTTTATCATAGAGATGTTTACTTAACACATCTCGGATCTGATTTTTTAGAGCAGCCCATTCCCGGATGCCGTTTTGCTGACAACGAACCATGGTTTTTCGTGTGATTTCTTTGATTTCATTTAGCATGATCTCTGATTCGCGAACGTAGACAAATCCTCGGGTGACGATATCAGGACCTGCTAAAATCCCTCCCGTTGCACCACTGAGGGTTATGACCACAATCAGGATTCCGTCTTGCGAGAGCTGTTTGCGATCTCTCAAGACAATGTTACCAACATCGCCTACCCCTAAGCCGTCGATGAGAGTGCGCCCAGAGGATACTTTATCTGCCATTTTGGCACCATGGTGCGTGAACTCAATGACACTGCCAATTTCGGCAACAAACGTGTTTTCACGGGGAATACCGAGTTGTTCGGCGAGCTCGGCATGTTTCATTAACATCCGATATTCTCCATGTACAGGAATAAAGTACTTTGGTTTAACCATGCTCAGCATGAGTTTGAGTTCTTCTTGGCTGGCGTGCCCAGATACGTGCATTCCAGAGATAGACTCGTAGATCACTTTTGCTCCGAGCTTGAAGAGCATGTCAATATTTCGAGCGACCGCTTTCTCATTGCCCGGGATCGGTGTTGCCGAAATAATGACAGTATCTCCTGCACAAATGGATATTTGACGATGATCATGCATGGCCATGCGTGTCAAAGCAGACATCGGTTCGCCTTGGCTGCCGGTCGTCAGGATACATACCTCATTGACACGCAAGTTGACGATTTCATCTACTTCAATAAGGGTACCTTCAGGGATATTGAGATAGCCTAATTCGCTAGCAATAGCAACGACATTGACCATACTGCGACCGACCACTGCAACCTTGCGATGGTATTTAAAGGCTGCTGTAATGGCTTGTTGAAGCCGATTGACATTCGAGGCAAAACTGGCAAAAATGACTCGTCCTTGAGCACTTTCAAAGGCTTCGTCGATATTTTGTCCGACCAACCGTTCGGAGCGAGTAAATCCTGGGCGTTCTACATTCGTACTATCGGATAATAGACAAAGGACGCCTTTATCTCCGAGTTCGGAAAACTTATGCACGTCAAGTATGCCACCGCTGACTGGGGTATAATCTAACTTAAAATCTCCCGTATGCACGATCGTACCGAGCGGGGTATGAATCCCTAAACCAATGCTTCCGGGGATGCTGTGACTGCCATTGATGAATTCAACTTTAAATACACCGAGTTTGACCGATTCCCGCGGTTTGATCTCATGAGTGACCACATGTCCTAATTTGGCCTCACTCAGTTTGGCTTGAATTAAGCCTAAGGTTAAGCGGGTGCCGTAGATAGGTACATTTAAATCCCTCAGCAGATAGGGGAGTGCTCCGATATGATCTTCATGTCCATGCGTAATAAGAATGCCCAGCACTAATTCCTTATTTTCGATGAGATACGTATAATCTGGAATAACCAGATCAATACCCGGCATCTCCTCATCCGGGAAAGAAAGACCGGCATCAACTAATAGAATCTGGTTGTTGTAGCGGATAACGGTCATATTCTTCCCGATTTCCCCTAGTCCGCCAAGGGGAATAATTTGTAATTTGTTTTCTTTGGTCACGATTTTCCTCCTAATATGTATTGATTAGCCCATGAAAAAACGCCAGTACGCCCGATTAAGTACGCCCGATTAAGTACACCCTGCTTCTAAAAGGTGACGATAGTCGTACTAGCTCAACACGCCCACTTCTCGAAGTGGGCGTTCACTTGTTTTTTGAAGGAATAATAGTTAGAGCTATACGCATAAACACAAACGCCCACGGCATTTATACGTATATTCTAAGAGCCGCTATTTTCCGCACACAAACAATTATTACCATTATATCTTATTTTATTAGTTAAAGCAAGTTTTCCAAAATCATCCACATGTTTAACTCAAGTTGGCGTAAGAAATTTCCAGCACCAGGTATAGTGGACTTAGGCCTACAAACTACCCTCATATTGGAACAGATTTACCGTTCATACCGTATTCTCAATCATCAACCCTACCATAAGTAAAAGAACGAATCCTGAATCTCCCCATGGTAAAGCCAGGGGCATGCGGCTAAGCCTTTTGGTCATCGCTCGATAAATCTGCTCTAACAGCACCCGGCGCATCAAGGGGTGGGGAAAAACTCTAATGGCTAAAGGATTAGTGCCTTACGAATGCTTTAAGCAAAACAAAGCATACAACGGAATGCTTTTAATTCCATTCTCAAAGCCAAAATTTTTGGCGGATACGCGAATAGAATAGGGTGGCTGGTACAATGAAACATAGCTTTTTAAGCTCTTTGCTTTAACATTGTCAGCTGATTTTCCCTCTAGAGGAATGATATTTCCCTGCTTATCCTGAAATACAAAATCCAATTCAGCTTTACCCGGAGAACTCCAGTAGTATGGAGCAAACCCGTTTGTAACAAGGGCTTGCATAATATAATTCTCTGCCAGAGCGCCTTTGAAACCACTAAAGCTTGTGGGGCTGTTTATAACAATATTGGCCGCTATATCAAATTTGGAACACAAAAGTCCTGTATCCATCATATATACTTTGAATGAGCTATTATCAGCATAAGCACTAAGTGGCATTTTCCCTTCGGTAACACGGATACACTTATTTATAATCCCCGCTGTTTTAAGCCAGTCAAGCGGCGTTTCATATTCATAGGCTCTTGCACCGGACTTAATTACCTTATACTGAAATTTGCGATTTTCTTTGGCAAGCTGCGCTGGAACACTTGTCCATGCCGCCATGATTTTGGTAGTTTCTTGCGGTGAGGCGTACTTTGCCATGTCAGCAATATAAGCATCATTCAACGTTTTTTGAGCCGCAACTACGAAGTTAAAGTCTTTTGTGTCTACATACTCCGATACGGCTCTCGGCATTCCACCGACTACTAAATATGTTCTATACAAGTCCATTGCACTTTCATGCAACGACAAGGGCACAGAATCTTCAAAAGACTCTTTAATTAATTTACATAGTTCTTTATGACCGGTTGCCCACAGGAATTCCTCGAAATCAAGTGGGTACAAAGTCATCATATCTATCTTTCCAACAGGAAAAGAGTACTTTTCTCGATTGAGAGCAACACCTAACATGCTGCCAGCGGCAATGATATGATATTCCGGTGCCTCTTCGCAGAAATACTTTAAAGCGGTTAATGCTCTTTCACAGGCTTGAATCTCATCAAAGATAATTAACGTATCCCCTTTGAAAATCGTCTGTCCACTTTTGGCAGACAGCTCTCTGATAATTCGTTCAGGATTTAAATCCCGTTCAAAGATCGACGGAATCTCACCTGAGTTTTCCATATTGAAATACACAGTGTTTTTATAATTAGACTTGCCAAAGGTAAGCGCAGTGTAAGTTTTCCCTACTTGTCTGGCTCCATAAATAAGGAGTGGCATTCTTTTGGGATTGTTTTTCCATGCGAATAATTGCTTAACGATTTTTCGTTCCATAAAATGCTTTCACCTCACACTTATTATAACCTTAAACTAAAAAAACACAACTCTTTTTATGCCGTACTCCTTTTTACAGCGAATCTGTGTAATTAATGAACATTAATCTTAAGCCGAGTGTAATTCACTTTGGTAAAGTCTGTATTACCTACAGGTAAAGAGAGTGTAAGACCATATGAAATTCTCGAAGAATTTTTGGATAAAGAGAAAGGAAATTCGACAGCAAACTCACTTTAAGCAGGATTTTCCGAGCTGAATCTGGAATATAAGCATAAAAAGCTTGGGGAGGATTGAGCAGTCGATGGCTATGTCGAGACTGATTCAGCGGGTTTTCCCGGTTGCTCTAGTGGGTGCTTTTTTGCTGAGCCCGGTTCAGCCTGTGTTTGGCTTACCTTCCCTTTCAAGTGTCGCTGCGTCCACGTCCCCTGTTGCCAGTGTATCGACTGCAGCAATCACACCAGCAACTATTTTTCGTGTGCCGGATCGGGCCAGTCCGTATGGCCCAGACTTTTACAAAGTTGTGAATGGCCATCTCTATCATGTCTGGGGGACGCCGAACTTGGTGACGGCCTCGATTGATTTGGGGACTGCCCCGTCCTTTCTCGTTCAAGGGAACATCTATGTGAAAGACAAGGACTCCTTTTACCTGCGGGACACGAACGAGGATCGTTTGGTTGGGATCTATACGCCCCCCTACCAGGTTCTCGATTTACGCATGGCGGCGCACATGACGGCTCAGGATATCGACGACTATATTCGCCAAGCCAACCCTTCAAGCCCTCTGGTGGGACAAGGGGCGGCCTTCCTGGAGGCCCAGGAGAAATACGGTGTGAACGCCCATTACCTGGCGGCCCATGCTATTTTGGAAAGCAACTGGGGGATGTCGGATATCGCCCGTGATAAGCACAATCTATTTGGCTTTCAGGCCTATGATGACTCGCCCTATGATTCAGCAGCCTATTTTCCGGGGTTTAGAGAAAGTATTCTTTATGTTGCCTATTATGTTAGGGTTAATTACCTGGATGCGAGCGGGAGGTACTATACGAGTTCCAATCTCAAGGGGATGAATACGTATTATGCGAGTGACCCGGACTGGGCCGAAAAGATCGCTTCGGTAATGCAGCGGATGCGCGCTTACCAGGATGGGGAATATGATAAAGCAGCACTGCTGACGCTGACGGCCCCGCCGCCACCTTCTCCCGTTTCCATGCCGTCGCCCAGCCCCGTCATTCCGCCTGGCACGTCGCCACCGTCGAGAGGGACGACCCCTCCGACACCGGAATCGGGGTTGGCAGCAAGTTATCCGCCAGGCACTTTGGGCCGAGTAGCTACGGATCTCCTCAATTTCCGGGCCGAACCGAGCACAGGGGCTCAAAAGCTGGGCATGCTCTCGAGAGGTACACCGCTTGTCCTAATGGGAAAAAATACACAGGGTTGGTATCAGGCCAAGACAGGGGAAAAAACGGGCTGGGTTTACGGGAATTATGTCGATGCCGATGAGGCTCCGTCGGAACTTCCGGCGAGTACAGGGGTGGCGAAAGATAAAACCTGGACGATTAAGTTTAACCTTCCGCTCAGCTCACTTGGAACATCGCCAGATGTGTTGCAGGGCTATGTCAGCGTCGTCAATGCCCAGGATGGGTTTGTACCGATTCAGGTCGTGCCGGGTCCAAGTCCGGAGGTGCTTTTGGTAAAGCCTCCTGCGGGAGGGTATCTGCCCGGAGGGGAATATTACCTGTATATCTATAAGGGTTTAACGCCGAAGAGCGGAGGGGCGCTTCCAGGCTCTGTCCGGATGAAATTCACGGTGAAGACAAAGTAAAATCGGCCACGGAGCCGTGAGGTTTCCGTGGCTTTTATTTGTCCAAAAAAGCCATGGTGGAATTCCCATGGTATAATCATGGTGGTTTTAAATAGGGCAAGATTTTGTCAAGAGAATGGGTCGGAGAGAAATAGTGCATAAAGACTAAGCGAAGAGGAGAATGGGATTGGAACGTTCAAAACTTTTAGGAGAAGAAAGGGTTAGCCGCCTTTTGATTAAGTTCTCAGTTCCGGCCATTATCGGAATGCTGGTCAATGCCCTCTATACGATCATTGATCGGATCTTCGTTGGCCGAGGGGTTGGTTCCCTGGCTTTGTCCGGGATTGCGATTTCCTTCCCGATTCCGCTGGTGACCATGGCTTTCGCGATGTTGGTGGCGTTGGGTGCGACATCCCTTATTTCTATCCGGCTGGGGGAAGGGAAAAAAGAAGAGGCGGAGCGGATTGTCGGGAATTCCTTTGTGCTCCTCGTCATCATCTCTTTGGCGATTACGCTGGCGGGGTTTCTCTTTATGGATCCCCTGCTCATTCAGTTTGGGGCTAGTGCTGAAGTTTTGCCCTATGCGAGGCAGTTTCTTCGGGTTCTCTTGTGGGGTGTGTTGTTCCAAAGCATTGGCTTTGGCATGAATAATTTTATCCGTGCCGAAGGGAATCCACGGGTTGCGATGCTGACGATGATTCTGGCTGCGGTTCTCAACACGATTCTGAACCCGGTATTCATCTTTGGCTTTAAGATCGGGGTTGCTGGATCCGCCCTGGCGACGGTGATTTCTCAAGCGGTAGCTTCGGTTTGGGTTTTGTCCTATTTTCTGGGCAAACGGGCATTGCTCAGGTTGCGTTTGCAGAATATGCGCTTGGACTTAGGCATTGTGCGCGGAATCATGGCTATTGGGCTCTCTCCTTTTGCTATGCAACTGGTCGCCAGTTTGGTGACAGTTATTTTCAACAAGAGCCTGGCACATTACAGCGGAGATCGGGCGATCGCTGCCTTCGGCGTCATCACCAGCCTGGTCATGGTGATCTTCATGCCGGTGTTTGGGATTAACCAGGGGGCGCAGCCTATCATCGGGTTTAACTATGGGGCGCGCAAATACGACCGGGTTAAGCGAGCCCTGCGTTTGAGCATTTATGGAGCGACGGCTATTATGTTAGCAGGGTTTATCGCGACTGAGTTTTTTCCCCAGGTGCTCATGAGTATGTTTGTTGCGAATGACCAGGCCATGATTGAGTTGGGTTCCCGTGGACTGCGCCTTTATCTGATGATGCTCCCGATCATTGGTTTCCAGGTTGCGAGCGTTAATTACTTTCAGGCTACAGGCAAGCCGAAAAAATCCTTGTTCCTAACCCTATCCCGGCAGGTCATCTTTTTAATTCCGGCACTTTTTATTCTTCCTCACTTCCTGGGGTTGGATGGGGTTTGGCTCGCCGGGCCTGTGTCAGACTTTGCCTCTTCGCTGCTTACAGCGATTCTGCTCGCGCACGATTTGAGAAACTTACGGCTCCCTGTTGGGAAGCAAGGGGACGGTTCTCCCGCTTCTTTCGGTTAAAGAAGGGTTTACTTAGTCACAAGCGCAGGGGTAAGAAAATCCTGCAAAGGACTAGCCCACATGGTAAGATACGCTGATGACAGTGTATTTTGCTTTGAACACGAAGAAGATGCCAACACATTCTATACACACATGATAGAATGATTGAACGCATTTAATCTAGAGGTGGCAGAAGAAAAGACCAAAATCATTTGTCTCGATAAACACGATGATGATGATAGTGAGGGCCCGAGAGGTATGAACAACTCGTTCGATTTTCTAGGGTTTACGCACTATACAGCGGTAAGTGAAACTGGGAAGAAATACATCCGAAGGAAAACAAGCAAGAAGAAATTCAAGGCAAGTTTACTTCGATGTAAGGAATGGATAAGAAATAACAGGCATTTGCCAAGTAAAGATTTCATGAAGATAATGAGAATCAAGCTGCAAGGATATTGTCGCTACTATGGTGTCACCGGTAATAGACAAGCAGTAGGGAACTTTATCGATGAAGTCAAAAGGTTGATATACCAGTGGCTAAACAGAAGAAGCCAACGTAAAAGTTTTAATTGGAGTAAATTCAACCTATTTCTACGAAAATATCCATTACCGAGAGCCCAAATATATGTAAACATATTCGAATTAGGTG
Organism: Desulfosporosinus sp.; assembly: GCA_020692355.1. Classification (GTDB taxonomy): domain Bacteria; phylum Bacillota; class Desulfitobacteriia; order Desulfitobacteriales; family Desulfitobacteriaceae; genus JAJZPA01. Next base: position 66,064 of record JAIMKP010000005.1, read on the forward strand.
CAGGAAAAAGCTACGTTTGTGAATGATGGAGTGAAGAGCCGGATGCCTTAATAGGGCACGTCCGGTTCTGTGAGGGCTTGGGGCCGTAAGGCCCCGGCTACTCGATTGTTGCTTCCTCCTGGTTGGAGAAGGGTTTGCTCAGTCGCTTTTAAGCTCCTGTTGGTGCCAGGCCTGGAACAGATCCAGGTATTCCCGGGCCTTTTGGACATATCGACGGGCGGTTCCCCGGATCATTTCCAAGTCTTTTTCATTGAGTTCTCGGACCACTTTGGCTGGTGAGCCCATGATGAGTACCCGAGGGGGAAACGTTTTTCGCTCGGGGACGAGTGAGCCGGCTGCGACAAGGCTTTCTTCCCCGATGTCCGTCCCGTTGAGGATGATGGCACCCATTCCGATCAGGGCACCTCTGTGGATGGTACAGCCGTGCAGGGTGACATGATGGCCGATGCTTACAGACTCTTCAAGGACGACGGGTTGGTTTTGATTAACATGGATCAGAGAGAGATCTTGGATATTGCAGCGGGATCCGATGATAATAGGCGCCAGATCTCCTCTTAGAATTGTGTTAAACCAGATACTCACATCATCACCGAGGGTGACATCCCCAATCACCTGTGACCCCTCAGCTAAGAACACGTTCTTCCCAATTTTCGGTTCTCTGTCTTTAAACGGTAAAAGCATCAGCTTCCTCCATTGACAAATTCTTTTCATTGTAGCATAATAAAACGCAATTGAATAGTGTCTTGGATAGAGGCGCGGTTGATTATGAGTATGCACCGGGAGTTGGCAGATGATGAACGGTACGGAAAGGAATAACCGCCGAAGCAGAGTCCTGGCCGAGGGCTTGTGCTGGTTTCACATCGAATAGATGCCAAACTGTCACCCGATGTCCCATCACGGGTGGAGCGCTATCTTGCACTGCTGGGTCATTTTTATGCGGATTCAAGGCGGTTTGCGAGAACACTCGAAAGTCGTCTTTTTTGTTTTACGAGGAGAGGAAGGAAATTAAGTGACTGTCAAGAAACTGCCTTTTAGTAAAGAACAACTGGAAGAAATGATTCAAGCGTACAAAAGCCCATTTCACATCTATGATGAGGCAGCTATTCGCCAAAATGCCCGCCGCTTGAGAGATGCTTTCGCTTGGGCACCGGAGTTTAAGGAATATTTTGCGGTGAAAGCCACGCCGAACCCGTATATCCTCAAGATTTTACGTGAAGAAGGATTTGGGGCGGACTGCAGTTCCTTGGCCGAATTGATCCTAGCGGAAAAAGCACGTATCTTAGAAGAGAATATCATGTTTACATCCAATGATACTCCCGCAGAGGAATACCAAAAAGCGATGGATTTGGGCGCCATCATTAATCTGGATGATATCACCCACATTGAATACTTAGAAAAGCATGCAGGCTTGCCGGAAATGCTTTCCTTCCGTTATAATCCGGGGCCGTTGCGCGCCGGTGGGAATGCAATCATTGGAAATCCGGAGGAGTCCAAGTATGGCTTAACACATGAACAAATTCTGCAGGCCTTGGCCACGGCCAGGGACAAAGGGGTTCAGCGTTTTGGCTTGCACACGATGGTGGTTTCGAATGAACTCGATCCGGGTTCCTTTATTGAAACCGCGAATATGATGTTCGATTTGGCGTTGGAAGTCTATCAAAGCCTCGGTATTCGGGTTGAGTTGGTTAACCTGGGCGGAGGGATTGGCATTCCCTATCGTCCGGAGCAGGAACCGGTGGACATAAAATACGTCGGCCAAGGAATCAAGGAAGCGTATGAAGCCAAAATAGTCGCAGGCGGACTGCATCCGCTGAAATTGGCGACAGAGTTTGGCCGGATGATTACCGGGCCTTATGGTTATTTGGTCGGCAAAGTCCTGCATAAAAAGGAAATCTATAAAAATTATGTAGGCTTGGATGCCAGTATGGCGGACTTGATGCGGCCTGGGATCTATGGGGCTTATCACCATATCACAGTCATGGGTAAAGAGGATTGGCCGCTGGATCATGTCTATGATGTAACCGGAGGGCTCTGCGAGAACAATGATAAGTTCGCCGTTGACCGAGAGTTGCCCCGGATCGACATTGGCGATATAGTGGTGATTCATGATACCGGAGCGCATGGCCATGCGATGGGATTCAACTATAACGGCAAGCTTCGTTCGGCTGAATTGTTATTAAAACGTAATGGTGGGGTTCAACGGATTCGGCGGGCGGAAACACTCGAGGATCATTTCGCGACCTTGGATTTTTTAAACTTGTAAAAATGGTTAGGAATCTTTTCCTTTCTCCGATCAGCCTTCCCTTGTATAATGAAGGGAAGGCTATGTTATTTTAACCGTAATGGTTTGATCCAATCGTGAGACTCCCACTTCTACAAGTGGGAGTGGTACCTCGTACTTTGCTTCGGTGGGGGTAGACTCCCCCACCGAAGTCTCGATGTTCAACTTTAGTTGAACGAGTTCACTTTAATGGGGGTGGAAGTTTGCCCAGGCTCTTGTGGACTCAGAAATTGCGCTGAGTCGTCCTTATGGCTGTGTCGTTGCAGTTTTGGTTGGCGATGAATCCCTAAATTACCCCAGGAGGTTTATGATGGCAGGAATGCTGCTGATTCAGGACTTTGTTCAGGAATATGCAGAAACGATTGCTCAGGTACTAGATGTGGATGTGACGATTGTGGATGAAGCCTACATCCGCATCGGGGGCACAGGTCCCTATAAAGCCAAAATTAGCCAAATCGTTCCCCATGGTTCCTTTTTCCGACATATATTAGCAACCGGGGAACCGGGAATTATTCGGGATGAAGATCGGAGCGAGGCCTGTCAGTGCTGTACGATTGCGGGGGAATGCCTGGAGCTGGCGACGATGGGTTTTCCCATTCTCAAGAGTGGTGTTCCGGTTGGGGTGATCGGGATCATGGCGTTTACAGCGGAACAGAAGGCGAGGATTCTGGCTTCTTCGGCGAACCTCTGGAGTTTTCTAACGCATATGAGTAGTCTCTTGGAATCGAAGCTCATGCTCTTGGAAGCGAACCGGAAACTCCAGCACCAGGTACAAGAAGTGATGGAGGCGGTTGGGCGGAGTTATTCTTTTGGCACGATGATCGGGCGGTCGCCTGCGTTTAAGGAGCTGATTCGGGAAGCGGGACAAATCGCGCCAGGGAAGTCTACGGTGTTCATTCGCGGAGAGAGCGGTACGGGCAAGGAACTCTTGGCAAGAGCCATTCACAGTGCCAGTGCGCGCCAGAGCCAGCCCTTTATTGTGGTCAACTGCCCTTCAATTCCTGAGACATTGTTGGAAAGCGAACTATTTGGCTATGAGGCTGGAGCGTTTACCGGAGCGAACAAAGGAGGCCGGACGGGAAAGTTCGAACTCGCCCATCAGGGGACGATTTTCCTGGATGAGATCGGAGATCTCCCGCTTTCCTTGCAGCCGAAGATCTTGCGAGTAATTCAAGAAAGAATGGTCGATCGGATCGGTGGAAAACGACCGGTCCCGGTCGATGTGCGGGTGATTGCCGCTACAAACCAGGACATTGAAGGGATGGTGGAGAGAGGAGCCTTCCGTGCTGACCTCTATTATCGACTCAATGTTATCCCTTTAAATATTCCACCACTGAGAGAACGGAAAGAAGATATTGAGCTGTATCTACGCTTATTCTTAGAACAGTACAGCAAAAGCTTAAACAAACCCATTGCCTCACTGGATCCAGAGCTTATTCACTGGGCTAAGGAATACACATGGCCGGGGAATGTTAGGCAATTGCAAAATGTTGTAGAGTATATGGTAAATATGGCAGGGCCTGGGCAGGTGGGGCTCGACGATTTGCCCCGTGCCTTTTTAGGGCCGGGCGGGCGTTCGACCAAGGTTGATTTGGGCTTGGATGAACAAGTGGCTGAGTTTGAGAAGAGCATTTTGGTGGAGTACCTCCGCAAAGGATCGTCTTTAGAGGAAAAAAAGCGGGTGGCCAAGGTGCTGAAGATCAGCTTGGCGACGCTTTATCGAAAATTAGAGAAATATGGGATGAACTAGGTGTAATCTTCTAAACTATTTGGCACTGTATCTTCAATATAAATGACACCCTTGGATAATGGCAGATAGGGACCCTTGAATAATCCGGAGTAAATTGAGCCATTGTTCCAAAACGTTAGAGCCAGTGTTCCGGATTTTTTGAGCCACCCTTCTGGACAGAGAGCCACTTTGATGTATTTCTCCGAAGTAGAATAACTGGAAGTTAATTTCCAAGTCAATTGTTACGGGTGTATGGATAATGTGAACTGTCAAACCAGATCTTAATATAAAGCTAAATATTTATTGACATATTTTCAAACTTATTTATAATACCCCTATGGGGTATTATGTTTTTATATTATGGTAGTTATTTGAAGGAGGAAGACAATGGAAAAAGATGGAATCAAAATCGCCATCACTCCTTGTGCTGGAATCGGTCAGATTTTTGGACCAATAACACGTGAGGCTGGATATAGACTAGTAGAGGATTTATACCCTGACCACATATTTTTAAACAAGAAAAACTCTCTTTGCATGGCGAAAAGAGAAGCAAACTTGGACCAAAGTCTGAATTAGCAATTAATAAAATGACTGAAGTTGCTAGTAAGATTATCGTTCAACTACTGCAAGGGACTTAAATATAATCTATTAAATAACCAAAAAGATTTAAAGAGGGTGGATAAAAGATGAGTAATGGTGCTACAGTTATTTCAACAAGTCCAAAGCAGTCAGCCATCCCGATTAATTGGTTAATTACCGGATTTATGATGATTTTGGCTGCTCTTACATCCAAGTTTCTTTTTCATAGCGGTTGGCTTACATCATTCGGTGTTGCATGTATGGCTTGGTTGGCTTTTGAGAATGGTGGAAACGACATTTCTAAAAGTGTTGCTACTCTTGTCAGTGGCGGAGTTACAAACTACCGTATGGCAATACTGACCGGGTCAATTGCAACATTACTTGGGGGAATCACATCAGCGTGGTTGGGTCGTCAAATGGTTAAGTTATTTTCATCAGGTTTATTGGATGGAACCAATTTCCCATCCTCGATTGCATTGGCAACGTTAATGGGAGCAATCCTCTGGGTTGCCATAGCTACGCGAATCTCAATGCCTGTATCGACAACACACGCAATTACAGGTGCTATTATTGGTGCAGGAATACTCTCTCTTGGGACTAATCACATCAAATGGGGAGCTTTGAATAGTAAAGTAGTAATACCGTTACTAGCCAGTCCTGCCATTTCAATTATCGTCGCATATATTTTATGGAATATCATCATGAGACTGCCCGAAGGTCGTTATCTACGTTCAGTACATTTTCTTTCAAGTATGTTTGCAACCTTTGCGAGAGCAGTCAATGACACGCCTAAAATCGTCGCCCTCGGTTTCTTTATCACATCAACAACAGGACTTGATACATCTACTATTACGCCCCTATTTTACATTACTTCGATTGCAATGGCATTAGGAAGTTATGTTAAAGGTCTTCCAGTGACACGGCTACTTGCTGAGAAACTTACAAAAATGGATGACCGTGAGGCATTAGGAGCTAATTTAACTACTGCATTTCTGGTAAGTACAGCATCTAAACTAGGTCTTCCTGTTTCGACAACCCATGTTATTTCATCTGCAATTATCGGATTTGGACTCAAAAAAGGAGTTGGAGGAGTCTCTTGGCGAGTAGTTCGAGATATGGTCTTGTCTTGGGTAGTAACGCTTCCTGTTGCGGGAATTTTTGCAGCAATTCTTTATTTCGTAATTCGAGGTTAGTCAGTAGATCTAAGATATTCTAAGTCATTGAAAAGAGTGAACTCGTTCAACTAAAGTTGAACATCGAGACTTCGGTGGGGGAGTCTACCCCCACCGAAGCAAAGTACGAGGTACCACTCCCACTTGTAGAAGTGGGAGTCTCACGATTGGATCAAATAAGCAATTGATATGGCGTTCTCGTGAGAGCGTCTTTTTTGTAAGCGCTTAATGAAAGGGTGCCTTGAAAATCAATCGCCGGTACAACTTTGCATCGACCGGCGATTGGGGTCACCCTATTCAATGTTTTGTGTTGCGGCAGTAATCCGGCAACTTTTGCGACCAGGGCATGAAATCCTCAAGGAGCGACGGATCGCTCTTAAAGTCTAATCCTGGCATTTTGCTGAAGATATGTACGAGGTACATGTAGGGGTTGAGTTCACTCGCTTCGGGTAATCGTATTCGTTCTACTGTCTTCTGGGCTACGCCGTGAAGAATTGGTTCGGCTTGATCTGGACCAGGTAAGCCCACATTGTGTGGGGGTACGATCCCGGGAGAAGAGGCGTTAGACTCTTCTCTCGAGCACCGCATTGGAATTAATGGCGTCTCTATTGCCACCAGTTTGTCCTACACCACTTTTACCCTCACAACCCTGTTTTTTTACCTCCGATTTACATACAGTAAATGGCAGGATGTGCTGATTCTGAAGAAAGAAGACTACGCTCTCTTACGAGTGGCAATTAGGGAAAAGCTCCAGGGATTTAAGGCCAGCTGAACCTCCCCATGGCTAAGACCTGGCTAATGCCAGGCTAAGGCCAGGGGTTCTAAGAACCTAAAGTTGACTGCCCCTTGATTGGCTCTCGCCCAGCACTCAGACTTGCAGTAAGTTAAAAGCCACGGAGAAAATCACCCTCTCCGTGGCTTCGCTTACTGCTGAGACTAGTTAAACATATTATCAAAAGCCTCGATAATGTCCCCTGCCTTATACCACCGCTTCAGCGGCCAAGCTTTCTCGGAATTAAGGGGTAAGGCCTTATCAGGGTTAAGCAAGTCCGTGAGATTCAAAATAGAGTTTACACCCGTGGCCCCCAGATCATACCAGCGGCTATCGAAGGATTTGAAGTAAACTCGGGATTCCGGGCTGCTGCCCATGGCATCCTGCACACTTTGAGCGGTAAACAGATTGGTGTCATCAAGCTGGAACAAGTGGGTGCCAATGAGCAACGAGTTATTGGGCACCGTGAAATCTCCGACATAGGTTCCCTTGACATAGACTTGGTGCACGGAAAACGTCATGGCAAAGGAAATCTCCATCCCCCCGCTGCCAACCGAAGTAACTTTGGGACTGCTCACAGGCTGTTTACCGCTGCCGTCCTGGTTCCCGATAAAAGCCTGAAGTTGATTCACTGAAGTGACTCCCCAGTTCTGGAGCAAGGTCGGCGGCAGATAAGCCCGGAAGAAGCCATCGGTTACCCCGGAGGCCCCACCCACCATCATGCCAAGTCCACCGGATTCCACATCTTTATAGGGGGCAGCGAACTGATTGCCGTTAGTCGAGATAAACACGCCCTCGTACTCCGATGGGAGCACCGGCTGGCTAGGATCACTGGGATTATTCGCCCCATACTGGATCGCCAGGGTGACTGCGCTCTGGATGTCCGGGCCGCTATCCGAGAACTTAAAATGCACGCCCTTAACCTTGATCGTCGTTGCGCCATTCGCACCCGTACTACTCCACCCTTGAATATCCCCCGCCCCGAGCACAATATAGGGGGTGTTGCCGTTGTT
>JAIMKP010000005.1:73622-103834 GCA_020692355.1 Desulfosporosinus sp.
GTGAATACCGTTTGCGCATCCGGATAGAGTCCACTGAGTTCAAAACCACTAGCATCCACAACATTCTTTTGCTTCAACTGTATATTCGCTAATTTGGTACTGGCATCGAAACTATAGCTGGCTTCAATATCGTTGACAGGGCTTCCGCTCACACTGACAACGGGTTGTTCCACCACTGGGTTCACTACGGGTTCTGTTGAGCCTATGGGCCCAGTGAGTAGTTCTGTGCTCAAGATGTGACCCGACTGATCAGCAAGCGTGCCTCCGGCAATCCTAATTTTATTCTTATCACCGGCAAGCGGGGTATTAAAGTTGACAATTAGGGACACCCCATCAATCTGGACGGTATCCAGGGGACCCAAGGAACTATATACAGCATTTGGCACCGTAGAGTCTGAAGTGAAGGTGATAGCAGCCTTGAGTGCAGCTAAATCTGCGGTATTGTTGACAATCGCCTGATCAAAATTAAGAGTAACCGTTTTATTTCCGTTACTGAGCAGCAATCCCCGGTATGCAGGAGGGTCCGTCATCAGCGGCGGAGTATAAAAACCCGTAACATTCCAACTGCCCAAAATTATTCCGCGCACGGCATTATTAAACTCACTTAAAGAAGGATTTACAATCGTAACGGCAGGCGCACTTAAAGCATAGAGAACTAGGTCATACTGGTGCCGCTCTGGTGGCCAAGGTCCTACATACGGCGATACCTCGACACTGCCTGGAGGCATGGCTGCGCTCCCTGATGCCCCTTCAGCAAGACTCTGAACAGTGTTCGGGATATCCTTAACCATCCAGTGAATATAGCCCCCAATCGTTGCGTCATACATCACCAAGGCAAACGATTGCGTACCCGTCGGAATATTGGCCCAGCTGAGCGGTAAACTCTTGTTGATTCCACCCACTGCGGTGCCGGCGTTAACAGGTGAAATGGATCCATTACTGTCTAGAGCCGCTGAAGCTAAGGTCTGTGCTCCAAAATCAAGGGGGTTCACCTGATGAACGCTGTATTGACTTACCAGACCTTGCGCATCTAAGGTGACAACCGCCAGTTGATCCGCAATCGCTGCCGGAATATTATCCGCGGTTGAACTGTTAGGGGTAAAATAAACCCAGGAAGTAACTCCGGCGTCTGCCGCCGGTATCCCGCTAACCAGCCCCTGTGGTGCCCCGGGATAAGCCCCGGCTTCAAACATCTTGTACAAAAAGGAATCCCCCGTAGTTGCCGCGGTAATCTTGACCGTACCTGGATTCGTACCCGGAGCCAGGGTTAAAGTGTCCAGACGCGGGGCGTTTGTGGCCGTGCTTTTATTAACTACTTGCGTTATGAAGAATGACGGCACATATCTTTCGTCTTCTGCCTGAAGACTTCCCAGGTCATGACTAAAACTCACGTTCACTCCGCTTACGATAGGGATTTGGAGTTGAAGTTCTAGCACTTTGGGGTCTGTTAAACTGCGTGATACAGCCTTAACTGTCTTTGGGTCACCACCGGCGAATACGCTAAACTCGCTTGCAGTGGCGGCGGGCGGTGTAGCCATCATATTTCGGTTGAAGGTTAGAAGGAGTTTTGAGCCGTCGGTGCTGGTTTCAGCTGTGTACACTCTAATCTCGTTCACTGCAAAATTATAGACAGAGTCAAGCGCATACCCATCCGCATCGACAACATCACCTTGAGTATAAGTCACAGTGACCCAGCTGCCACTCGCAATAGGATTCTGAAGCGCTAAATCTATCTTTGTAAAGTCAGTCGTTTGACGGCTCACCGATTGAACAGGGTCGTCCGTAGTGAATCCAACAGTTGCCTTAAATTGCCCCTGCTTTCCGCTCGGATCAGCCATGGGTTCACTGAATGTTAATGTTATCACACTTCCGTCCGCGCTGGTAACCGCATCCAACAGAGTCGGCGCAACCCCTGCCTGTGCCAGCGCGTTAACCGGTATCATTCCGCAAAAGAGCAGGATGACCGTTAGATAGACCAGCATCTTACGCTTAATTTTCAATTTCATTCCCTCCTCTCTTCCGCTCAAGGCTCAAAGCTCAATCCTCCCGAGGTGGCATCCGCTGCCCCGGTAAGACTCGCCCTGGCTACAGCACTTCCTCCATCGGCACTGGTATAAAACTTCACTTCCAATAAACTCGGGTCGTTCAAAGCTGCTTTCACCGTCCGCACCGAACCGTTAAGGGCCGTGCGCAGACCAATCTTTTGCCCGGTTTTCGCATAGAGTTCATAGTGGGTCGCACCGTTGACTGAACCCGTTATACTGAGAGAAAAATTATCCGCCAAGGTATCACCCGTGAAACTCGGGCTGACCGCCCAGGCCGCACTGACCAGATTAATCACGGCTGAAGTATTGGAGATATTCCCCGCTCCATCCACGGCATAGACTACATAACTCCCGGGAGCCAAGCCTGTCGAACTGACAGCCTTGGCCGTATTGGCCGCAGTGGCCGCTTTTTCCCCATTCGTGCCTGCGGCTGCAGCTTCGAGGGCAGTTGCGGTCTTAGCCGTCGCACTTGGAACCACGTACAGATACCCGGATTCTGTGCTGGTCGCTGACACATTTTGCCCGACTGCAACAGGTCCGGCTGTTACCCCCGACAATACAGGTACCGTCGTGTCTGTGCCGGAAGCCCCGCCGTCACCCCCACCGCTGCCCGCTGTGGGTTGAACCGCAGGAGTTGCCGGCGGAGCAGCCGGTGTCACCGGTGTCACCGTACCGTTGATTTGACCGCCGCCACCCACTTTTGTAGAAGTGTTGCCCGCATCCAGCTTAGCCACCGCTGCCGAGGGCGGGACATTAATGTTGGCACTGACCTTGGCTACCATCTCGTTGATCCGGGTATTTGCCGCCAGGCTTATATTCGCTTCCTTATTCACCTGAACAGAGGAAAACGTGCCTTCCAAAGTAACGCTCCGCCCAGGATCAACCGGCGCCACCACCAGCGAGGGAATCACCGCATTGACTGCAGCCTTTACGGTTGCCTCCCCTTGCACCACAACGGAATCCGTGAACGTGCCCCGCAATTCCACCACCGGCTGCTGCCCGACTTGGGCCGCTATCTGCACCTCGCCCAAGCGCCCTCCGTCTGCGTCCAGAATGGCATAGGAAGTGACGACTGTAGTACCAATATTCGTGGTTCCGGAGGCCACTACCCGTACCTGATTGTCGCTGGCCACAACCAGCATGCTCGCCTCACTGTTTTCGAGATGGATACTGTCTTTCGCTCCGGACAAGACCACAATTTTGCCGGCCTTTACCTTCCTTAAGACAGCCGTTCCTGTTTCCCCCGGATCTACGAATACAGTCCCCTTAACCACCAAGTTGCTTAATATCGTGTTGTTTCCCTGAATATAAATACTGTAGTCTGCATTGGCATTTTGCATTGTCACATCATCAGCGGCAATTATGAGAGTGTCTGAAATCCGTTCCGGGTTGTCCGGAGCCGTGGAACCTTCGACAGCGCCCGCCTGATTCAGCACCCTACCCGCCAATCGATCCAATGTTTTCTCTGGGATTACCCCTTCCCCACCTAAAGCGGTTACTTTGGGCGACAAGTTGAGTTTGGCGAAGTCTATGTCGGTTGCCGCCAACTCCTTGGCCACGAGCAAAACGGGGGAAAAGTTTTGCGCGGCCAAAGGTGCGCCTGCCAAGGCATCTGTCAGGGAGGAATCTGCTCCGTTCGCTACATACAAATTTTTGTACTTAAAATCCTGAGCAAAGGCCCTAAGAACTTCCCTATTGGTCGCATAGCGGTCAGCCCCGCCCAGTCTGGCAACTTCGCCTGGGAAAACATTCTTAACCGAATCAGCTATAACCCCTGTGCCACCGATGATGTAAGACTGGGTAATTTTACCTTTAACACTACTCAGATAATCTTTAACACTTTTTGGCAAAGCATCGCGCTCTGTCAGCAGAATCGGCATGCCTTGCGCGGCAGCAACCGCGGCGACGGACAGGGCATCGACATTACTGTAGCCTGATGCCGCCACAACCTTATTAACCTCCACCCCGAGCAACCCCAGTTCTTTGGCAATATTGCCAGAAGTCTCAAACCGGTCCTGCCCGCCTAGCCTTTTTGCATTAATATTTAACGCTGCCAGTTCTTGCACCACCGAATCCGGAATGACACCGGTACCACTCGCCAGATAGACCTGCTTCACCTTCATCCTTACCAGCTCTTGTTTGGTATAGGGATTAAGCACAGCGCCCTCGCTAAACAGAATCGGCGCCTTAAGTTTCGAAGCCAAAGGCGCGGCGGTCAACGCATCCACCAAGTTTTGACCCATACCCGGTGCCAGGACTGCATAATCCGCCGTTTCTGGCCAACCCTGTCGGGCTATAATTGCTGCAGTCTCATATCTGTCAATCCCCCCCAGCCTGCTCGGTCCAGTTGTTTGCCCTGAACCCTGAACTTGGGGGCGTGCCAACGCGTTAACAGGCATAAGCAGATTCAAAACAAGGAACAACCCAGCAACTATACCCGCAAATTTTTTTCGGATCATCCACATTATACAATTACCTCCTTCTTGTTAAATTCCTCTGAATTCATCCTGCAATTTACTTCTTCCTCACACTCCAGGCCTTTCCTTGTGCAATTCAGCGAGTACTGGAATCCGCACAGCCTTGCCTCCCACCTCTTTCGGAAGTTTTTATCCTGTACCCTATACAGTACAGATCGAGCCTTACCAAAACCTTACACAAAACTCATCCAAGTGAACTCGTTCAGCTAAAGCTGAACATCGAGACTTCGGTGGGGGAGTCTACCTCCGTCGCCGCTAAGTGTTTCTATTGCGAAAGGCGGCTCGGCGATACTCTCCACTGGAGACTATCGTCACCGAAGCAGAGAACAGAATTCCCACTCCCACTTATAGAAGTGGGAGTCTTAAACGCTTGGATAAAGGTTAAACCCGCCGGATTTTATAAAGGAATTTTAAAATTAGGCAGCGAATATATCCCATAATAAGTTGGGAGTTAACCACCAGCGCAACCAAAAGGGGATACCTAAAATGAGCAGCCACAGCCCGCGCTTAATGTGGAAATTTTTCCTCTTATATCTGGGGGTGTCGCTCTACGGCGCGACTGTAATTACCGTGGGCAATATCTTCGTTAACGGGATTTCCCTGGAAGAGCTGCGACAGTATAGTTTGAAAGCGCTATTCTTCCAGGTAAGCAGCGGTGTGATAATTTTTCAAATTTTAACGTTTATACGGCTGCGCCCTGTCCTTCGTTATTTGCAGTCGAGACCGGACCAGGCTCCTGTAAGCCTGGTCTGGAAGCGGTTGATCAGCTTTCCTACGGAAATGTTTTGGGGGATGGTACTCTTCGGCCTCGTTGTCTCTCCCCTTTATCACATTATTGACTACCTCATCTCGGAACCATCCCACCGGGATCTCCTCTGGGAAAACGCCCTCGCAATCCTGTATGAGCAGACCCTTTCTCTAACCTTAGCTATCTTATTTTTTATCCTAATCAGGCGGCTGCTGCGCCCTTACATTTTGAGGCTTCCGACTGAAGGGATACGGGAATTTCCCAGATCCAGTTTTTTGAGGCCTCTTTTGCTATCCTTTGTCAGTCTGATGTTGATCGCGATTCTCCTGCCCACGTTTTATGTGCTGAGGATTACTGCAGCAGGTGCCCAGGTTGATGTCCGGATGATGGTCTCCTTTGCCGGTTCCACTTTGCCGTTTGGCCTCACTCTCTTCCTCTTGCTCGGTTGGCAATTCCGCAGTGAAGTGGAAGTATTAATCAGCGCGATTCTCTCCTTATTAAAAGGAGACCGGGCCTGGCTCGACCGCAGAATGCCGATTATGTCCCGGGACGAAGTGGGGCAGCTCGGAGTGGCGTTTAATAAGTTGCAGGAACATTTATCCCGCTGGTATCAAGGGATTGAGCGCGAACTTCAGCTCGCCTACCAAGTACAGCAAAAATTGCTCCCCCCGTCCTCGCACCAGATCGGCGACTACCGGATAGCGGCCGTATGCCAACCCACCAGGGAAGTAGGCGGAGACCTTTACGACATTATAAGCTTGAACGAAAACCGGTTCGCTGTAATCAGCGGGGATGTGTCAGGCCATGGGATGCCTGCAGCTTTAATCATGTCCGCTATCTTAGTTCTATTTCGTACGGAAGCGCGCCTGGGAGGCTCAGCGGAAGAAATTCTATCCCGCCTGAATCGCTCGGTTGTGCAAACCCTGCAGGGTGACATGATGGTAACTCTGGGCATAGGCATATTTGACCAACAAAAAAACATCTGTGAATATGCCAGTGCCGGCCATATGGCACCCTACCTACTCAGAGGCGACCAAGTCACGCAAATTCCCTGTTCCTCCCTTCCGCTTGGAATTAGTAAAGATGAGACCTACTGCCAGGTCGTGATTCCCGTCCAGCCGGATGACCGTTTTCTCTTCTATACCGATGGCGTGGTCGAGGCCTTAAATGACAACGGTGAAATGGTCGGCTTTCAAGAATTTGAGCGCTGCCTCTCCCGGCTCAACCGCGCAGCCTCGGCGCAGGAGCAGATTGATGCCCTGGTACGCCAACTGCCCGAGGGGCATGGAATCAACAAAGATGACCGGACAATTATTATGGTAGAGTATAAAAAGAGTGCAGATGCCGTGAAAAGTCAAAGGGAAACCGCAGGCCAAAGGAAAACTGCGGACCCGATCGAAAGCGAGAGGGACGCCGGATGAGTGTTGTATTTTTGCCGCCGCGAATTGCCAGGGAACTGGATCAGATATTACAGCATAACTTAACGATCATCGAAGCTGGAGCGGGCTATGGCAAGACCACTTTCCTCATGCGCTGGAGTGAAGAACGTCAAATCACCTGCCTATGGTATACCTCAGGTGAAGATCAATACAGAGATTTGCCACAGGGCACCCGGCAAAAACCGCTTATATTAGTCTTTGATAACTGGCATAAGATAGCTAACCCTGAAAATATAACCGAGTTAATCAATCGCTTGCTCTGTTCCTCTCCTTCTTATCTCCACATTGTCCTTTGTACTAGATCCACTCCCACCCTGGGGAGTTTGCAGAAAAATGGAGCGAATGAAGTCCTTAAACCGTGTCTGGAACCTCACAAAGTTTATACTCTTGACGAAAATAGGCTGGCACTGACGCCTGAAGAAATAAGCTCGTTCATGGCCCGCACCTTTGGGGTCATTCTGTCACTGGGACAGATCGAGTGGCTGCGGCACGAAACCGAAGGCTGGATGCAAGCAGTGTCCTGGGCCGGCGAGGCCATCGTTGACAATGCCAGGTCCTGGAACCCCGAGAGCATCGCCGGAGCCTTACGTACCAAACTCTTTCCCTATTTTGAGGCAGAAATCATGCAGACTCTCCCCTTCGCCAAACAGGAATTTCTCTTAGCGCTTGCGCTTCCAGATGAGATTTCCCCGCAAATATTAGCCCCACTCTTAGACCTTAAAGATTACCGAGAAAACCTGGAATGGTCAGTACAAAACCACTTATTTATCGTTAGAACCTCGGCTTCTCCTTCCGGGCCTGAGTCCACAGACGCAGGAGCTTATCTTTGCCGTTATCACCCCCTGTTTAAGGAGTTTCTCCGCTCTCAATTAGTACAACACCAGGAACTTCACCAAAGCCTGGCCTCGAGGCTCGGCGGACTCTACCTTGAGCAGGGCCAGGTACAAAAAGCCCTCCCTTATCTCATTCAGGCCAGTCTTTATGCTGAGGCAGCAGCCTTCCTTAATGACCTGCTCCCGGAACTCACGCGCAGCATCAGTTTGGAGGCTTTCGAACGCTTAGCAGCCCTTTTCCCCCCGGAAGCAGACCAATACTTGCATAACACCCTCTTGGCCTTGGGCGAAAGACTGGCTAACACTGGAAGAAACACTGATGCCCTGTCCTGGCTGCGGCGCGCAGCGCTCGGTTTTGGCCAGCTCGGGGACGACTTGGGGCTAACGCGTGCTCTGTGCGCTATGGGAACCGTCTACACCGCCCTCGGCTTGACTGAGGAAGCCGAGGCCATTTACCACCAGGCCCAGGGTGAAGCCGAAGCTATGTCCTACCTCACCCGCTACCAACAACTGGCAGTTGGCTTACATAAGACTACCGGTATTCCAAGGCTGCGCCTGCTGTGCCTGGGGCCATTCGAAATCTGGCGCGGAGAGCAGCGGTTACCTACAGACAAATGGCGGCGGCGCAAAGCGCTGTCTGTGCTCAAGTACCTTGCCCTACAGCCTAGGTACAAGGCGGCCAAAGAACAACTCCTGGATCTCCTATGGCCGGGTGAATCCCCGGAGAAGGCCAGCAATTCTTATTACGTAGCTATTCACAGCCTGCGCCGGGGACTAACCTCCGGCTTAAGTACAGAAGTTAATTATTTAGAAGTTGAGCGGGGCTCAGTGGCCCTCGTTCCAGATCTGATCGCAGCAGTGGATGTCGATGAGTTCATGTCAAAATATCAAGAAGGTGTGCGCTTGCGGCCGGCCAACCCTGCCCAGGCCTTACCTAACTTTCAAACAGCGCAAGGCTTATATCGCGCTGACCTACTGTGCGATGACCTCTATGAGGAATGGCTTCTTCCTCTGCGCGAACATTTAAGAACTAAGTATCTGGACTCTCTTTCATATCTGGCCAGCTATGCCGCGGCCATGAATGAAGCAGAGCAGGCCCTCGCACTATGGCATGAACTGCTGCGCCATGAACCTACCAACGAGCCTGCCGCCAGAGAGGCAATTACTTTAATGTGCAGCCTGGGCAGGAATACTCAAGCCCTGCAATACTACCGAAGTTTCTGTCGCCGCTTGCAAGATGAACTAGCAACAGATCCGGAACCGGAAACTCAAAGACTGTATACTACATTATTTCGTAGCATAAAGAACCACAAATAACGAGGTGAAACCATTGAATAAACCCGTCAGTACGGAGGAAACAATTGAGCTCAGAATCCCGAGCAGAGCGGGCTCTGAAAAAATCGCCATGGCAGCGGCCGCTGTGGTTGCCAAAGATATGGGGCTGCCTAAGGAGCGCGTAGATGATCTCACAACCGCCCTTGCCGAAGCGGTTCTCAATGCCATGGAACACGGCAACAGCATGAACGAGAAGCTTCAAGTAATAGTCACCTTCAGCATCACAACCGACAGGCTGTTGGTCTCGATCACGGATCAGGGACAAGGTTTTCTGCCGCCGGAGCAAACTCCAAGCATGCAGGCCAAGGTAGCAGGAGATGCTCCCGCCCGGGGCTGGGGATGGTTCCTAATGGAGCAATTGGTAGACCGCGTGGAAGTGGTGGCCGCCCCAAGCGGAGGAACCAGCGTCAGACTGGTTGTAATAATGGAGGGGAAAAATACGCATGAGTAAGGGTTTAATAATAACTACGCACGCCGAAGAACGCGTCATGATCATAGAACTTTCCGGCGAACTGACCAAACCTGACGCGATCCTGCCTGAGCAAATCCTGCCCCCGGACACACAAATTATGGCCGTAGTCTTTAATTTCACGGCCGTTGAGTACATCAACAGCGCCGGTATTGCGCTTCTCATCCGCCTGGTTCGCCGTGCCCGGGAACAACAGGCGGCGGTTCTGGCCTATGGCGTCAGCAATCACTACCAAAAAATCTTTAACATGGTCGGCCTTACAAGCTACCTTTACCTCTATCCCGACGAAGCCACCGCTCTGGCCGCTGCGGGCTTAATTAGGTAAAAGGGAGTGGTTCGCAAGGGATAAGAAGAGCAACAAGCTCCCCTGCCAAAAAGAGGGCTTCTTGCTCTTGTATTTTTTTAGCTAAATTTTTAGTATTATTTTGCTATTCAACTGGACGCCCAATTTATGCTTTACTTAAACAAATACAATATGGAAGTACACAGTGAAACTGGGGTGCCTCCACAGGTTCGCTGGGAAACCGCCTTTTTGCCTAGGCTTCCCGACTCTCGCGCCGAATTCGACCTTTTACTCTTGCAGGTCGCGAAAACCCGCCGTATTCGTCCTGATGGTATACACTTTAACTCCTTTCGTTATATGAATCTAACATTAGCTGCCTATGTCGGAGAATCAGTCACGATCAGATATGACCCCAGGGATATGGCGGAAATCAGAGTGTTCTACCATGATCAATTCCTATGTTCAGCCATTTGCCCAGAACTAGCGAATAAGCAAGTGAACTCGTTCAGCTAAAGCTGAACATCGAGACTTCGGTGACGAAAGTGTCCAGTGGACACTTTCGCCGAAAGCGCTTAGCCTTTAACGAACGCTATCGCGCTGAAGGGTGGAGTCTACCTCCGTCGCCGCTAAGTGTTTCTATTGCGAAAGGCGGCTCGGCGATACTCTCCACTGGAGACTATCGTCACCGAAGCAGAGAACAGAATTCCCACTCCCACTTATAGAAGTGGGAGTCTTAAACGCTTGGATAAATTTCAAGGATATTATCCAGGCACGCAATAGAAGGCGAAAGCAGTTGAAATCTAATCTTAAAAATAAGGAAAGCCCATTTACCGTTGAAAATTTAGTGCCATATAGCTCTGAGGATTACAACTAGGTTACTGATTCTATTTTTCTTCGCAAAAACGATAAACTGTTTCTCGAGGGTGAGAAGTGCATGCCTCCTGGGTTCATTCCCGTTTCGAGCGGGATTGACCCAGGTTTTTATTTTTCTCACATGTGCAAAGGGCATCCTTGGGTGCAGTCTGTGCCAGTGGTAAACGCTGAACCCCAAAGTGGAAGCGCTTGTCTGGCATAGAGTTTGCATTAGGATTTGCATTAGGAATCGATAGGAATGACCATACGAAGACTACAGAAAAGAAGCCGGGTTGAGCCAGCGGAAGAGGGGGATAAATCATGCATGATGAATGGATCGCAATGCTTAGGGATGAGGTGAGGCCGGCACTGGGTTGCACCGAACCGGCAGCCGTTGCCTTTACCGTCGCCAAGGCACGCGATTTTCTAGGGGGTCAAATTAATCGCATCAGGCTTAGTGTAAGTGGCAACATATACAAAAATGCCTTAGCGGTTACCATTCCGAATACAGCGGAAGCGGGGTTGCAAATGGCAGTGGCATTAGGGCTGCTTTGCGGGGATGCGGATAAGGGTTTGCAGGTTTTTGCAGGGGTTGGGATGGAGGATGTTATCAAAGCGAAAGAATTGCTGCGGAAAGGGGCCGTAGACATCCGCATCCTCAAGGCGGAGGGTGTTTATATCGAGGCCAGGGTCGAGGGCGAACATGGCTGGGCTGAGGTGGTGGTTTCGGGTGGACACACCCATGTTACCAGGGCTCTGGTTAATGGCAACTTAGTTTTCCGTTCCTCCGATCCGCTGAGTTTGTCCCGTCGCAAAGACAGGGATCTCACAGATTACAGTTTGGAGGAGCTGATTCAAGCTGTGGAACAGTTCCCGCTAGCGGATATCGCCTTTCTCCAGGATGGAATCGATATGAATTTGGCCATGGCTGAAACCGGATTGGCGTTGAGAGCGGGTTTGGGTGTGGGAGCGGGGCTTAAAGATCTGATGGAACGAGGAGTTCTTGGTTCTGATCTTAGCAATCGAACCAAAATGACCGTGGCCGCTGCGGCTGATGCTCGGATGGCTGGGGTGGATCAGCCGGTGATGAGCACGATGGGGAGTGGAAATCAGGGGATTGGGGCGATCGTCCCGGTGGCTCTTGTGGCGCGGGAACAAAAGGCCTCCTCAGAGCAAACCCTGCGAGCATTGGCCTTAAGCCACCTGCTTACGGCCTATGTGAAGACCTTTGCGGGTCGGCTTTCTACCATGTGCGGGTGTGCCGTTGCCGCCGGTGTGGGAGCAGCTGCAGCATTGACCTGGCTCATGGGGGGAACAACTGAGCAGGTCGCCGGGGCCGTGAAAAATATGATCGGGAACCTTGCGGGGATGATTTGCGATGGAGCGAAAGGCGGGTGCGCCTTGAAACTCTCGACATCTGCGGGAGAAGCGATCCTTGCTGCCAATTTGGCCCTGACAGGGGTTAGCATAAGTGCCAAAGACGGCATCATTGAGGTATCGGTGGAGGAGACGATCCGGAACCTCGGCAGGCTCTCCTCCTTCGGCATGCTCTGTACGGAGGAAACGATTTTGGCTATCATGCTCCAAAAGGAGGATGTCGCGGTATAGGGTATATGCAAAATAACCTCACTGGCTGATTTCCTTGCCTCTTGAGCCGAATTTTGGATAAATACCCAGTCCTCTAGCCAAACTAAGATGGAAACATCAGAGCGAGGTGAGGATATGTCAAGCAGAAAACATTGGGGATTAGCTATAGGGATCGTACTTAGCTTGATTCTCAGCAGCGTGGCTTTTGGGGCCTTAGGGGATCATACGATGGGGCGGGGGGCCAAGGGTCCCGAAGTCAAAGAGCTGCAAACCCGCTTAGCCCGGCTGGGCTATGTGGTGGGGCCGTTGGACGGAAAGTTCGGACCGAAGACCGATCAGGCGGTGCGCCGATTTCAGCAAGAGCATGGCTTGAAAGTGGACGGCGTTGCAGGTGCGCAAACGATCAAGGAATTAAAGCGCTTGACGGGCGAAAGTACCAATGCAACGGGACAACCGGTGGGCTATAAGAATGTGGATACTAACTTGTTAGCCAAGTTAGTAAGCGCGGAGGCGCGGGGTGAACCCTATGTGGGCCAAGTCGCAGTGGCAGCGGTTGTCCTGAATCGGATCAAAGATGCGGCCTTTCCTAAGAGCGTGGCGGGTGTTATCTACCAGCCCGGGGCGTTTTCGAGTGTGAACGACGGCCAGATTAACATGCAACCGACCTCAACGGCTGTGCGGGCGGCCCAGGAAGCAGCTTCCGGAGTTGACCCTTCACACGGAGCTATGTTTTTCTTTAATCCAGCCAAAACTTCCAATAAGTATATTTGGTCACGGCCACAGATCCTTAAAATCGGCAACCATATTTTCACACGCTAGGGGGGATGAAGATGCGCAAATATTGGAGTGGAGTACTGGCCGCCGCGTTGCTCCTTTCCCTGGCCTGGGGTATTAATGAATATCGCCTGGCTAATAATTATCGTACAACGATGAGTAATCAAAACCAACGATCCCTACAGGACTTTGCCAGTCACTTAGATCAGCTGGAGACGGATATGGCCAAAGGGCAGGTGGCGAATTCGACCAGTCAGATGGCCCTTTATTTGGGGCGAGCCTCCAGTCGCAGTGAGGCCGCTTCCCAGAATTTGGCCCAGCTTCCGGTAGAACAGACCGGGCTAAGCTACGTGGGGCAGTTCCTTACCCAAACCGGAGATTTTGCTCGAACCTTGTCCCAACGTCTGGCCAGCGGGGGAGCGATCACGGCTGAGGAAACGAAGACTCTGAGTAGTATGCGTGAACAGTTGATTCAGGTTAACCGCAAAGTTCAGGATTTGGTCGTTCGGGTCAATACTGAGGACTTGGCCTGGATGGAGACTAAGCCCAAGCTTAACTTGAGCTGGGGTAAGATTCAACTTGCGGAAGCCTCCGCTGAGGGCCAGGTGGGGGTTGTTACATCTGTTCGGGGAGGGCTTGATCAGTTGGATGCCAGCTTGCAAAAGCTCCCGCCTTTTAATTACACGGGGGAATTTGCGAGCCGTTCGGTGGATAAGCCGCTGGGGCTGCCGAGTGGCGAGGTTAGCCAAGAACAGGCGCAAAGCAGTGCCCATGAATTTCTGGCTAAAGTTGGGTATCCCGGAGTCGTACCGCAGTTTACCGGTAAAACCCAAGAACCCTTTGGCGGGTACGTGTTCCAACATGCAAAGACGTATCTTGAGGTCAGCCGGCAAGGTGGGGTTGTCCGCATGTTCCGGGATGAGCGGCAGCCGCAGGCCCGTACGCTGAGTGTGGATGAAGCGAAACGCAAGGCGATGGAGAGTTTGAAAGGGATGCCTTGGAATCTCGTCTTAACCTCGACGGAGGATTTCGGCTCTTATGTACAGGTTGAAGCTGTTAATGAGGAAAACGGGATTCGTTTTTACCCGGATAAAGTCAGGGTAATGGTAGCACTGGATAATGGGCAAATCATTGGCTATGATGCCACTCCCTATTGGGCGTTTCATCGAACCCGACAGCTTCCCGCACCACGTTTAGCGCTCACTCAGGCTCAAAGTAAACTGCGCCCAGGATTTAAGATTGCCGAAAGCCGGATGGCGCTCATTCCGATGCCGGGAAATCGGGAAGTCCTGAGTTACGAATTCCGAGGGCGCTACGAAGGGGAAGACTATTTGGTCTATATTAATGTGGTCTCAGGGGCGGAAGAGAGAATCCAGCGGGTTATTCATACTCCCCGCGGGGAATACTTACAGTGAATAGAAATCCTAGGTATGATGAAGAGAGAGGGAGGATACCTCCCTCTCTCTTCGCTTTGAACCGAAATTTTTCTAAACCGTTGCACCAATGAACCCCTCTATTATACAATAAAACAATAAGCTTAAGAAAGGAGAAGAGTGTGGAGGAGAACAGGGGAATGGGCAATAAGACGGTTCGCATCCAAGTCATCGGAACGCAATCCTTGCCGGATCGAGAACCTGACACGCCGGAGGAACGGATCGAATTTGTTACGGTGGGAACTTACCATCTGCGGCTCGCTGACTTCTACGTCATTTATCAGGAATCTGAACTGACTGGGATGGCAGGGGTCACGACATCCTTGCGGGTTCACGGCGGGCGGGTGACCTTAAATCGAATGGGGGCTGCCGAGTTGAAACAGGAGTTTGAACTCGGGGTGTTGCATCGCTCGGTCTATAACACAAGCTTTGGTTCTCTTTGGCTCAGTGTTTTGACAAAACGGATAGAGACTGACTTGACAGCCCAAGGGGGACGTATTAGTCTAGATTATGATCTTTTTATTGATGATAAATTAGTGAGCCATAATGGCTTAGCGATTATAATAAAGGAGGAGCCCTTTCGATGAGCCTGTATGAACGTATTGTCGAAATGATTGAGCGCAACCTGGCCCATGCCGCTGAGCGGGCCAAAGCCGCCGGTGAATTGTCATTTGAGGGGCTGCCATCCTATGTCCTGGAAGAACCTCGGGAACGGCAGCATGGCGATCTCGCTACGAACTTGGCTATGGTGTTGACTAAACAAGCGAAGCGTCCACCACGGGAGATCGCGGATATTTTGCTTAAGAATCTGGACACAAAAGAAACTTGGATTGAGGACTGGAGTATTGCCGGCCCGGGCTTTATTAATTTTCGCCTCAATCCGGATTGGCTTGCTAATGTGGTTACGGAGATTCTGAGAGAAGGAGAGGATTATGGCAGGGTTCAATTAGGCCAAGGGGAAAAGGTTCAAGTTGAGTTCGTCAGCGCTAACCCGACAGGGCTTTTACATATGGGAAATGCCCGTGGGGCAGCTCTGGGGGATAGCCTTGCCTCCCTACTGGAGATGGCGGGTTATGAAGTCAGTCGGGAATTTTATATTAATGATGCGGGCAATCAGATTCACAACTTTGCCTTGTCCCTGGAAGCGCGTTATTTACAACTACTTGGCCAGGACGCTCCTATTCCTGAAGGAGGGTATCACGGGGAGGATCTTATTGATACCATCAAAGGCCTGATTGCTCAAGTCGGCGATAAATACCTGACACAGGAGCCGATCCTACGGCAGGAGTTCTTGGTGCGTTATGCTCTGGATGAAAAATTACGGCACATTCGAGAAACCCTTAAAGAGTTTGGGGTGGAGTATGATGTCTGGTTCAACGAACAGTCTCTTCATGATTCCGGTTTTGTTCGGGCCACCATGGAGGAAATGGAGAAAAAGGGCTATATCTATGAAAAGGAAGGAGCTCTTTGGCTAAAATCTACGCTGTTCGGTGATGAGAAGGATGAAGTGGTGGTACGCAGCAATGGCACGCCAACGTATTTTGCGGCCGACATTGCCTATCATCGGAATAAATTTGAGCGCGGCTTCAACCGGGTGATCAATATATGGGGCGCTGATCACCATGGCCATGTTGCTCGGATGAAAGGGGCCATAGAAGCGCTCGGTTTTAATCCGGATGCCCTGCAGATTATCCTGATGCAGTTAGTTCGGCTCATCCAAAACGGAGAAGTCGTGCGCATGTCGAAACGATCGGGACAATATATTACCTTGCGTGAGTTGATGGATGAGGTTGGCAGAGATGCAGCCCGATTCTTCTTTATCCTACGGGATCCCGACTCCACGGTTGAGTTTGATCTCGATCTCGCCCGATCCCAATCTGCGGACAACCCGGTCTATTATGTTCAATATGCCTATGCACGTCTGTGTAGTATTTTGCGCCAGGCTCAAGAAACGCAAACGAACTTGCGCCTCCCAACGGGGGCCGAACTGAAGTTACTCTTAAATAGCCAGGAGGAGCGGGATCTCCTGAAAAAGCTGGCTGATTTTCCACGGGAGATAGCCTTAGCAGCCCGATTGTTGGAACCACATCGGCTGGCCCGCTATGTACTGGATTTAGCCAGTCTGTTTCATACGTTTTACAACAGCCAACGGGTACTGGTCGAGGATGAAGGGTTACGTCAGGCTCGTCTCGGCCTCGTCAGAGGGACAAAACAGGTTTTGAACAATGTACTGCGAATTCTTGGGGTGACAGCTCCCGAAAGGATGTAGGGAGAAGGAAAAATAAGGAAGAATAGAGAATATACCATTTAGTTTAGAGAATAGGAAAGGCGGTGGGATTTTGGCCCAACCTTTTGAACGGACACAAATCTCAGAAACGGACATCGCTCTGGAACTCTTGCAGGCCAACGGCAGGCCGATGCATTACCGGGATTTGATTGAGGGAGTGCTTTCCCGGCTGAAGCGATCCGCAGATCCCCAGCATATGGCAGCGGTGCTGACTCAAATTAACCTGGATACCCGTTTTGCCTTTGCTGGGGAGGGTGAATGGGGTCTCAAAGTTTGGGTGCCTGCACGCGGGACGAAGCGCATGCCTGCGATTACCCTGATGAACAAGTCCGTGGCCTACGATGATGAGGCCAAAGTGGATGCAGATGATGGGGATGCCGGCTATATTGATGACGAGGAGTTGGATGAGGATTTGCTGGAAGGCGAAGACGCCTTAGATGAGGAGGATGAGGGGAGTGAAGGAAGCGATGAGGAAAGCTGGGAACAGCGGGATTAGCTTTCCAGCTTGACATGTCCAATCTATCAGGCTAGAATAAAAAGTAAGAGAAAAATAGAGCTAGTGCGGCTATACGGACTAGCTTTTTTTATGTCATAACCGGAGTAGGATCGAATCCGTGGTTAGAGAAAGGATAGAGAATTATGACAACAAGATTTATTTTTGTCACCGGCGGTGTTGTTTCATCCTTGGGCAAGGGTATAACGGCCGCATCTTTAGGTTGTTTGCTCAAGAACCGAGGTTTAAAAGTCGCGATACAAAAATTTGACCCGTATATCAATATTGATCCAGGGACGATGAGCCCCTATCAACACGGCGAAGTTTTCGTCACCGATGATGGGGCGGAAACGGATCTTGATTTAGGGCATTATGAACGCTTTATTGATGTACCCCTGTCCAAGAACAGCAATGTAACGACCGGAAAGATTTATTGGTCTGTGATCAGTAAAGAACGCAAAGGGGATTTCCTAGGCGGGACGGTTCAAGTCATCCCTCACATTACCAACGAGATTAAAGAGCGGATTTATCGGGTTGCGCGAGAAAGCCATCCGGACATCGTGATTACAGAGATCGGAGGAACGGTTGGGGACATTGAATCCCTGCCTTTCCTGGAAGCCATTCGACAAATGCGCAGCGACCTCGGTCGGGGAAATATTATTTATATTCATGTGACCCTTGTTCCTTATTTAGCGGCTTCCGGAGAATTAAAGACGAAACCAAGCCAGCACTCGGTTAAAGAACTTCGGGGAATCGGGATTCAGCCCAACATCCTGGTGTGCCGCTCGGAACACCAACTTTCTGATGATATGGTGGACAAGCTGGCACTTCTCTGTGATATTGACAGTGATGCGATTATTCAGGCGATCGATGCTCCGACAATTTACGAAGTGCCGTTGATGCTTCAAGAAGAAGGGCTGGACGATATTGTACTGCGCCGCTTAGGTATTGATGCCCCTGCGGCCGATATGACGGAATGGCGGGCGATGGTGGAGTGCATCAAGTCTCCTGTAAAGGAAACCGAGATCGCAATCGTGGGTAAATACGTCGAACTTCCGGACGCTTATCTCAGTGTGGCAGAAGCGTTACGGCACGCTGGAACCGAACATGGGGCCAAAGTGCATATCCGCTGGGTGAACTCCGAAGCCATTGAAAATGGGGCTGTGGCCGATTTTCTGGATGGGGCCGGAGGAATTCTCGTTCCTGGGGGGTTTGGTAGTCGTGGGATTGAAGGGAAGATTGAGGCCATCCGTTATGCGCGGGAAAACAAGGTTCCTTTCCTGGGGATTTGTTTGGGCATGCAGTGTGCGGTCATTGAGTTCGCCCGCAATGTCTGCGGCATGGAGCGGGCCAACAGCACGGAATTTGACCCAGATACCAGTTATCCTGTAATCGATATTTTGCCAGAGCAAAAGGATATTGAAGACAAAGGCGGGACCATGCGTCTGGGGATCTCTCCGGCGAAGCTCATGGAAGACAGCCTAGCCTATGAGGCCTATCAGGACGAAGTGATTTACGAACGACACCGTCATCGTTATGAGGTTAATAATCAATTTCGGGCAGAATTGGAAGGCGCGGGCCTAAAATTCTCAGGTACATCTCCCGACGGGCGCTTAGTCGAGATCACGGAATACCCGGATCACCCGTGGTTTGTTGCCTCTCAATTCCATCCTGAGTTTAAGTCGCGCCCGAACCGTCCACATCCCTTATTCCGCGATTTCGTCAGGGCGACGCTCGGGGGCGAAGGGTAGGCGAGGGAGCTAACGGGGTATTTGGGTTGGAAAATGACCCACGGCGCCAGACTCACCCTATGAGCGAACAGACTAAACTATTTACTCGGCTCGGTTTCGGGAGGAGGGGTTCCTGGGGTGGGAATACTCCGCGGCACCACGCTCATCCGGATCGCTTGCAGATCAAACTTGCTGGTACAGGCTCGGTTAGGGGTCGAAGGGGTACTCACCAAATTCGCCATCCTTGGCTCAGTTGGCGACGCCGCGCATCCGGCGCGACGCCCCTTTACTTCGAAGAACGAGCCTGTACCAGAGTTTGGTGGCTGCTCGCTTTAGGATTGGCTTAGGTGCTCGCGGAGCATTCCCTCATCGGGAGGACACGTCTAGTTTACCTTCGTAGCCTTGCCATAGCCTTCGAGCCAGGACATTGCATCTGGGATGCTCAGCGGCTAACCTGCTGAACCCCTAAAACGGACAGCTGCCAAACTCTGACCGTGCGAGGACTCACCTTCCAGCGGGACGGCACACACGATGTGTGCCGCTGCCAACTGAGCCACGATGGCGAATTTGGCAACGAAAGCCTCCAGTGGAGGTTTTCGCCGAAGTCGCCACCGTCAGAGAATGACCTTCCGGCTGAGGATGTCCCGCCTATGAACCGAGCAGGGGAAGCCAGTTTGGCCTGAACGCGTCCGGGGTGAAACAGGTGCAGCTGAGCATCCCTACCCTGTAAGAATGACTAAGACACCGCTTTTAGCGGCAAGACTGATAGATACAGGACATCCCAGTGGCCAAAAGGCTTATTGGGTTACATAAGAGCGAAAAAGCACCAGGAATGGAGGAGCGAGACCATGGCTTACGTCGCCAGATGGATCGATGAGACAGAGCGAAGGCGCTTTAATGATTTTGTGGCCGGTCACCCGAAAAGGCATGTTTTGCAGACCTGGGAATGGGGCGAAATTAAGAGCCGGACGGGTTGGCAGCCCTGGCGTTTGATTCTTGAGGAAAATGGGGAGATCGTAGCGGCGGTCTCCATCTTGGAACGCAGACTGCCGGTGATTGGAATTCCCATCTTTTATGCTTCCAGGGGCCCGGTACTTGACCCACAAGATGAGCAATTATTTGATGCCGTGCTTCGCGAAATCCGCCAATTGGCTAAAAAACGCGGGGCTATCTTTTTAAAAGTGGATCCAGATATCCCGTCGAATGCCAAAGCGCTTGAGACGTATTTGCGTCGGCGGGGCTTTCGTTCGGCAGAGACTGGAAAAGGGTTTGAAGGTGTCCAGCCGAAATATGTCTTTCGTTTGGATATTGCTCCTAATGAAGAGACGCTCATGGCTCAGATGAATCAGAAGACCCGTTATAACATCCGTTTGGCCCAAAAGAAAGGAGTTACGATCCGCCGTGGCACGCGGGAGGATTTGCCAGCGTTTTATCGGGTGTTAAAGGAGACGACCGAGCGCGACCAGTTTCTTGTGCGTGCGTATTCCTATTTTGAAGATATGTATGACAGCTTGGTTCCCTTGGGATTTGCTGAGTTGTTCATCGGTGAATATGAAGGGGAAATTATTGCGGGTACTTTAGCCTTTGCAATCGGGCAAACAGCCTGGTATATTTACGGAGCGTCTTCGAATGCTCATCGCAATGTGATGCCGAACACCTTGATTCAGTGGGAAATGATTCGTTGGGCTAAGTCAAGGGGCTGTACCCTTTATGATTTCCGCGGGGTTCCTGGACCCTCTCAGTTGAGTGAAAACTCCCCCCTTTATGGGCTGTACCGTTTTAAGAAAGGGTTTAATGGTGAGTACACGGAGTTTATCGGGGAATGGGATTTAGTCTACCGACCGGTTATCTATTTTCTTTGGATGCGGTTGGAGCCATTTTATTCTGATGTGATCAAAGGCTTGATCGGTAAGATTCGCAACCGCAACAAGGGTAAATGAGATGGAGACGCCAGCGGGAGGAAGGTTATGAACGGGGCTTGGATTGATGTGGATCTTGATGCGGTTCGTTCTAATTATCGCTCAGTTCTGGGCCTATTACATCCCGGCGCGCGGGTCATGGCCGTGGTCAAAGCGGATGCCTATGGGCTCGGAGCCGTGGAAGTCGCCCGTACCTTGCAAGGGGAGGGTTGCTCGGCTTTTGCGGTGACCACGGTGGTGGAGGGGCTGCTTCTCAGGGAGCACGGCATTAAGGGGGTCATTCTTGTTCTTGGCCCGGCCGATCGGAAAGAACTGCCCCAAGCGCTTACCGGGAGGTTGCATTTAACCCTGTCGAGCATAGCCCAGCTAGAGGCGCTTCAGGACGTGGCGGAACAGATGGGGGTTAAGGCAGAGGTTCATCTGAAATTAGAAACGGGTATGGGGCGTACGGGCTTTTTGCCTGAGGAATTGCCCGAACTGGCCCGGTGTTTGCAAGACACCCATTTTATCAAGGCGGAGGGTACTTATACCCATCTTGCTAGGGCTGGACAGAGGGATCAGGCTTATACGAAGAACCAATATGATCAGTTTATTGCCGGTGTAAATGCTCTGGCAAAAGCAGGGATCGAACCACGTTGGAAGCATGTTTGCAACAGTGCCGGGTTTTTGGATTATCCCGAGTGGCATTTGGATTTTGTTCGGGTAGGGACACTCTTGATTGGGCATTTGCCTGGATTGGGATTTCGGGGTCGGCTGACTCTGACCGATCCCTGGGCGGCTCGTTGTCGAATTGTTTCCCTGCGTAAGGTTCCCCAAGGAACCTATGTGGGTTACCAGAGCATTTATCGTACCAGGCGGGAAACTCAATTAGCGGTGATTCCTTTAGGGTATGCGGACGGCTTTGGGGTGGAGCCGCGCCTGATTCCCCAGGGACTTGTGGATCTATTAAAAATATTTATCAAGAACACCGCGCTGTGGTTGGGGTTTTCCCTTGGTCAAGACAAGCTCACTCTGAACGGCCATGTCGTGCGCGTGGCAGGGAAAATTGGCATGCAGCTGACGGTTTTGGATGTAGGTTTGCAAGCATGCCGCTTGGGAGATGTGGTTGATGTTCCCCTGCGTCGCGCTTCAGCTAATCCCCGTCTCCCGAGACGTTATTGGTCAGAAGGAAGAATATTGAGTGAACGATGCATGAAAGAAGGATTTTTGCTTCTAAATCCAGAATATCCTATCAGTTCAGCGGAGTGAGAGAACCAGAAACAAGGCTTACAGAAACTTGGGACTGAAAGGGATGACTTAGGTGGCGAAGATTCTGGTGGTTGATGATCAACTGGGTGTAAGGCGCCTCCTCTATGAAACGTTCCGTGAGAACCAACATGATGTGGAAATGGCAGCCAACGGAATGGAAGCATTGGAATTAGCAAAAACGTTTAATCCGGATCTGATATTAATGGACATGAAAATGCCGGGAATGAGCGGTATCGGAACGCTCCGCCAAATGAGGGCTATGAATTTAATGACCCAGGTTATCTTAATGACCGCCTACGGAGACCTACATAATATGACACAAGCCGAAGAATTAGGGATTATTTATTATTTGACCAAGCCGTTTGATCTTTTCGAGCTGCGGGATAAAGTAGCAGAAATCTTAGTGGACCAAGAATCAAAATGAAGGGACAGATCTCCTTTTCCGCAAATGAGACAGGGAATGAAGCGGAAAAGGAGTTTTTTGTTTGAATGATTGTTTTTACGGCTAGACGAATTCAATTTGTTGGCAGGAAAATTCAATTCAGTGCCGAAGTATATGCTAGAGAGGGGTGGGAGTCGATGATTCTAGCAACCCAGGCTACGGTAGCGATTCAGTGTCCCCGGTGCGGTCAGTTGGAATTTCAGGCGCTTTCGCTCTTTGCCTTTTCGGGCCGAGAACGGGTTAATTTGTCATGTGAATGCGGTGCGCCGCTCTTGGCTATGGCGAGTCGTGATAGGCGGCAGTTCAATATAGCTTACCAATGCGCCTTTTGCGGGGATACGCATTACTTGCGCGTGAACCGTAAGGTGATCTGGGGTAAAGAAGTGATGCCGCTCGTCTGTTCAGAAATGGAATCTGCCGTTGGTTTTATCGGTCCGAAACAAAGAGTTGCTCAGGCCTATCAAGAACGCGAAAAGTCCATCGGAGAACTCGCTGCTGAGTTGGGTTATGAAGAGGAATTTGAAAATCCGGAAGTGATGCTGACGATCCTCGACCATTTGCATCAATTGGCCAAGGATGGATTGCTTGGCTGCGGCTGCGGTAATCGCCAGCTTTCTTTTGAATTGTTGCCTGATCAGATTGAGCTTTCTTGCGAATATTGTGAAGCTCTCGGAATTATTCATGCTGATAGTCCTGAGAATATTCGCCCCATCGAAGGGATGACATCGCTCTATTTGGAAGAGAATAAAACATGGAAAATAAATCGCCCTGCCCGGGCCCAGCATTTAGCCAAAACTAAGGAGGAGGAGCGTTTATGAGTTTAGTTCCTGTCGCGGAGCTTTTGCTCCAAGCACAGAAGGGGAAGTATGCCGTTGGCGCCTTTAACTGTAATAATATGGAAATCGTTCAGGCGATTGTGACAGCGGCTGAAGCAGAACAATCCCCGGTTATTGTCCAGGCTAGTCAAGGTGCCATTAAATATGCCGGTATTGAGTACATTTCCGCTCTGACTCGTCTAGCCGCAGAAAAGGCGTCCGTTCCGGTGGCGTTGCATTTAGATCACGGGACAAGTTTTGCTCAGGTTATGCAGTGTGTACATAGCGGGTTTACCTCTGTGATGATCGATGGTTCCAAACACCGTTTAGAAGACAATATTGCCTTGACGAACAAGGTGATTGAAGCCGTGCGCCCACTGGGCATATCGGTCGAAGCGGAGTTGGGCAAGATCGGCGGCACAGAAGATGATATCTCGGTTTCCGAGCGGGATTCCTTGTTTACGGATCCGGGAGAGGCGGAGCGTTTTATGCAAGAAACGGATGTTGATTCCTTGGCTGTGGCCATTGGGACGGCCCATGGGCAGTACAAAGGGACTCCGAAGCTTGATTTTGACCGCTTGGCAAAAATCAAGGAACGGGTCGCGGTGCCTCTGGTATTGCACGGTTCTTCAGGGGTGCCTGATGAGGCCGTTCGCGAGGCTATCAGGTTAGGTATATGCAAGGTGAACATCGATACGAACATTAGGGAAGCCTTTGTCTTGGCGGCGCGTCAAGTATTAGAGGCAAATCCCAAAGAAATTGATCCGCGCAAGATGCTGGGGCCTGCACGTGATAGAGCCATCCATATTATTCGGGAGAAGATTCGGGTGTTCGGGAGTTCTGGAAAGGCGTAAATGAGGTCTGCAGACGCTCAGTGCTGCCATGACCTGGAAATAACCCATCAGTATGACGGTTGCTACGGAAAGGTGAAGTGAAGATGAAGTTTTTTCTCGATTCAGCGAACATGAATGAGATACGCGAAGCCTGGAATATGGGTGTCATTGCCGGGATAACGACAAATCCCAGCCTAGTTGCCAAGGAAGGGAAGAATTTCCATGAATTGCTCCGTGCAGTTGTGGGCATCGTGGATGGTCCTATTAGTGCAGAGGTTATTGCCCTGGATGAGTTGGGCATGCTCACAGAAGCGCGGGCTCTTGCGGCCATGAACTCAAATATTGTCGTCAAGATCCCGATGACAATGGAAGGCTTGAAGGCTGTTAAGGTTTTGGCAGCCGAAGGAATCCATACGAATGTTACGCTTGTCTTCAGTGCCATACAAGCGCTTTTGGCCGCGCGTGCCGGGGCCAGTTATGTGAGCCCATTCCTGGGACGTTTAGATGATATCGGGGAAGATGGATTAAACCTTATAGCGGATATCTGCGAGATTTTTGAGGTGCATGGGATCGAGACGAAGGTGATCGCAGCCAGTATCCGCAATCCAGTTCATGTCCTGGAAGCGGCAAAGCTCGGCAGTGATTACGCTACGGTTCCCTTTGCCGTTCTGAAACAACTGTTCAGGCATCCGTTGACAGATGCCGGCATTGAGAGGTTCTTAGCGGATTGGAAGAAGTTAAATCTATAAATAGCGGGCTTAACGAACATAAAGAACAGCACCGTATAAGCGGTGCTGTTTTTATGCGAGGCTCAAATTTAGGCTTGAAGGCTGTAAAAAAGTATGGCACAATAAAAAGGAAATCAATAAATATGACACACTATTAGGGGGCGGGGATTTGGAAAGAGAATTAACCATGGAGTTTGCTCGGGTAACGGAAGCGGCAGCTCTGGCTTCGGCCCGTTGGGTAGGCCGTGGCAATAAAGAAGCGGCAGATGATGCGGCAGTAGAAGCGATGCGTTCGGTATTTGATACGATTCGGATGAACGGAACGGTCGTGATCGGTGAAGGGGAGATGGATGAGGCTCCGATGCTTTACATCGGGGAGCGTTTAGGGGGTGGAGATGGCCCGGCACTCGATGTGGCCGTCGATCCGCTGGAGGGGACAAATATCGTTGCCAAGGGTTTGACGGGGGCGATCGCTGTGGTGGCTATTGCCAAAAAAGGTGGGCTTTTGCATGCCCCAGACATGTACATGGATAAGATCGCGGTTGGCCCTGCGGCCAAAGGATGCATCCACTTGGATGCTCCGGTAAAGGATAATTTGGCCAATGTAGCTAAGGCGCTCCATAAGAGCATGGACGACCTGACGGTCGTTATTTTGGATCGCCCGCGGCATCAACAGATTATTCAAGACGTACGTGCATGCGGGGCGAGGATTCGCTTGATTTCAGACGGAGATGTTTCGCCCGCTGTCGCTTGTGCTTTTGAAGGGACAGGAGTTGACATCATGATGGGGGTTGGTGGCGCACCGGAAGGGGTTTTGGCTGCGGCAGCTTTGCGCTGCATGGGTGGAGAGATGCAAGGGCGTCTGTGGCCGGAAAACGAAGAGGATGTTGCCCGGGCTAAGGCCTTAGGAATTGAAGACGTCCAAAAGCTCTTAACCCTTGATGATTTGGCCAGAAGTGATGATGTTTTTTTTGCTGCAACCGGCATCACGGAAGGGCATCTCTTGAGGGGAGTGACCTTCACAGCGCTTGGGGCTATGACGCACACGGTGGTCATGCGCGGCAAAACCGGAACGGTTCGCTTTATTGAAGCGCGGCATAGTTTTGATAAAAAGCCGAAGTATGCCATGAAGGGTGTATTCTAAACGGTTAATTTTCTTTCCAATCGCTAATTGCTCTTGACCAAGGATTAGCAGACGTGTTAAAATATTTAAAGTTGACTGCTGCAACGGAAGAAGGTGAAGACATGAAAGAAAAGATTCATCCTAAATATGAGCAAACGACCATCACTTGTGCCTGTGGAGAAGTGATTCACACAGCGAGCACGAGGAAGGATATTAAGGTGGAGATTTGTTCAAAATGCCATCCCTTCTATACCGGCGTCCAACGTTTTGTTGACAGCGGCGGACGGGTTGATCGGTTTAAAAGGAAATATGGGATGCAATAACAACGGCCTGCGGTCGTTGCTGAAAAAAAGGCAGAGCGCGCGCTCTGCCTTTTGCGTAAGATAACAGCAGGAGGATGGGGATGAGTAAACCGGTTCAGTATGGTGGCCAGGCGGTGATCGAGGGCGTGATGATGCGCGGGCCCAAAGAAAGTGCGATTGCCGTACGCTTGCCTAATGGCGAGATCGATGTCACGCATCAGCCGATTCATGCATGGTCTTCCCGGCCGTTTTTAAAGTTGCCTTTGATTCGTGGTTTCGTTGCCTTAGTGGATTCTCTGGTCGTCGGCATTAACGCCCTGACATTTTCTGCGAATCGCTCGGTTGGGGAAGAAGAAGAGGAATTAGGTTTCTGGGAGATGTTTTTGACGGTGGCCATCGCCTTGGGGCTGGGGCTCATTCTTTTTGTGGGGTTACCCACTGGAGCTGCCCATCTGCTGCAGGGTAAAGTTCCGGGAGTTGTGCTGCAGAACTTGCTCGAAGGCTTTATTCGCCTGAGTGTCTTTTTAATTTATATTCTGGGAATTTCGCGGTTAAAAGATATTCAGCGGATTTTCCAGTATCATGGAGCAGAGCACAAGGCAATCTATACTCATGAGGCGGGCGAGGAGCTGACGGTAGAAAATGCCCGCAAATATTCCACACTTCATCCGCGCTGCGGTACGAGTTTTCTTTTAATTGTGGTGGTTGTTAGTATTTTCGTGTTTGCCTTTTTGGGCCTGCATCCCCTTTGGTGGCGCCTTGTATCGCGAATTTTGTTGATGCCCGTTGTGGCAGGGCTTGCTTATGAAGTCCTAAAATTCAGCGCTCGGCATTTGGATTCTGCCTTGATGCGGATAATGGTTGCCCCAGGCCTTTTACTTCAGCGTTTAACCACGCGTGAGCCGGATGATGCCCAATTAGAAGTGGCTTTGGCTGCACTCAAGGGAGTATTAGAGTCTGGCCAGGAATTGACCTAGAGGTGTAAGATGATTGAGAAATTGGCAGAAATCGAACGCAAATATGATGAGTTGTCTCAGCTCTTGAGTGATCCGGAGGTTATCGCGGATCAGGGGGCCTGGCAGAAGTATGCCAAGTCTCAGGCGGGGCTGACAGAAATCGTGGAGGCTTTCCGGGAGTACAAAGACACTGAACAAGAACTCACGGAGACTCAAGCAATGTTGTCTGAAAAGCTGGATCCTGATTTTAAGGAAATGGCGGAAGAAGAGCAAAAAGCCTTGCAGCTTCGCAAGGTCGATCTAGAAGAGCGCTTGAAGATCCTGCTTCTTCCCAAAGATCCCAATGATGAGAAAAACGTGATTATGGAGATTCGAGCGGGCACCGGAGGGGAAGAAGCTGCCCTCTTCGCCGGAGATCTCTACAAAATGTATTCCCGGTATGCAGAAAAACAAGGCTGGCATATCGAACTCTTAAGTGCCAGTTATACGGATATTGGTGGATTTAAGGAAATCATTTTCTTAATTGAAGGGCAAGGTGCTTTTAGCAAGCTTAAGTTTGAGAGCGGGGCCCATCGGGTCCAGCGCGTTCCAGCGACGGAATCCGGCGGGCGCATCCATACGTCGGCAGCGACTGTGGCCGTGTTGCCGGAGGCCGAAGAGGTGGACGTGAACATCAATCCCAACGATGTTCGCCTTGACATTTTCTGTTCCAGTGGGCCGGGCGGTCAGTCGGTGAATACGACACAATCTGCGGTGCGGGTTACCCATATCCCAACCGGGATTGTGGTTTCCTGTCAGGATGAAAAATCCCAGCTCAAGAACAAAGACAAGGCGATGCGGGTTCTCAGAGCCAGAGTGCTTGAAAAGGCACAAGAAGAACAGATGGGAGAAGTGGCTTCGGTACGCCGCAGCCAGGTTGGCAGCGGGGATCGCAGTGAACGCATCCGAACTTATAATTTTCCGCAAGGGCGGGTAACGGATCATCGGATTGGCCTGACCTTGCACCGCTTGGAAACCGTTCTTCTGGGCGATTTGGAGGAAATCATTAACGCTTTAATCACCTCTGATCAAGCAGAGCGCCTTAAATCGGAATCATGAATATTATAGAGCTTTTACGTTGGGGTGAGGTGCAGCTTAAAGCCAGTGGAATTGCTGATCCGCGCTTAGACGCGGATCTTTTGCTGGGCAGGGTTCTCGGCTTTCCGCGTGAACGCCTTTATCTGGAAAGGGAATGGGTTGTTCCGGTAGCGGGTCAAGAGGTTTACCGAGCACTTGTTGCCCGCCGAGCTGGGCGAGAACCTTTACAGTATATATTGAGCGAACAGGAATTTATGGGCCTTCGTTTCTATGTGGACGAACGGGTTCTTATTCCGCGTGCCGACACCGAAATTCTGGCTGAACAGTTTTTGCAGCAGGTTTCGAAAGGGGATGGACTGGGCTTGAAGGTTTTGGATCTCTGCACAGGGAGCGGTGTCTTGGCCATTATGGCGGCTTACTATCGGCCGGGCCTGCAGGTCACCGGAGTTGATCTGTCCTCTGAAGCTCTGGAGGTGGCCCGCTTCAATGGGGAACGCATAGGAGCAAGGGTTGACTGGCGGCAGGGAGACTTCTTGCAACCCGTCCAAGGGGAAACTTGGGATTGGATTCTCACGAATCCGCCCTATGTTTCCTTGGATGAGTATCGTGAGTGTGCTCCC
Organism: Desulfosporosinus sp.; assembly: GCA_020692355.1. GTDB lineage: Bacteria > Bacillota > Desulfitobacteriia > Desulfitobacteriales > Desulfitobacteriaceae > JAJZPA01. Next base: position 102,471 of record JAIMKP010000005.1, read on the forward strand.
GAGATATCCTTTGAGCCCCGCCAAGCGTTATTAGGCGGGGAGGATGGATTGGATTTTTACCGGCGTTTAGCTCACGAAGCTCCTCCGTTGCTTAAGCCTAAGGGCAAGATGCTCGTCGAAATTGGCTGGCTTCAAGGGGAAGCAGTGAGCGCAATGCTCCGGAACGCAGGCTTTGAGACGGAGATCATGTTGGATTTAGGGGGCCGGGATCGGGTGATATTGGCGAGGTGAAATGGGAATTGAAAACAAAAAGGGTATATATTGACGCTACTCAGCCAGACGAGGCTTCTCTGATCGAGGCTGCAAGCTTGTTGCAGCAGGGAGCATTGGTCGCTTTTCCGACGGAGACGGTGTACGGGTTAGGGGCTAATGCCCTGGACGGGGCGGCCTGCGCGAAAATTTTCCAAGTAAAGGGTAGGCCACAAGATAACCCTTTGATTGTGCATGTGGCCGATCAAAAGGCAGCGGAAGGGTTGAGCGCTGTTTGGCCCGAGATCGCTGAGCGATGTGCGCAGAAGTTTTGGCCCGGCCCGCTGACTTTAGTTTTGCCGAAAGGCCCAGCGTTACCGGATGAAGTGACAGCAGGGCTTAATACAGTGGGGATTCGCATTCCGTCTCATCCAGTGGCCTTGGCCTTACTTAGAAAAGCAGGTGTTCCGGTGGCTGCACCCAGTGCCAACCTTTCGGGTAAGCCGAGTCCAACGAGTGGCAGCCACGTCTGGCAGGATCTCCAAGGCGAGATCCCGTTGCTACTGGATGCAGGAACCTGTGCGGTGGGCCTGGAGTCTACAGTACTCGATTTGAGTGGAAGTGTGCCGACGATTCTTCGTCCGGGCGGGATTTCCAGAGAGCAACTGGAGGACGTGCTTGGGGAGGTGCGCATAGACAGACCTTTAGAAGGACGCGCCCCTAAAGCTCCAGGGATGAAGTATCGCCACTACGCTCCCAAGGGGGAGATGATCCTCCTCCAAGGAAGCCGGGAGAAGATCTTGCAGCGAATGGAGGATGAAATCAGCAAAGCCCACCGCCGTCTTAAAAAGGTTGGAATCCTCTGTACTCTGGAGAGTGCCCCTTTTCTCCATGAACAACTGCCTGACCTCCTCTTTGTCCTCGGTTCCGAGGAGCGCCCTGAGGAAGTGGCCAGTAACCTCTTTGAAGGACTCCGGCTCTGCGATAGTCAGGAAATGGACATCATCCTGGCTGAGGCTATTGAAGAAGGCGGTGTCGGTATGGCCGTGATGAATCGTTTGGAAAAAGCCGCCGGGCATCGCCTTATCCGAGTGTAGCTCCGATGCTTGAGGCCTCGTTTCGGTCTGCCTGCTGACCTGAAGGCATATAATATCAGGAGTCAGGAGTCAGGAGTC
>JAIMKP010000049.1:0-5461 GCA_020692355.1 Desulfosporosinus sp.
GTTTTCAAAGAACAGATTTTGGATGCCGTCAACCTTCATCAACGGTGCTTCGCCATCTTAACACCAGCTTAACTACTTGTCAACTAGTGTTTTTCCCGGCTTGATTTTTCAACGATAAAAAATCCAAACAACTTTTAATGTCATTGTGAAGGGTTGCTCTCCGCATCACAGCGACGACGTTTTTTATAATACCACTTTTGACTCTTAAGCGTCAAGCTAAACTTCAAAAATCAGTGAGATTAATGCAACTCCCACAGGGCTCATAAAGTGAATGAAAGACGGCTCCACCTCCGTGCTAGCCGTCTTCATGATTATATGACAGGATTCGACTATTCAATTTCTTGAATAATTGGCAGAATCATCGGACGTCGCCTTGTTTTCTCATACAAATGCTTACTCAAAGCATCACGCACCTGACTTTTAAGAACCGCCCATTCCGTGATCCTGTTTTCGCGGCAGCGGGCCATGGTCTGGCGCACCTTCTCCTTAGCCTCTTCAAGCATTGATTCCGATTCACGCACGTAGACAAACCCTCGCGTAACAACATCCGGACCTGCAACAATCGCTCCGGTAGCCCGGCTCAAAGTCATAACGACAATTAGAATCCCATCCTGAGACAGCTGTTTCCTGTCTCGCAAAACGATATTGCCGACATCTCCTACTCCAAGCCCATCGATCAAAACTTTCCCAGCTGTGACCTTACCGCTCAAAGATGCTCCGTTCCGGTTGAACTCGATGATACTCCCATTCTCGGCGACAAAGATATTTTCCCGCGCAATGCCCAATTGTTCCGCCAACTGAGCATGCTTAATGAGCATGCGATATTCTCCATGTACAGGCACGAAGTGTTGCGGTCGAACCATGTTGAGCATAAGCTTAAGTTCTTCTTGGCTGGCGTGGCCAGAAACATGCATGCCGGAAATGGACTCATAAATAACGTTCGCACCCTGTTTAAATAAATGATCAATCGTTCGCGCAATCGATTTCTCATTCCCCGGTATTGGGCTTGCCGAAATGATAACCGTATCCCCAGGCTGAATCTCGACACGTCGGTGATCATTCATGGCCATGCGCGTCAGTGCTGACATAGGCTCCCCCTGACTTCCCGTAGTCAAAATACAAGCTCTATTCCCGGGCAAGTTCAAAATCTCATCCACATCGACCAATGTGCCTTCCGGTATGTCTAAATACCCCAGTTCCGCCGCGATGGTCACAACATTGACCATGCTGCGGCCAACAACGGCAACCTTGCGGTTCGTCTTGTAAGCAGCCGTGAGCGCTTGTTGGATGCGATGGACGTTGGAGGCAAAACTAGCAAGGATAATGCGATCCTTAGCATTACGAAAGGTTTCATCGAACATTTGCCCGACACGGCTTTCAGACATGGTAAACCCGGGGCGTTCTACATTCGTGCTATCCGACATGAGACAAAGAACCCCTTTATCTCCTAACTCCGCAAATTTATGGATATCCAAGATATCCCCAGAAACAGGGGTATGATCCAGCTTAAAGTCCCCCGTATGCACGACGATACCCAGCGGCGTGTGGATAGCCACACCGACAGCGTCAGGAATACTGTGGCTGACACGAATAAACTCAATGCGAAAAACTCCAAGTTTCACGACATCCCGCGGCTGTACCACCGTGGCCTTAATGTTATTCAAATTGCTTTCTTTCAACTTGGATTGAATGAGGCCAAGCGTCAAACGGGTTGCAAAAATCGGAACATCTAAATCCCGCAAAAGATAGGGCAAGGCACCGATATGATCCTCGTGGCCATGTGTAACTAAGATCCCCAATAGCGATTCTTTATGCTCAATCAGAAATGAATAGTCTGGAATGACAATATCAATGCCCAGCATTTCATCTTCCGGAAATGCTAAGCCTGCATCAATCAAGAGCATTTGGTTGTCATAACGGACGACGGTCATATTTTTGCCGATTTCCCCCAGACCGCCTAACGGAATGATCTGAAGCTTATGCTCCCTTGGCAACTAAATACACCTCCTACATATTTTCCCATCTTAATGACTGCATTGTGCCAGACCTTATAAGCCTGAGTTCTCTCTAACGCCTGTTGTTTTGATAACGGACACCAAAAAGACGCGAAAGACCCCTTGAACACAACGCCCCTGGTGACAGAAGTCTTTCGAAGAACATGGGAGTATTAACCGCACAATAACGTTAGATTAATTATACATCCCTTGCAGTTGACTAGCAAGAGCATCAGCAGCTGAAAAATTCGCCTTAGGCTAGCAGGATTTTTAGTGCGGCTGCTGAATAGTTCTTAATATACTCAATTTTCGCACTCAGTCTTGTTAGCCACAGACTCTTTCCAATGGGAGGTATGCATATGTTAAACGACCGCGAAAACTTAACCCGTGAACAAGCTCTGGAACTCCTCACCGATTTGGCTAAACGCTGGCTTGCCCATGATGGTCTCTGGTTCCAAAGCATCGAAAGGACACGAGGCATGGAAGCAGCAATCTATCATGACACGGAGGCTTGGCGGCGCTTTACCGTAATTGAAGCAAAACGGATCATGGAATTCCTCAAATTACCTGAAAACCCTGGACTGGACGGTCTCGAACGTGCACTTAACTTTCGTCTCTATGCCTTTATCAATCAACAAGAGATACTTCGTCCGAATGATTCCACGCTTGTCCTCAAGATGAATGACTGTCGGGTTCAATCGGCCCGAACCCGCAAAGGTCTTCCCGATTTTCCCTGCAAACCTGTAGGCGAAGTAGAATACTCCCTATTTGCTTCCACTATCGACCCCAGAATAGAAACGCTTTGCCTAACCTGCCCTCCTGACCCCCATCCGCCAGAATACTACTGTGGTTGGGAATTTCACCTACAGAAGTGAGTTGCGGAAGTAGACTGGTTTTGCTAAAGTAGCAAAAAGCGCAGCGGGCCCTGTTCCAACAGCCCTCTGCGCTTTCTTTGTGCCTATATTGGAGGCAAATTTTAGCCCAATTTAATGGGGACATACCTCCGGCTCCAAAGCTTTATCTCACTTGACATTAGGAGGTGTGTCCCCTGACCTTGAACTGGGACATATCTCCGGCTCCAAAGCTTTATCTCACTTGACCTCAGGAGATGTGTCCCCTGACCTTGAACCGGGACATATCTCCGGCTCCAAAGGTTTTCTCACTTGACCTCAGGAGATGTGTCCCCTAACCTTTAATCTCGGCTAATAACTTTGTTAAAAATTCCTTCTCTTCAGCGCTAGCTTCGACGAGAGGCAGACGAACCCCCCCCGCTTTGAAACCCAGAATATTCATGAGAGCCTTGATCGGAACCGGATTACTGGTCACGAAAATCCCTTTGAAGACTGGATAGAGCTTCAGATGCCATTCCCAAGCCTTTTGCGGATCTTTATTAAACCAGGCATCAACCATGGCTTTCATCTCATCGCCAATCACATGGGCTGCTACACTTACAATACCGCTACACCCAAGGCTCAGCATGGGCAATGTGAAGGAGTCATCCCCACTGTATACTTGAAATTCGGGTGGTAAAACTCGTTTTAGTTCGCTCACTTGATCAATGGAACCGGCAGCTTCCTTAAGGCTGGTGATATTGGGAATTTCAGCGAGCCGTTTCACCGTCCCCGGTAGCATATTCGAAGAAGTCCTTCCGGGAACATTGTAAAGCATCAGTGGCAAAGGAGTCGCCTCAGCAATGGCCTTAAAATGCCGATAAAGTCCCTCCTGGGAAGGTTTATTGTAATAGGGTACGACAGCCATGACCCCATCTATATCAATGTCCTTGGTTTGTTCAGTCAAACGCACACTAGCCTCCGTCGAATTGAAACCGACTCCGGCAATGACGGCTCCTTTCGAGCCAACGGCCTCTTTCACGACGCGGAAAAGCTGAAGTTTCTCTTCGGAGGTCACGGTTGGGGATTCGCCAGTGGTACCACACACGACAACTCCATCTGAGCCATGTTCGACGAGGTGAAGCGCTAACCGCTTGGCTTCCTCATAATCCACTTCAAGTCTGTCATTCATCGGGGTTATCATCGCTGTTAAAATTGGTCCAAAGCCCATTAAGTCTCATCCTTTCTATTCTCTCCAGAGAAACCGCTCTAAAAAACCACTATTTTCTCCAATCAAAGCCCTCTGAAACCCTAATCTATCCGAGTAGAGCTTTTCTCATGCCCCCAGCTGGAACTTTTTGTGCAAGGCTTGTACCGCTACGACCATATTTTCCTTTTTCACGAGAATCCAGATCGTTGCATGCGAGTCAGCTGACTGCAATATTTCCACTCCAGCATCTGACATGGCTTCAACCATCTTCGCCATCACCCCCGGCACGCCGGAGATGCCGGCTCCCACAATGGAAATCTTAGCACAACTGGGAATCATAGCGGGAGTAAATCCCATGTTCTGCAGGATCTGCACCGCCTTATCACCCACCTCATCGCGCACGGTGTAAAGCACGCTCTCAGGCTGAACGCTGATAAAATCGACACTGATATCTGCCAAAGCCATGGCCTTAAAGATTTTTTTATGGGCATCGCGGACATTCTCCACATCCTGCATACTCACCCGGATTTGCGTTACATTCGGAGTATGGGCAATTCCCGTGATCAGACGATCACCGGTAATATCTGTACCTGCTCCCATATTAGGCTGCATACTGGTGACAAGCGTCCCCGGAGCATCTGAAAACGTGGATTTTATCCGTATTGGAATATTTCGCTGCATCGCTATCTCGACAGCACGGGGGTGAATGACTTTTGCCCCCTGATGAGCCAGCTGGGTGATTTCGGTATAGGTTACTGTATCTAAAATGCGCGCATCTTCTACAATCCTGGGATCAGCCGTCATAATCCCTTCGACATCAGTATAAATGTCAATCGCCTCTGCGTTAAGTGCTACACCAAGAGCAGACGCCGTGGTATCACTTCCACCACGTCCCAGTGTCGTAATCTGTCCCTCTTCGGTACCCCCCTGAAAACCCGTTACCACGACGATCACACCGTTTTCCACATGCTCAAGAATAGCCTGTGGCTCAACCCGAATGATCCGTGCGTCCCCGAAGCTATCATTCGTGATAATACCCGCTTGGCCGCCCGTTAAGAGGACGGCTTCGAACCCCAAGCTCTGCAAAGTGGTCACAAGGACCGCCCCCGAAATGATTTCTCCACAGCTCATTAAAAGATCAAGCTCCCGTTTGGGAACATCGCCGTAAATTCCCTTGACCAGGCTGAGTAGCGTATCGGTCGCGTAGGGATCCCCACTTCGACCAATCGCCGAAACGACAACCACCGGGGAATACCCTTCACTCACGGCTTCTGAAACTTTAGCCGCCACTTGCGTCCGACGTTCCGGAGTGGCGACTGAAGTGCCCCCAAACTTTTGGACTAAAATACGCAATCCAAACTCCTCCCAGCTCCATTCTCCTCTCCTGCCCAAAGGTAAAGTCGCTGCTGTTCCAGACCAACCACATG
>JAIMKP010000049.1:5502-22187 GCA_020692355.1 Desulfosporosinus sp.
CCGTTCCCATATTACACTTCGTCAAATAACCATGAATCCCTCTTCTTTAGAGAAGCAACTCCGCAATTTGCACGGCATTCGTAGCTGCCCCTTTACGAATCTGGTCGCCAACCACCCAAAGATTCAAGCCACCTTCCACGGTAAAGTCTTCGCGGATGCGCCCAATATAAACTTCATCCGTATCCGCACTGTAGAAGGGCATGGGATAACGGTCTTGTGCTACTTGATCGATGACAATCACCCCAGGAGCTTGGCCCAAAACCTTACGGACATCCTCCAAACTCACCTTGCGCTCAGTCTCAATGTTGATAGATTCCGAATGGCTTCTCAACACCGGCACGCGAACGGTGGTTGCGGTAATCCTCATCTCAGGGATGTGGAAGATCTTCTGGGTCTCTTTCACCATCTTCCATTCCTCTTTGGTATAGTTGCCCTCCTGGAAGACATCAATGCGGGGGATCAAGTTGAAGGCAATCTGATAGGGAAAGACCTGAGAAACCAACGTTTCACCTTGTCCCCAAGCTCTAACCTGAGTTTCCAATTCTTCGATGCCTTCCCGTCCCGCTCCGGAAACAGCCTGGTATGTGGAAACAACCACCCGTCGGATCCCGGCCAGATCAAAAATCGGTTTTAGAGCCACGACCATAATGATCGTCGAGCAGTTGGGGTTAGCGATAATCCCTTGATGCCATTTGACATCTTCCGGGTTCACTTCGGGAACCACCAGGGGAACTTCGGGATCGAGGCGGAAGGCACTGCTATTGTCGATGACGACTGCGCCACTGGCTACCGCAGAACGGGCATATTCCGTGCTGCTCGAGCCCCCGGCAAAAAGAGCCATGTCGATCCCTTTAAAACTGTCATGGGTCGTCGCTTCAACCGTCAATTCCCGGCCTTGCCATAAGACCTTCTTTCCAGCAGAACGCTGGGTCGCGAGAAGTCTCAACTCATCCACCGGAAACTTTCGCTCTGTTAGGATCTTCAAAAACTCTTGCCCAACCGCGCCTGTAGCGCCAACGATCGCAACATTCGGCATTAATTGCCCTCCTTTAATTTTAATGGGGACATACCTCCTACTTAGGAGTTCAGTCTGACTTTGGAGGTGTGTCCCCTGACCTTGAACCGGGACATACCTCCGGCTCCAAATTGAGGTTTGAAGTTCGATGCACGAGGATCGAGTGCATGCACCACTTTTGGGGCGCATGCAGTTCTTAAATTCTGGCCTCTGACCTCTGACTTCTGATTCAGGTGTGTCCCCTGACCTTGAACCGGGACATACCTCCTGCCCCTGACCTTGATCCAATCGTAAGACTCCCACTTCTACAAGTGGTCGCTTCCCGCCATCCATGGCTTCAGCGACACTAGGTCCTCCATGACCGTCGGGAGTGGGTCCCCCATACTCTGCTTCGGTGACGATAGTCTCCAGTGACGTTAGTGTCCAGTGGACACTAACGCCGAAGCCGCCAACTGTCAAAGGATGACCTCACGGCTGAGGATGAGTATCGCCGAGCCGCCTTTCCTAATAGAAACACTTAGCGGCGACGGGGGTAGACTCCACCCTTCAGCGCGATAGCGTTCGTTAAAGGCTAAGCGCTTTCGGCGAAAGTGTCCACTGGACACTTTCGTCACCGAAGTCTCGATGTTCAGCTTGAGCTGAACGAGTTCACTGGAAACCCTGTGTTTAACGGTAGTCCCATAAGACCGGTTGAATTTGTTTCCCTTGGCACGCCTTAAGAACGGCTTGCGGAACCATGCTCATATGGGCCACCAGTGAATTGGCCTTCGCTTCCGGGTTATCCTGCCCAAATGGAACAAAATAGACGTTCTTGGAGATTAAAAGTGCCCCAATATTACGTGCGTTGAGCCCCAACCCATCATTAGTGGAGATAGCAATAACCAACGGCCTCTGGTTACGCAAATGGGCCTTTGCAGCCATTAGCACTGGGGTATCTGTAATCCCATTTGCCAGTTTAGCCAGAGTGTTTCCTGTGCACGGGGCGATGATCATACAATCAAACATCTTTTTGGGGCCCACAGGTTCGGCATCGGGTATCGTGTGTATGGGCTCCTTATGGGTGATTTCCTGAAATGCCCTTTTCCAGTCCTCCGCTTTACCAAAGCGTGTATCCATACTCTCCACCGAGTAGGATATAATCGGGGTCAAATCGGCACCTTGGTCTACGAGTTCCTGCATGACCCCTGTAATCTCATGCAATGTGCAATGTGAACCTGTCACTGCAAACCCGATTTTCAACCCGTCGAACTGCATCCCTTCGCACCTCCGCTGCAATCGTTAAACCAACGCATTCACTGTGGAAAGTTGACGAAGGATGAGTTGCGGATAAACTTGAGCGAGAATTTTTCCGGCCGTTTTCGGAGCTACAATGCCAGGCAGCCCGGGAGCGAGCAAGGCTTTGATCCCCAACATCTGGGCATATTCAAAGTCTGTTCCGCCCGGAAGCGAAGCCAAATCGATAATCACCGCATCGCGCGCCATCATTTCCAACATAACGCGGTCGAGAACCGGGGCCGGAGCTGTGTTGAATACGATTTCCGCCCGACCGATCTGGTCTTCTAAGTCCGACAGATGAACAGGCTGAAAACCCATTTCGGCAGCTCGGGCGAGATCCGCACTTTTGCGGGCAACTCCGGTCACATGTGCACCGATTCCCATCAGCATCCGAGCAAGGGTCCAGCCTGTACGGCCAAGCCCGATCACAAAGCTCTGGCTTCCGTGAAGGGTGATTGGCGTCGCTTCCATTGCCATTTGGATCGCGCCTTCAGCTGAAGGAATGGAGTTCAAAATCGCCAACTCAGGTAAGTTGGCCGTTTCGACGATGCGTATCCCCAGCATGTCTGCTGCAGATTTTAAGGCTTGACGTGCCCAACCAATACACAGAGGCACCTTCGAGGGAATTGCCTGTAAAACCTCCTTGTTCAAAACCACCGGGGAATTTCCGTATTTGGCTTTTACGAGCCCACGTTCATCCGTGCCGAACATCGGAAAAAGCAACACATCCACCTGGCTAACCGCTTCCAGTAGCGTCCCTACCAGGGTTAAACCCGGAATGGGCGGTGCTTTTTCCAATCCGACTCCGACTATGTAGGCCCCCAGCTTTTGTAGTTCAGGAATCAGATAAATTTCTCTGTCATCCCCCCCGACTACGGCCAGTCTAATTCCCTTTAGACCCGCAACCATCTTTATGCCCCCTTTGAACAGTGTCCATTGACTACTAATCCAGTATATGAAGGCAGAAAGCGTGCGGTTCCCCGGCACAAATTCCTAATCGAGGAAATTCTCAAGTCCAATGACGAGTTCTGTCGATTGTACGGCCTTGCGAATAGCCAGCATGACGCCCGCCATATACGTTTCACGGGAAAACGCATCATGCCGAATGGTCAGGGCCTGTCCTGTAGCACCAAAGATAACCTCCTGATGGGCAATAAGCCCTGGCAGACGGACCGAGTGAATCCGCATGCCCGCATAATTCGCTCCCCGTGCACCGTCAAGCTTTTCGTATTCATTCGGATGCCCTTGAACCATGGCTTGACGGACTTCGGAAATCCATTCGGCCGTCTTCAGAGCTGTTCCTGAAGGGGCATCCAGCTTCTGATCATGATGCAGCTCAATAATCTCGACATTTGGGAAATACTTGGCTGCATCTCGGGCAAAGCGCATCATTAAGATAGCACCTAAGGCGAAATTTGGAGCAATAAATGCACCCACCCCTTCTTTATTGACCAAATCCCGGATTTCTCCGATTTCCGTTTCATCGAGCCCGGTCGTACCGATCACCGGAACGACACCATGGCTGATCGCCGTCTTGGCATTTCGAAGAACAGACTGGGGATTCGTAAAATCAACCAGTACATCAGCTCTGGAAACCAACAAACTTTCGGTAGAGAGCGGACCTCCCAAATCAACTCCGATGGGGGTAGCCCCAATCACATAGCCCAGATCCATTCCTTGATTTCGGGTATCAGCTGCTCCAGCCAAAACCATATCATCCTGCTGCAAGAGAGTACGCACCACTTCTTGCCCCATTTTCCCGCTTGCCCCTGATACAAAGACACGAATCTTCTTCAATTAAACCCCCCCTGCAGTGAATAACTCAAAAACCCCGCTGCAACACGCACTTCGGGGTGCTATAATTTTTATTTTAATTTAAATAACGAACAGCGTCAAATCGAATATTTACGCATTCGTTCTGATTTATTATGCAAATCGACAATAATCACCTCAGAACCAACCTTCTTAACCGCTTGCCAAGGAATAACCAGGATATCTCGATCCCGCTCCCCGAGAAATCCGGCAAACCCGCCCCTTGAGGTGAGGACGATGGCTTCAATCCCCCCCGTCGGAGAAATCGCCAGATCGGCGTCACCCACCAAACCCAATTTGGCCCCATCATAAATGTTGATGATTTCCTTGCCTGCCAGATCGCTTAAAAGCATAAGTTCTTTACCCCCTACCTGCGAAACCGCATCCAAGCCCGAATGACAAAAGGTTGAATAATTGCTAGGAATAAAGAAATTAAGGCTAACGGCTCAACCACGAAGACGGAGTCACTCCACCAGTCTTGTGGTATTTTTAAAAAAGAAAACAATAACTCCAATGCCAAATAAATCCCCCCAGCCGTACCCACAAGCTGGGCCAACCCCGTGGAGAGTGGACTGGACGTCGGCTGGCTGCGCCACATTAGCAAAAGACGCCGTTCGTTGACAGACATCACCATTCCCAACGCAAGAAGAATAAGCCCAAGTGCCTGCATGGCTCTCCCTCCCCTCTATAGGGAATTCTATGAAGAGACAACCAGCGCTAGAACTCTTTAAATACCTGTTGAACCAAACCCTCCGCTGCCACGTTCCGTTTCAGACAATTCCTCTGTCCTCTCCAATTGGGCCTGAATTATGGGCATGAACAGCATCTGAGCAATTCGTTGTCCATGCCGAATCCGAAAGGGTACCTCTCCTAAGTTACGCACCAGTACCTGCAGCTCGCCGCGATAATCGGAATCGATCACTCCTACACCATTCGCGAGATCCAGCCCATGCTTTGCAGCCAACCCGCTCCGAGCCATGACTAAGGCTACAACCCCTGAATTCGGAAGTTCCAGCGCCAGCCCAGTGGGAATTTTGGCCACCTGTCCTGGTTCAAGGAGAATTTCCGCAGCGTGATCCAGACAAGCGTGTAAATCGACTCCGGCCGAACCGTTCGTCTCGTACTGAGGCAAAATTGCTCCGTCTTTTAATATCTTTACTTTAACTTGGATATCCATCGCTTCCCCCCTGACTCCTTAGTCAGTTTATCTCCAGCCCGCTTTTTCCAAAGCCTCCTGCAAATTCGCATCATGCCCGGCTGGACCAATCATCGCTAGACTAATCCTCTCCTGCTGCCAGAGACGCTGAATTACGTGCTGAACATCCTCCAGTGTGACCTTCTCCAGTTTCTCCACGACCTCTTCGGGAGTAAGTACCCGGTTGTAACTCAGCTCAGTTTTGCCCAAGCGACTCATCCGGCTACTGACCGATTCCAGACCTAAATAAAGGCTCCCTTTGATTTGAGCCTTCGTACGTTCCAGTTCCCCTTGTGTAATTCCTTTTTCCTTTAAATCCCTGATTTCGGCCAGAACGCATTCGACAACTTCCTGGGTGTTAGCCGGGCTGGTACCCGCGTAAATGGCGAAAAGCCCGGTATCCACATAGATCGAATGATAAGAGTACACAGAATAGGCGAGTCCTCTCTGTTCCCGAATTTCTTGGAAGAGGCGCGAGCTAAGACCGCCTCCTAAGACATTGTTGAACACATGTATCGGATAAATATCCGGATCATCCTGGCCGAGTCCGGGGACACCCAGGATCAAGTGGGCCTGCTCCGTGTCCTTCTTGATAAAACGTTCGACAGTCTGCCCTTGGGGTGAGCCCTCTAAGAGTCGTTTGCCCCCTCGTTTAAAATGACTGTAACGTTCCGAAAGTTTAGCCATGATATCCTCATGCTTGATGCTTCCTGCGACAGCGATCACCAAATTATCTGGAGCGTAATGATGTGAAATGTAGTCCAGTACCTTCTCACGGCCTAAGGCCCGAATACTCTCTTCTGTCCCCAAGATAGGCTTGCCTAGAGAATGATCGTTCCAGACGAACTCGGAAAACAGATCATGGATGAGTTCATCCGGAGAATCCTCATACATCTTGATCTCTTCGATGACAACCTTCTTCTCTTTCTCGATCTCCTTCGGGTCAAACAAGGAGTTAAAAAACATATCACTTAAGACATCGATAGCTAGATTGAGATCTTCGTCCAGCACCTTGGCATAAAAACAGGTGTATTCTTTGGTCGTAAAGGCATTGAGCTGTCCTCCCACCGTTTCCAGCGACTCTGCAAGCTCTCGGGCCGTTCGGTTTTCCGTCCCCTTAAACAACATGTGCTCAATGAAATGAGAAATGCCCTCATACCCTTCTCGCTCATCCCGCGACCCCGCTCCAACCCAAAGCCCGATCGCTACAGAGCGAACATGTTCAATTTCTTCGGTAATGACCCTCACTCCGTTAGGTAATACAACTTTTTGGAACAACCCTTTCACTCCTCTCCACTTGGCATTAATTCGCGTCAAAAGTCAAAAATCCTTCCACCATTTAATCCTTTCCGAGCCGTTTCAGCTTCTCCCAAAAATCTAGTACGACCGTACGTTCCCCGATCAAGGGCACACTTTTCAATCGTTTTTCCCCCAGCCAGACCTCATACTGGCCGAGAACCTCCCCCGCCTTAATGGGGAGCTTATGCTCTCGCCGCCAGACTACCTTAGTGGTCAATTTCGCCTTCTCCTCTGTATGGATGCTAACTTCAACCGGGCCCTCTAAGAACGCCGGTATCCCGCCACCCGGCAGGGGAAATTCCCCCTTGATCTCACCCGTTTTCGCTAACTGTACGGTCTGCGTATGCGAAAATCCCCAATCCAAAAGCTTCTGAGCATCTCCAAAGCGGTTCGGGGCATTTAAAACAACGGCCACCAATTGCCTCCCCTCTTTGGTCGCCGAAGCCACCAAACATTTACCTGCGGCATTGGTTGTGCCTGTCTTAACCCCATCGGCATAAGGGTAATTCCAAAGAAGTTTATTTGTATTGCGCAGATTCATAAAGACATCCGGCTCCAAGAAGTGGATCTCGGTCTCTTTCTGCCGCGTGATGGAGGAAAACGTCGGCAACTGCAACCCATAGCGCGCCATTAAAGCCAAATCATAAGCAGTGGAGTAATGGTTTTTGTTGGGCAAACCATTAGGGTTCGCAAAATGCGTATCCGCAGCTCCCAAAAGCAGGGCTTTTTGGTTCATCAAACCCACAAACCGCTCTTCACTTCCTGCAATCTGCTCAGCGATGGCGACACAGGCATCATTCCCGGATTTAACCAGAGCGCCTGTAATTAGCTCATATAACGTAATCTTTTCACCTGGATCGAGATGCAGAGTTGCTTCTCCCACCTGGGCCGCTTTCGGACTTACGGTCACGATTTCCTGGGGGCTGCCCAGTTCCAATCCTAAGATCGCCGTCATGATCTTAGTTGTGCTGGCAGGCGGCCTCCGCTTGTGCGCTTGTTTGTCCAAGAGAATATCTCCTGTCACGACATCCATAAGAACGGCCGCATCAGCGGTCACACTGGGTTGCATGAGTTGGTCAGCAACCGCCAATCGCGGCAAAAAGACAAAAACACTTCCCATGTAAAGAAAGACGCTACACCAGGCTAGCATCCTCATTGCCCTGAGCATTTGACCACCTCATTTTCCTAATCTATGAGGTAGTATTCCCTTCCTCGCCGAATGTTATCAATTCAGCCAGTGTAACAAAACGATACCCATCTTTAGCCAATTGTTTCAGCATGCTAGGCAGAGCCTTAAGCGTATTTTCTTTCGGATGCATTAAGATAATAGCCCCTCGTTTTTCCGGCTTAATTCCAAAGCGCACGGCCGGGCGCAAAATGCGCGCAGCAATCACTTCCGGTGCACTCTCTGGTCGCCAATCCACGGTATCCAAGGTCCACAAGACCGTCTGATAGCCCAAGGCTTTTGCCGCCTTCAAGCCTGGACTGCCTGTCTCGCCATAGGGAGGGGCATAATACTCAGTCTGATACCCGATAAGTCTGAGTATTATGCTTTCAGTCTTCTTTATTTCTTCTTGATTAGCTCCTACAGAGAGACGATCCGGATGCGGATGGGAATAACCATGATTCTCGATCTGATGCCCGCGCCCTGCCATCTGTTTGAGTAGTTCAGGGTGGTTTTTAGCCCAGCGTCCTGTGACAAAAAAGGTCACTTTGGCTTGTTCTTTGTCCAGCACATCCAAGATTGCGGGCAAGTATTCTTCACCCCAATCGACATTAATTGTAAACGCCATGACCTTCTCAGAAGTCTTCACCTGTTCCAGAGGCTTATCACTGATCGCCGGCGTGGAGATGAAACGCTCAGAGAACCCACCCACACCCAGTAAAATCAGGATGCCCACAATCGCGATGGCACGCCGTGAAATGCGCAGGAACAGCATTTAACCCTCCTAGTCCGCCTACAGATTGCATTCTGTAGGGCAAATAAAAACTTCCCTCATTACACTATGCTGAGGGAAGGGAAGGCATACACCCAAAATTATTGATTCAGTTCCTTGCGGGGATCCGGTAAAGCCTCTTTGCGTGAAAGGTTAAGCCGACCCTGTTTGTCGATCCCAGTCGCCTTCACGAGGATGGCATCCCCAACTCTCACCACGTCTTCAACTTTCTCAACGCGGTTATAGGCCAGCTGGGAAATATGCACAAGTCCTTCTTTGCCGCTTAAACCCAGTACACCCGGAATCACTTCGACAAAGGCACCAAAATCCATGGTGCGGGTAACTCTGCCGTTATAAATCTTCCCAACTTCAACATCTTGAGTTAACGCCTGCACGATCTTCAGGGCTTTCTCCCCGGCTTCACCATCGATCGCCGAGATAAAAACCCGTCCGTCATCTTCAATATCGATCTTAACCCCAGTTTCTTCGATGATCTTCTTGATCGTCTTACCTCCGGCTCCGATCACGTCCCGGATTTTATCCGGGTGAATCGACGTAGTAATAATCCGGGGAGCAAAAGGTGAGAGCTGGGGACGGGGGTTTTCAATGACATGTAACATCTTTTCCAGGATGAACAAGCGTCCGGTCTTGGCCTGCGTCAAAGCCTGACTCAAGATTTCGCGGGACACTCCGGCAATCTTAATATCCATCTGCAGGGCAGTAACCCCATCCTTGGTTCCTGCAACCTTGAAATCCATATCCCCATCGTGATCTTCCATACCCTGAATATCGGTTAGAATGGCAATATGCTCATCTTCTTTAATAAGTCCCATCGCAACACCCGCTACAGGAGCCTTGATCGGAACGCCAGCATCCATTAAAGACAGTGTGCTCCCGCACACGGAGGCCATGGAACTGGAACCATTCGATTCCAGAACTTCGGAGACCAAACGAATTGTATAGGGAAACTCCGCTTCATCCGGAATAACTGGAGAGAGCGCCCTCTCGGCGAGTGCCCCGTGCCCAATCTCCCTGCGCCCAGGGCCGCGCATCGGACGGGTCTCTCCCACACTAAACGGGGGAAAATTGTAATGGTGCATGTAGCGTTTGGATTCTTCCAGGCCGAGACCATCCAGAATCTGCTCATCCCCGACCGCACCTAAAGTCGCCACTGTAAGCACCTGGGTTTGCCCGCGAGTAAAGAGCCCCGTGCCGTGGGTTCGTGGCAGAATGCCCACTTCAACCGCAATCGGTCGGATTTCATCCAACGCCCGACCATCGGGGCGAATATGCTCGACCGTAATCAAACGGCGGACAATCTTATGCACCATGTCTTCGAGAATCGTCTTAATAATCTTTTCCTCTTCTGGAAACTCCTCAGCAAAGTATGCCAGTACCTCTGCCTTGACCGCATCCACAGCCGCTTCACGGGCCTTTTTCTCCTCAACCCTGACCGCTTTATCCATTTTATCATAGGCATACCGGTTCACCGCCTCAAGGATGACTTGGGGCAAGGCGATACTTTTCACTTCCATCTTCTCTTTAGCCAAGCCCATGCTGAGTGCTTCCTTCTGAAATACCTCAATAAACTCAGCCAGGCGTACGATCTCTGCGTGACCAAACATAATGGCTTCGAGCATCTCTTCCTCAGGCACTTCTTTGGCGCCCGCTTCCACCATCATGACCGCATCCTTCGTACCCGCCACTGTCAAATGCATACGGCTTTTTTCAGACTGGGCCACCGTTGGGTTAAGCACAAATTTCTCGTCAACCAAACCCACTGTCACTGCGGCCACAGGCCCTTCAAACGGAACATTGGAAATAGTCAACGCTGCTGAGGCCGCATTGATGGCTGTAATGTCGGATGCACAATCCTGATCAACCGACATTACCATGGCCACAACTTGCACATCATTGCGAAAACCCTCAGGAAACAAAGGCCGGATCGGACGGTCAATCAAGCGGGCCGACAATATGGCTTTCTCACTGGGGCGCCCTTCCCGTTTGATAAACCCTCCCGGAATTTTGCCCGCAGCATAAAGGCGTTCTTCAAATTCCACGGTTAAAGGAAAGAAGTCGATGCCCGCACGCGGCTCAGCGCTTCCTGTGGCAAAGGCCGATACCACCGTATCCCCGTAGCGCAGGACGATGGCTCCTCCCGCCTGTTTACCGATTCGGCCTGTTTGGAAGGTCATCGTTCTCCCACCAACCTGGAGCGACTTTTCAAGGATATTTTCTTGCACTGTGGAACCTCCTTATGTACCCAACCAATCTTTTTAACCTGTTTCCTTTTCGACACATTCTTAGTATTTCCTGCATTTTGGATAAAAAAACAAAAGCGGCATTTTGACCGCTTTTTCAATAACTTTAATGACGTAAGCCGAGTTGGTTGACAATGTTGCGATAACGGTTGAAATCCAAGTCTTTAAGGTAGTTCAAGAGGGCACGCCGCTGGCCAACCATTTTTAACAAACCACGGCGAGAATGATGATCCTTTTTGTGGCTCTTAAAATGTTCGGTAAGGTAGGAAATTCGCGCCGTCAACAGGGCGATTTGCACTTCAGGAGAACCCGTGTCCCCTTCGTGCTGTTGGTACTTAGTCATGATCTCTTTTTTCTGTTCCGTCGTGAGCATTTTCAATCCTCCATTCCTATAATCCCCATAGGCCCAGCCTGGCGTCGGAGTCTTCGCTTAGCCGAGACAAAGGGTTAAATAACGTGTTGTAGTCTATCATAATAATCAGGCTTTGTAAAGTTCAATGTTCGGCTTGAAAAACCTTACGGATCAGTTCTTGATCTCTCGCGAGCTGTTGTTTTAATTCCTCAATCCCTGCAAACTTGCGTTCATCGCGAACCCGCTCGATAATCTCCAAAGACAGCTCTTGACCGTACAGATCGTCCGCAAAATCAAAGAAATGTACTTCAATCGTTGTCATATATTCCGCATGGAAGGTAGGCTTCATGCCAATATTCATCATACCCTGAACCCTTCGACCAAACCGGTGGGTCTCTACGGCATAAACCCCCCGTTTCGGCACGAGCAACTCTTCATTCACGTTGAGGTTGGCCGTCGGATATCCAAGTCCCCGACCTCTTTGTTCTCCTTGAATAACCGTTCCGCAGATGCCGGGATTCCGACCCAGCATTTCTCTGGCTGTTGCCACATCCCCGTGTAGCAAGGCTTTGCGAATGCCGCTCGAAGAAATGACATGGCCATGGATGGATTGAGCCTGTAAGACACTGACGCCGAACCCTAACTGCCGACCTAGTCCTTCGAGATCGGCAGGGGTTCCCTGCCCTTTAGCCCCAAAGGAGTAATTAAAACCCACAATAACATGTTCTGCCCCTAAATGCACGAGGATTTCCTCCGCAAAGCATGCGGGTGTCATATCAGCTAAGCGCTTACTAAATGGCAGAACATATACTCTATCCACCCCGATATCTGAAAAAAACCGCAGCCGTTCCTCTTGTGTCGTCAAAAGCTTGAGCCCACGTTCCGGAAAGAGAACATGCAGGGGATGGGGATAAAATACCAGCACCGCAAACTCCACCTTTAAGCGCCGGGCTTCAGCTAAGCCGCTTTCCAGCAAGCGACGATGCCCTAAATGAACTCCGTCGAAATTCCCTAAAGCCAGCACACAACGACTGCCTTTCTCAAGAATATCTGTTACAACCTCCAACGACACCACCCCCTGTCCCAGCCGCCCGCTGAACGACCGCTTTATCTCTATTCACGCGGTTCCTCTAAGGTTCATCCCACAAATACCTTATGTGGATAAACCGACCCTTCCCGCCAAATCCCGATTCCAAGAAAGCATTCATCTCCACCAAAGACTTGAACCGCTTGCCCGTCGCGGGGTTCGCTCCCTTTAACCTGCTGGCACGACGATGGCAACCCTTGGCAAAAGGCTTTTATCCGTGCCGCGGGCAAATCCACACGAGACAGACCAAGCCCCGCAGCAGGCGGAAGCAGAAAAGCGTCTCCTCCCTTTTGCACGCTCGTTTCAACCTCTTCCAGGGTCCAACTCGCATCAAGGGTAAAGGGCCCTGAGCGAGTACGAAGCAAGTACGACATCGTCCCCCCAGTGCCTAGTCTTTCCCCCAGATCATGGCATAAGGTGCGGATATAGGTTCCTTTGCTGCATTCAATATCCAGCAAAGCCCTCGGAAGATCCTCTTCCTGCCAATCCACTAGTTCAAAGTGGTATATCTCGACCTCTCTCGCTTCACGTTCGACCGCCATACCCGCGCGAGCATATTCATATAAATGTTTGCCATTTTTACGGACGGCGGAATACATCGGGGGCACTTGGCTTATCTTGCCGAGAAAATGCGGGAGCATCTCCAAAACCCTTTCCCGTCCAAGGTTCTGAGGCTCCGAGGAAAGCACCTTCCCGTGAATGTCCTGAGTATCGGTTGTTAAACCAAAGATCATTTCTGCGCGGTAAGCCTTTCCCTGCTCTGTAAAATATTCGGCTAGGCGGGTGGCTCGTCCCAAGCATATCGGCAATACTCCAGCCACTTCCGGATCCAGTGTCCCTGTGTGCCCGACTTTGCGGAAACTTAACGTCCGTCTGAGCCAAGCCACAACATCGGCCGAGGTCATGCCAGGGGGCTTAAGGACATTAATGACTCCGTCCAATCTGTAAAGCCTCCTCTATGGCCGCGAGAATTAGGCTTTTAGCATCTGCCAAGGAAGCCTGGATGGTACACCCTGCAGCCCGCTTATGCCCTCCTCCCCTAAACCGGGAAGCGATCACGTTCACATCCAGCCAGAGGTTGGAACGCAGCCCCGCTTTGACCTTTCCCGCTTCAACTTCCCGTAGAAGGACTGCAGCCTCTACCCCCTCAATCGTGCGAACATGATTAATAAACCCCTCACTCAACGCATCCTCCGCGCCGCTGGCAGCAAAATCTGCTATAGATAAGACCATTATGCCAAGTTTCCCGTCCGCGAAGAGTTCAAGGCTTGACAGGGCCCTTTCCAGGAGACGGACTTGAGCCAGTGGCTTCTGATCAAAAATCTGGTGATGAATTCTAATGAATTCAATTCCCTCTGCCAATAGTTCGGCAGCGACCTGATGGGTTCGAGCCGTCGTATTCCCATACTGAAAGGATCCTGTATCTGTCAAAATGGCCGTATACAGGTTCTCAGCCATCCCTTGATCCAACCGAACCCCCAGCCTCCGCACCAGATCATAGGCGAGTTCACCGGTTGCTGCGGCCTCGGGGTCCACTGCATTAACGTGACCAAAATTCTGATTAGAAATGTGATGATCAAGGTTTAAGCAGGTGGCCTGAACCGGAATCTGCCCGTCCTCTACATTGGCCCGCTGCAAATCCGCACAATCCACAAACAACAGCGCCTGCGGCAGAAACATACCCTCGCGCCAAGGTTTAATCCGAGACGCCCCTGACAAGAAAGTCAGATTCTTAGGCACCGGATCTGGGTTGTAAAACTCAACCCTTTTTCCCAACTTCTCCAAGGCCAAACCGATGGCCAGCATCGAGCCAATACAATCTCCATCCGGGGATACATGGGAGAAAAGCGCCACTTCCGGCGCTTTCCTGAGTTCGTCGACCAAATTGCCGAATGCTTCAGTCTTCATGGGAATCCCCCGTCTGGGTTGTCAGCACATCATTAAGCAATTTTGCAATATGGGCCCCTTGTTCAATCGAAGGATCATACTTAAAGACGATTTCCGGGGTGTGTCGCAAGCGAATGCGTTTTCCAAGCTCACCACGGACATAGCCCGCCGCCCGATTGAGAATTGTTAAAGATTCCTTGGCCTCCTCCGCACTTCCAAGCACACTGATATAAACCTTGGCATGTCCGAGATCCTCTACCACATCAACAGCCGTCACGGTGACAAAACCGAGCCGAGGATCTTTGATCTCCTCTCGGATCATTTGAGATATTTCTTCTTTTAGCGTTTCCGCCAAACGGTTTGCTCTATGCTTGGTCACTAGTCATCCCTCCAGGTCTCTTCTAGAGTTGGCGTTTCACTTCTTCAAGGACAAAGGCTTCTATAGTATCCCCTTCTTTGATGTCATTAAAACGCTCAATCCCAATTCCGCATTCATACCCTTCGTTCACTTCGCGAACATCATCTTTGAAGCGGCGCAGGGAATCAATATTCCCCTCATGAATAACGATTCCGTCGCGGATAACCCGAACCTTCGCCGAACGGCCTACTTTGCCCTCCGTAACAAAACATCCGGCCACACTGCCCGCCTTCGGGACTTTAAAGATCTGGCGAACTTCCGCCTTTCCTTGTACCACTTCTTTATAATCGGGGTCTAAAAGGCCGGTCATGGCCGCCTTCACATCTTCAATCGCATCATAAATGACTCGGTAAAGGCGAACATCCACCCCTTGCATTTCCGCAGTCGCCTTCGTATTAGAATCTGGCCTAACGTTGAACCCAATGATGATGGCATTGGAGGCCGCCGCCAGCATAACATCCGTTTCCGTAATCGCCCCAACGCCCCCGTGGATGGGGTTTACTCGGACTTCGCCAGTCGACAAACGCTCTAGTGATTGTCGTAGGGCTTCGACTGAACCTTGGACATCGGCCTTGATGATGATGTTCAGCTCTTTGACTTCTCCCTCTTTAATCCGGTCAAAGAGGTCATCCAAGCTGACTTTCACCGTTTGTTTAGCTTCTTCCGCTTTCCGTTCAGAGGTACGGGCCCCCGCAATCTGACGAGCAAGCTTTTCATCGTTCACGACGTCAAACGGCTCTCCCGCCAAAGGTACTTCTGAGAGTCCCTGCAGTTCGACCGGGGTTGCCGGGCCCGCTTTTTTGACACGCCGTCCTTTGTCATCAACCATGGCCCGAATCTTGCCGAAAGCTGAACCGGCGACAACTACATCCCCCACATTCAAGGTACCCTTGGCAACAAGCACCGTGGCTACCGGCCCTTTGCCTTTGTCAAGCTCAGCTTCGATTACGGTTCCCGTAGCTGCCCGATTAGGATTCGCTTTCAGTTCCCGTACTTCAGCCACGAGAAGGATCATCTCCAGGAGCTGCTCAATGTTAACCTTCGTCTTGGCTGAGACCGGGACGGCAATCGTATCTCCGCCCCATTCTTCGACCACCAAACCATACTCTGTGAGCTCCTGCTTAACCCGCTCGATATTGGCATTCTCTTTATCGATCTTGTTTATGGCAATAATGATCGGGACATCGGCCGCCTTAGCATGATTAATCGCCTCGATCGTCTGAGGCATGATCCCGTCATCGGCGGCGACGACCAGAATGGCAATATCCGTGACCTGTGCCCCACGTGCTCGCATAGCCGTAAAAGCTTCGTGGCCGGGAGTATCAAGAAACGTGATCCTTTGTCCTTTAATCTCAACCTGATAGGCTCCAATGTGCTGCGTAATCCCGCCAGCCTCGGAAGCTATGACGTTCGTTGTACGAATTGCATCCAAAAGTGAAGTTTTGCCATGATCGACATGCCCCATGACCGTTACAACCGGCGGGCGCGGCTTTAAGCTTTCTTCTGAATCCTGGATTTCTTGAACCACGGTCAAAGACTTTTCTACTTTGACCTCTACTGTCACACCCATCTCACCAGCCAAAATGGTGGATGTCTCCGCGTCCAGCTCCTGGTTAATCGTAGCCATGACACCAAGCCCCATCAATTTGACGATGAGTTCTCCGGCCTTACGGCTCATTTTAGCCGCTAATTCCTGGACAGAGATGGTCTCCGGAATCACGATGTGTTTCGGCGTCGCATCCCGGGATTCTCGTATGGGTGCCCTGGAGCCGCGGCGCTGGGGACCGCGAAAATCCTTTTCCGGTTGTCGTCTTTTTTCATATGACCGATCTTGGGCCTTCTTCTTGTCCGGTGCTTGCCGTTTTACAGGCTGTTCCACCGCGGAAGCTGCTGGGGCCGCTCCTCCTTGGGGTCTTGGCCGGGGTGGCATGCCTGGACGATCCATTCCTGGGCGCGATGGCCGATTGTCCATCCCTGGGCGCGGCGGATAACCTCCTGGCCGGACCGGTCGATCCATCCCCGGGCGTGGTGGACGGTTCTCCATCCCTGGACGCGGTGGATACCCTGCCGGACGCGGTGGGTACCCCGCCGGACGTGGTGGACGTTCTCCGGCCGGGCGCAGTGGACGGTTCTCCATCCCTGGACGC
>JAIMKP010000006.1:0-27556 GCA_020692355.1 Desulfosporosinus sp.
TCTCGATGTTCAGCTTGAGCTGAACGAGTTCACTAATACGATATTCCTCCAGCCATGACTCATTTATACGAGTAGTGGGCATTCACTCGCTCACATCTGAACGCTATAGTGCCGAGGTCCAGAGGACATTAGTCAGATCCTGACTATAAACCTGAACCTCCGCAGCCGAGCCATCGGCCGTCAGATAAAGCATGATCAGACGGGTCCGTTGATCCTGGCCATTGATGGTCGAGATGTCAGCCTCATCAAATCCCCTTTTCTCCGCTACGGCTTTCTGCTGGGTCGTAGACGTATCCAATTTGCTAATGTATTTGGGTATGAAATTGGCAAACGTCAAGGCCCCTCCCGCAGCACCAATCTCATTAAGCGTCGGATAAACTCCATTTTCCACTTGATAGCGATCCAAGGCCGCCTTCACTTCATGCCCTGTAGCGATGTCCGCATTCCTCCGAGCCGTATCGGAACTGGAGGCCAGCTTCGGGATGGCTATGGCTGCCATGACCGCCACAATAATCATCACGGCCATCACTTCGACCAGGGTAAAGCCTCGGTTCCTGCTTTCTTTCGTCTCTTTCATCTCAACCATTTCATGCATCTTATGCATCGCTCTCATCGCTCTCATCGCCCGCTCTCTTCTTCTTTGAGCCTCTTACTGCATCTGCCCAGATATTTCAAAAACAGGCAGCAGAACCCCTGCTGCGATCACCCCTACGAAAACGGCCAACACCAGGATCATCACCGGTTCTGCCAGGCGGGCACTGTTTTGCAGACGTTCTTCCAACTCGGCTTGCAAGGTTATGGCGACATGTCCGAACATCTCATCCCAGCGCCCGCTCTCTTCTCCAATACTCAGCATCTCTTGCGCCATTGGGGGGAAAACTCGGCTGGCCTTCAATAAGGGAGCCAAACGGTTTCCCTGCCTGATCCCTGTAAGCAGCTGAAGCACAACCTCACGCATCCCCTGGCTTTCGGCTGCAGATACCCCCACTTTGAGCGCCTCATCTAAGGAAACCCCAGCCCCGAGGAGGATGCTCATGATACGGCTGAAATAAACTAATTCGCGCAAGCGCAAAATACTCCCGACCCCAGGAATGTGGGCCACTTTCTCCCGCAGTGCCAGCCGCCAATTCGCCCGATAGCGCGCCTTAAAGCCCAAAAAGACAGCCGCACCTGCACCCACAGCCGCCAGTGTGGCCACGGGAATCTGGCGAGCTGCCGCAAAAAGGATGCGGCTTAACCAGGGAAGTTCTGCGCCCAAGTTCTGGAAAAGTTCCTCATACCGAGGCAGAACCCACAGTCCCAGCCCATAGAGCACACCCACGACTGCCCAAAAGAGAAACAACGGATAAGCCAGGGCACTGCGAATTCTCCGCAAAAAGGCGTGTTCTTTATCCAATACCTCCACTAACCGGGTCAACGCCTCGGTCAATTGTCCAGAGCGTTCTCCCGCTTCGATCATCGCTTGGCTGAAAGCAGGCGGGGAAGGATAAGCCAAAGCCACCGCTTCGGAGAGGTCTGTTCCGGCACCCACCTGTTCGCTTAGCGCTATGCCTACCCGGCGAAATGAAGGGGCGCTCTCCCGTGCGAGAATTTCCAGGGCTGTAAGCAAGGGAATTCCAGACGCTAAGAGCACGGAAAGCTTGCGCATAAAAATGCTCCAAAGGAGGCCCGCATCATGATAAGCTCGAAAGAGCCCCGGAGAACGGCGCGGGTAGATGGACACAGGATAGCGACCTTCCCGGAGCAGGCGGGAGCGGACAGCTGCTACACTTGGCAGTTCCCAATGCCCTCGATACACGTTCCCTGCCGCATCCAGAGCCTTCCAAACATAGCCCTTCACACATCATCCGCCCTCGCCTATGATCTTAAAACGACGTCCCGCCTTTGAAGCCATCTGGATTCAACATCTTTTCCTGAGCTGTTTCCGAGGAAATGATCCCTTGACGCAGCAATTCCGTGATCGCCTTGTCCATCGTCTGCATGCCCAGCTTGCCGCTGGTTTGAAGCACGTTGGCAATTTGGTGCGTCTTTCCTTCCCGAATTAAATTGCGCACGGCCGGAGTGGCCAGTAAAATCTCGATGGCAGCAACCCGTCCCTTTTTATCTGAGCGTGGCAATAGCTGTTGAGCCAAGATCCCTTGCAGAACCGTAGCTAACTGCACCCTGACTTGTTGTTGCTGGTGGGGAGGAAAAACATCAATGATCCGGTCCACCGCCTGGGTGGCATCATTCGTGTGCAAGGTGCTAAAAACCAAGTGTCCCGTTTCAGCCGCCGTAATGGCCGTGCTGATCGTCTCCAGATCCCGCATCTCACCCACCAGAATAACATCCGGATCCTGACGGAGCACAGCACGCAGGGCGTTAGCAAAGGAGCGAGTGTCAAGGCCGACTTCGCGCTGGTTCACAAGGCTCTTCTGATGCCGGTGCAAATACTCAATCGGATCTTCGATCGTGACAATATGGCAAGCGCGGGTGCGGTTAATATAATCAATCAAAGAAGCCAAGGTCGTGGATTTTCCGCTGCCCGTAGGGCCGGTGACGAGCACCAGACCTTTATGCAGGCGCGCAAGCTGCACGACCACAGGCGGTAGTCCCAATGCTTCTGGCGTCGGACTCGAAAAGGGAATCAAGCGAACGACCATACCTACTGAGCCTCTCTGGCGGAAGGCATTGAGCCGATAACGGCCTACCCCTGGAATGCTATAAGAGAAGTCCAACTCCCCCATGTCCTTGAACCGTTGCGCCTGGTCTGGGTTCATCATCGAATAGACAAACTCCTCAAGTTCGGCCCCGGAAAGTTTGTCCGCTTCTAAAGGAATCAGTGTCCCATCAATCCGAAAAACGGGTGCGCTCTCCACGGAGAGATGAATGTCTGAAGCCCTTTGTTCAACCGCTAAAGCGAGTAATTGTTCTACCGGCAGCATGAATGCTATCTTCCTTCCTGATTCTCAATGCCTGAAGCGACATGGAGTACTTCTTCCAGACTCGTAAGCCCTCTTTGGGCTTTCATCATTCCATCTGCCCAGAGGGTCAGCATCCCCGCTTTCCTGGCCTCGTTCTCGATCGATTTGGAACTCTGCCTGTTCAGGACGAGCCTGCGAATGTTTTCGTGATAAGGTAAAAATTCATGAACCCCGACCCGCCCAATGTATCCCGTGCCCCTGCAGTGAGGACAACCGGACGCTTCATAAAACAGTGGTTCGGCTGAACCCACGCCCGCCTCCTGAGGTTTTGCCCCTCTTTGGACCGGGCGTTTACAATATGGGCAGAGCACCCGCACCAAACGCTGGGAAAGCACCCCATTCAAGGCGTCGGCCAGCAGGTAGGGTTCAATGCCCATATCGATCAACCGGGTGATCGCCTCGGCGGCGGTGTTCGTGTGCAAGGTTGAAAACACCAAATGTCCGGTGAGCGCAGCCGTGGTGGCAATCCGGGCCGTCTCTTCATCCCGGATTTCGCCAATCAAGATCACATCCGGATCTTGACGTAGAATCGCCCTCAGCCCATGGGCAAAGGTCAACCCTGTCCGGACATTGACCTGCACTTGAACAACGCCTCGCAGACGGTACTCCACCGGATCTTCAATGGAAACGATATTGAGCGCTTCCCGCTGCACTTCACGGAGCAGGGCATAGAGCGTTGTCGTCTTGCCGCTCCCGGTTGGACCAGTAACCAAAAGCAGGCCATGCGGCTCCTGCAGCAGGTGCCGGAGACCCTCCTCAACATCAAGCCGCATCCCCAGGGTAGAGAGCGAACGTTCCGCAGTTTCCGGATCGAGAATGCGGATAACCGTCTTTTCCCCGGCTACGGTTGGCAGGGTGGAAACCCGTAGGTCAATCCGACGTTCGGAAAGATCAATGGTGAAGCGCCCATCCTGGGGCAGTCGGCGCTCCGCAACATCCATTTTAGCCATCGTCTTGAGGCGGGAAACCACGCTCCGCGCGGCCTGCGGCGGCAAGGAAGCGATCAGGGCAAGTTCGCCATCCATACGGAAACGGATCTTAAACTCTTTTTCCTGAGGTTCCCAATGAATATCGCTTGCTCCGAGGCGGACAGCCTCTTCCAGAATCGAATCTACCAAACGGATCGTGGGAGCATCCTCGCCAGCCGTAGCACCCGCTTCCACCGCAAAGGCTTCTGGCGTTTCGGTCAAATGGCTCATATCCGCCAGACGGGCAGCCGACTGCTGCATAACCAGATGCTGGCGGATCGCCGAGCGTATTTCGCTTTCCTGGGCTAGATAAGGCTCAACATTCAGCCCTGTGAACAAACGCACATCCTCCAAGGCTCGCACGGAGGAGGGATCGGCCATCGCCACCCGCAACATGCCATCCTGCAAT
Source organism: Desulfosporosinus sp. (assembly GCA_020692355.1). Classification (GTDB taxonomy): domain Bacteria; phylum Bacillota; class Desulfitobacteriia; order Desulfitobacteriales; family Desulfitobacteriaceae; genus JAJZPA01. The sequence continues at coordinate 4,341 of JAIMKP010000006.1, forward strand.
TGAAAGGGAAACAAGAGATTGCGCTGCGCTATGTCCTCGGAAACCAGTTGACAGGCCTCCGCGTCAATCCTGACTTCGGTCAAAATGATTCGCGGAACCTGAAGAAACGCGCTCAACACTTCAAACAGTGTATTCTTCGAAAGAAACCCAAGCCGAACCAAAACTTCCCCGATCCGCTCCCCCGATTCACGGGATGAGGCAAGCCCCTTCTCTAAATCCCGCGCTTCAATATACCCTTGTTCGATCAGATACTGGCCAAATCCCCAACTTTTTTCCATTCCTTCTATTCACTGGTGCAGTTCCTGATAGCGCAGGATTCGCCAATGTCCGGATTCGTTCTGCAGCAAAACCCCGATTTTGCGTTGAGCCATTCCTGCCTGTGCTACCGACGTCACCCAGTACCCCCCTTCACTGGGAGCGGCTGTAACCGTAACAAACCCTCCCGCACTATCCAGCACACCTTCCCGGAAGTCCGGGTTATTAACCAATTGCCCCTTCGCCCATTCAACTCCGCTTTCGGCCCGGTAAAGCGCTTGTCGGCTCTGTGCTTCCCGTTTAGCCATCCGGTTCTCCCCATTGGCTTTCACGTAAGTTTCCATGCCATAAAGGGAAAGGATAGTCAAAAGGAGCGCGATGAGAAGGGTGGCAAACCCCGCTTGCGACCCTCTCCCGGCCTCTAATTCAGGGTACGCTGTTTTACCATAACTTGCCAAAGTCTCGTCTGACCTCCCCACGTGGCTTCCAGCTTAATCTGCCAAAGCCCCGGATCCACTTCGTCACAAACAAAACTGGAAATCCAGCTGGCTACCGGGCTTGGCACCACATGCTCGCGGTAGAGATCCTTGATCCCATCGTAATCCCTGTCATCAACATAGTAATAGTCCGTCGTCAAGCGCCCATTATTATCCCAGTACACCACTTTAATCTTGCCTGTGGACAGCCGCTCCACGGTTTTCGCCGTGCGGATAGCATCCGCCACCGTCCTCCCGGCGGCCAGCAGGCTATATTGGAGTTCAAGCCGCCGCTTATCTTCCAGATTACCCCGCCACACCCCCGTAAGGATCGGCAGGGTGGCAGCCAGCAAAACCCCGCTGATCACGAGCGCCACCAGAACTTCCAAAAGTGTAAACCCCTTTTGCACTCGTGTATCTTGCAGGTTTGTGCCTGCTAGCCGTCCGCTACGTACTCGACTCCACATCATAAAGCCCTTCCAGTTCATAACTGCGCCTTGTTTGCCCTTCCTGCCAGTCAACGAGCACTTTTACATTGAGGAGCCAAGAAACCTCTCCCCAAGCGGCAGTCGTTTGAACCTGGAAAGGTCCATCCTTTCTTGCCACCAGCCCTCCCGGAATAACCCTTCCCGTGCTTATATTCTCGGTCCAGGAATGCGAGAGTAAGGTTTCAAGCTGCGCCTGCGCCACGTTGGCCGCTTCTGTCAGGCTGATAGCCGCACGCGTCTCAGCATAAGCAGCTTCTTTGAGCCCATACAGAGCCGCAAAACCAAGACTAAATAAGAAAAGAGCCATCAGCACATCGAAAAGAGCAAACCCCCGCTGACGATTTTCCAACAGTCTCCTCCTCTCCTCTCCCCGAAGCTGCCTCATCGTAGAGCCTTCGCCCGTCCTAAGGTATCCACACTGTATCCTAAAGCAGGGTTCCAGGGATTCACGGGCAGTTCTCGCAGATAAGGGCCCTGCCAGCCTGCGACACCTGCCGGTGCGTCCAACAAATCGGTGAGCAAACGCGGATACGCACCCACATCCACCCGATATGCCTGAGCTGCTCCTTGGATCTGCACGATGTTCCCTTGGTCGATCCGCTTCTTTAAGGGAAGAACGGGGGAAGCAAAGTGTGGAACCAGGCTGTAAAGCAAGAACCCGCTTAAAGCCATCGCCACGAGCACTTCCCAAAGGGTAAACCCAAAATCCCGACCCATTTCTCTCTTGGAATGCACAATATTTCACCCTGTTCCATTAGAATGCGAGCCTGCTCCTCGCTTGTTCGGGAAAACACCGTGAACTGGGGTACTTATTCCATAAATTTTGTCATTCTCCTGCTGCTCCGACACAACTTGCCCCTATCTTTTATATTTCAACATCATGATACTATTTTCGAAAATAAAAATAGGCATCCCCCGAGCACGAGGATGCCTTTGAAAGGCGTTTGATACACTTCTCAATTTAAATCAGGTTTGAATCGGTTCAGTAATAACTTTTCTCCAAGCCTGGAGAATCTCCTCATCCGAACAATCCTTCAAGATGACCGCCTGTCCTATCCCTTTCGGGGCGACGATAACTTTCTTTCCTGAACGATTTTTCTTGTCCGCCTCCATGCAGTGTACCAATTTCAGGGGATTTTGAGCCTGGACGAAGGTTGGCAGCCCCAGCCCCTGAAGTAGGCGTACGATCCGCTCACGTTCTCCTCCTGAAAGCAGCCCACGGGCTTGAGCCAAGTTGGCCGCCGCCACCACGCCCACGCTCACACCTTGGCCGTGGCTGATCCCCTCATACGCCATCTCTGTCTCTAACGCATGTCCAAAACTATGCCCCAGGTTCAGAAGCGCACGTAACCCCTGTTCCTTTTCATCTTGAACCACAAGGCGCACTTTCACAGCCAAAGACCGAACAGCCATCTCGCGCACGATATCCGGATGCCTTTGGACAAGCGCTTCAACATGCTCCTCCAAGAAGGCAAACAGCTCAGCATCGCCCATCACGGCATGCTTAATCGTTTCACTAAGCCCATTTTGCATTTCATTCCAAGGCAGACTTTCCAAGGTGGTAAAATCAGTCCAAACCGCCAAAGGCGGGTAAAATGCTCCTAAGAGATTCTTTCCCAAAGGATGATTCACCGCGACTTTGCCACCAATGCTGCTATCCACTTGAGCCAAAAGGGTTGTGGGAATCTGGACAAACCGTACCCCGCGCATGAAAGCACTCGCGAAAAAACCGGCTAAGTCCCCGATCACTCCGCCTCCGAAGGCCAAGACCAGCGTCCCTCGGTCTGCGCCCAGCTTAATCGCCTCGCCCGTCAACCGGCTAAGACGTTCAAGGGATTTTTCCCCTTCGCCCACCGGGATTTCCAAGACATCCACCTGGTAACGCCCCAACCCCTTGAGCAGACGATCCAAATGGAACTCGGCAACGATTTGCTGCGTGATCACCAGAATATGTTCGATATCCCCAGCCCGGGATTCTAAGTATTCTCCCAAATCTTCCAACGGCACCCCCAAAAATACCGGATAGGGTCGTTGTGCCGCTACCTCAATCTTTTGCCAATTCGCGCGAACCATCTTCTTGTCCCTCCAAACGAGAGAGAATTTCTCCCGCAACTTCGTCTACATCTTTATCCGTAGTATCAACGATCATATCAGCCCTGGCATAGATTTCCTGGCGTGCCTGCCAGAGCGCTTCAATCCTTTCCCGGCTCCCCTTTAGCAAGGGGCGGGTATTGGGACGAGCACCAACGCGCTCCAGAATGGTTTCCACCGTGGCATAGAGCTGTACCAAAACCCCATGCTGGGCCAGGAATGCCCAGTTCTCGGAATTGAGCACCGTACCTCCGCCGGTCGCAAACACGCACCCTCTTTGTTCACTGAGACGCTGCACCAGCAGAGCTTCTTCGGAGCGAAAGCGTGTCTCCCCGTGCAAGCGGAACAGTTCTACCACGCTCAAACCCGTTAGCTCTTCAATCGCCACGTCCGTATCGACAAATTTCCAATCCAGGCTTTTGGCCAGGCGTTTCCCCACTGTGCTCTTGCCAGTACCCATAAACCCGATAAGAACAATATTTTTATTCGGATCCATCGCTATCACCTACACCGACTTCAAATAGGCTTGATAGTTATCCCATGCGGCTTGAAGTTCCGCAAAACTGTCTGCCGGGAACTTTTCCAGTACCGCTTCCGTCAAGGTCCAAGCCACTACATGTTCGAGCACTACCCGTGCTGCCGGAACCGCACAGACATCAGAGCGCTCCACGCTCGCTGTAAGCTTTTTCTTCGTTTCCAAGTGCACCGTCGGCAAGGGGTGATATAGCGTCGGAATCGGTTTCATCACCGCCCGCAGGATGATCGACTCCCCATTGCTCATCCCGCCCTCGATGCCGCCCGCGTGGTTCGACATGCGCCTAAATCCAACCCCTGGCCGGTAGTCAATGGGGTCATGAACCTGCGAACCAAAACGCGTTCCGGCTTCAAACCCCAGGCCAAACTCTACCCCTTTCATAGCCTGAACGGAGAGAACTGCCTGGGCGAGCCGCCCATCCAGCTTGCGATCCCACTGAACATGAGAACCGAGGCCAGGCGGCACCTTCAGGGCCTGGATCTCGATCACCCCGCCGAGGGATTCCCCCTTCGCTCTGGCCTCAGACACAAGCTCATTCGCCGCACGTTCCGCTTCAGGATCCCCCATAGCCCATTCCGAAGCCTGCACATCCTCCCAAAGGCCTGGACTCTCTGCTGCCTTGACGCGGACGTCCCCGACCGAGAGCACTCTGCCGCGAATGTTCACACCGAGCGCACTTAAGAGCTGGCGAGCCACACTGCCGACGGCCACCCGCATCGCCGTTTCGCGGGCGCTCGCGCGTTCCAGGATATTCCGTACGTCTGTCCGATATTTCAGTGCCCCTGTCAAATCCGCGTGCCCCGGGCGCGGTGCGGCTACCTTCCGGCTTTCGAGATCGGCTTCCTCACCCACCGCCATGATTTGGCTCCAATTCGCAAAATCCCGGTTCTCAATCTCCAGTGTGATCGGTGCCCCGGTGCTCACGCCTCCCCGGACACCGGACAGGATTTGCACCCGATCCTGTTCAATCGCCATCCGGCCGCCGCGTCCAGGGCCTTTCTGCCGCCGCCCAAGGCTTTCGTCAATCACGTCCTGGCGTATCGCCACGCCTGCAGGCAATCCTTCGATAATCCCAATCAATTTGGGGCCATGTGACTCTCCAGCTGTTAAAAACCGCATCCTCTTTCCACTCCTTTCCCAGCATGTTCACTCTTCGCGGATTCTTCCCCCAACCGGAGCGACAACCACCTTCCGCGTACGTCCTGCTTGATTAACGAGGGATATCGTCGTACCTGGAAGTGGATTACCGCTCGCATCCAGTATAAAATCCTGAGGTGTATTATAAAACCTTACCCCGTCGGTCAGACTAACTTCTTTCACTTTCACGCCCTCCCGATAGATGCGGTAAGACCTCTGAGCCAAAGCAAATTTCACCTGGTACCAGGTGTTTTCCGACAAAGCAGCTTGCCGGGCATCCCGAATGTCTTCCAACAGCATCGTGCCGCTTAAATTCAGAGCCTGCCCCTGAAAATCCAGCGGAATCTTTACTAGCATTGTAAATCCTGCCCCGGCGAGAATCGCCAGGGCGAGAAGGACTTCTACTAGTGTCATCCCTCGCTCGGTTTTGACCCAATATTTTTTGCTAATGAAACCCATCCTAACCCGCTCCTAAAGGGCGGAAAGCAGCGCTCTCCGCATCACATCCACTGGGGCAACCTTTTCAAACCAAAACTCCCATGCTAAAACGCCCTGATAGAGTAGCATGTCAAGGCCATTCAACGTCTGACACCCCAATTTCCTCGCCTCTTTCAGAAAAGGAGTCTCCCAGGGATTGAAAATAATGTCGACGACAAGAGTATGTTTGGCGATCCCCCGCAAAGAGATAGGATAAGTCTCCCCGTGCAGACCTATTGAGGCGGTCTGCACCAGCAAATCCAGCCCAGTAAGCCATGGCCCCTCCTCCAGACTGCCCCAGGCCGCCTCTCCGCCCGCTTGAGCCAGATCCTGAGCAAGCCTTGTGGCCCTCTCCGGCGTGCGGTTGAGTATTTCCAGCTTCATACCCTTTCCAGCCAAAGCGAAAGCAACCCCTCGGGCCGCTCCGCCCGCTCCTAAGATGGCTGCCCGTTTACCCTGAACGTCTCCTAAAAGGGATTCCACCGAACGCAGAAACCCGCCTCCATCGGTGTTATGTCCAATCAGGCGACTACCCTCACGCTTGACTGTATTTACAGCCCCGATCCGCTGTGCTTCTAAAGTTAGCTCATCCAGATAGGGCATAATCGCTTCCTTGTGGGGCAGGGTCACATTCCACCCGGCAAAGCCTAAGGCTTTAAGACCCAGCACGGCATCTCCCAACTGCTGCGGATGCACATCGAACCTCAGATAGTCTGCATCAAGGCCCAAGGCCTTAAAAGCCGATTCATGCATCTGTGGAGACAAGGAATGGGCTATTGGATGTCCGATAACTGCAAAATGTCTCTTCATAAGCCTCTCCTGAATCTTAGGGTGTAACCCTATTCTCATCATCTAACATAAGGAGGGAAAAACGGAATGGCAATCCATTCCGTTCATTGAACTTACGTTATGCACCGGCCTTTTGGTCATCCCCTAACTCTAATGCGCCTTCGGGCTGTCCGGTTTGGGAGCTGAGGCTTTTTTCATTAGCCAAAGCACCGCTTTTTCCATCTGACGCATGAAACGGGTTCCGATGAATTCACGGCTACTCATCGGTACGACCAATATCGTATAAAGCCCAAGCCGATTTCCGCCCATAATATCAGTAAACAGTTGATCTCCAATGACCGCCGTATCCAACGGCCCCGTACCCAACAAAGCCATACCTGCACGAAAAGCCCGGCGTCGGGGTTTGGTCGCCCGAAATACAAAGGGAATTCCTAAGCGATCCGCGACAACGGCTACCCGCTGCTTGCGTTTATTATTGGAGACCACACAGGCCTTGATCCCAGCTTCCTTCAGAGCTTTGAACCACGCTGCGACTTTGGGGCCAACTTCCACGTCATTCCATGGCGTCATCGTATTGTCGAGGTCGATGATGAGTCCTTTAATACCATCTTGGAGGAGCCGTCCGATTGAAATATGGTCTAATGAATTAGCCTCAAATGTAGGACGAAAAAGCTCGAACATCGAAACCTCCCCAGACATTGATTTGTTGATATTATACTCCAGAGAGTGCAAGGGAGCAAGGTTTCCTTCACTTTATCCCCTGGCCTTCACTCATCTCCTCCAAAAGCTTTTCAATAGCCCTCTTCTCGATTCTTGAAACATAAGAGCGGCTGATCCCCAGCGTCCGGGCGATCTCGCGTTGGGTGCGCCGAGGGCCGTTCATCAAGCCATAGCGCAGGGAAAGAACGAGCCTCTCCCTGCGGTTTAGTTTCTTTACCTTCTCTAAAAGCGCTTTCTGTTCAAACTTATTCTCGACCGTGTCCGAAATAGCCTCCTCTTCCGAATCCAGAACATCAATCAGGGTGATCTCATTGCCTTCCTTGTCCACCCCGATCGGATCATAGATCGAGACCTCCCCCCGAGTTTTCTTGAGTGAGCGCAGATGCATCAAAATCTCATTTTCAATGCAGCGGGCTGCATACGTCGCCAGTTTTGTCCCTTTATCTGGATTGAACGTGTTAATCCCTTTGATGAGTCCTATGGTGCCAATCGAAATCAAATCATCATTATCTTCGCCAGTGCCATCAAACTTCTTCACCAGATGAGCGACAAGGCGTAAGTTATGCTCAACCAACTTATTGCGGGCATGTTCTATTTCCAAGGCTTCCTGACGCGTGTGAACGACGCTCTCCTTACCCGCCTTGAGGATGCTCAAATAACGCGACTCTTCTTCTTCGCGCAACGGTTGCGGAAAGGCATTGTTATTAATATAGGAGACTAAGAGGGTAATCCCTCTGAGCATAGAGAGTGCAATACCAACGACAAGCAACTCAGACAGCATGTTTTCCACCCCTTTCGCATACCGGCTCTAATACCTATGCTAAAAAGGAGGAATTTCTGCTTATCCCAAAAATATTCCAGCCCAGTGAACGCTCAAAATGTTTGGCCAGGGTCAGATAGTCCGAATAGGTAATTTGTGGGTAACTATTTCACGATTGTCCTACGATATTGAGCGCACTTGAAGTATAATATAAAGAGGTATTCACGTGCTGATATCCGCGGAAGAAGAAATTGGAAAAGAGGTGCACTTAACTCTATGATTAATAAATTCAATCTTACGTTAAAACAAAATATTTTTCTGGCAAAAAAACTAATTGTTGAAAATATCTATAACAGTGCCAAGCTCGAAGGCTGTAATATAACCTTCCCCGATACCCAAACCATCCTGGATGGAATAAGCGTTGCAAACGTTAAAATATCGGATATTGAATGTGTTCTAAACTTAAGAGACGGTTGGAGATTCCTTTTAGATCATATCCAGGATCCGTTTGAGTTAGAGTTTATTTGTAAAGTAAACTCCTACATTGCACGCAACGAAGGGCTTGAGTGGGGTGTTTTGCGCAATGGGAGTGTGGGAATATCGGGAACAGACTACATCCCGCCGATACCCAATAGAGACCATGTGGTTCAAGAAATAGAAAAAATCAACAACATGACCAATACCACTGAGAAAGCCATCCGCTATTTTTTATGGGGAATGAGAAGCCGGCTGTTTTGGGACGGGAACAAACGCACCAGCACCCTATGCGCGAACAAAATTTTGATTCAAGATGGTAAGGGAATTTTAAGTGTGAAAGAGCAGGATTTAAGTGAATTCAATCAGCGTCTAACGAATTTCTATAACACCAATGACTATTCGGTAATCGATGGGTTTATTTATAACCGCTGTCTTAGAGGGATCGATTTTGAAGAAAGCCAAATGTGATAAGCCGCAATCGCTTGTCCCAGGGCCAATCCACCGTCGTTGGCCGGAGTGTCACGATGAACAAACACTTGCAAGCCCTCTCGTTGCAAAATGCCCTCGGTCAGAGTCAGTAAGAGCGGGTTTTGCCAGACCCCTCCGCTTAATACGACGCGGGTAAGCCCTGTGCGAGCCTGGGCCTCCCGCACACCGGCCCCGACCATGTGCGCTACAGTCTGATGAAACTTATAGGCGATGGCGCGCCGCTCCACTCCGGCCAGGCTGTCCCGGCAGATGCCACGCAACATGGATCCGACCGCAAGGACGCCATCCTCCAGCTCAAACGGATAAGCCTCTCCCTCATTTTCCTCCTCCACTCCATCCTCCGGGATCCGCTTTGTGTTTTCTTCTTCAGCATCAGCTGCAACTTGTCCAACCCCCGCACCATGCTCCTGAATCCTCCCGGAGCCGACTTCCGCACGATAGCTCCGGGCCAGTTCCCCCAGTTCAATGGCAGCCTGACCATCATACGTGTTGTGCAGACAGACACCTAACAAGGCGGCCACCGCATCAAAGAGCCTGCCGGCACTCGTCGCTGTCGGAGTATTTATCTTGAGTTCCAACATACGTTTAAGAAGCAGCCGCTCCTCGTGGGGCATGGCTAACAGAGCTTCCGCGTAGTCTTCCCCTTCAGCACCTAAGGCTGTCAGCAGATAAGCGACGGCTACCCGCCAGGGATGATGCACAGCCTGTTCTCCACCTGGCAAAGGCATCCCGGCCAGATGCACAAGCCTCTGGAAATAGCTATAGCCACCGGCCAGAATCTCAAACCCCCAGAGGGTGCCATCAGTTCCATAACCTGTACCATCCAAAATGGCTCCGATGACTTCTCCGTCCAGCTGATTGTCAGCCATCGCCGAAGCCATATGGGCATGGTGATGCTGGACAGGAACCAGCCGGATCGAGGGTTTCGCTTTGACCGTCCCTTCGCCCATCCTGCCGTTGATCGCGCGATCTAAGCGTCCGTCTCTGAGTGCCGCCGTCAGGGCGTACGAAGGATGGGGATCGTAGCCGACCACGGTCGGCGCGCTCTCCAGCAGTTCCCGGAAATGGCAAAGCGATTCACGATAGTGGTTCAGTCCCTCCAAAGTATCCATATCCCCAAGGTGTTGGCTGAAAAAGGCATTGTGCCCCTTGAGCAGGCAAAAGGTGTTTTTCATCTCCCCGCCCACCCCTAAAACATCCACCCTGGCTTCGACACCAAGTCGGACAGGTGACGGAACATACCCCCGTGAGCGGCGATAGAACTGCAGCGCACCATCGAGCACCCTCACCACAGAGTCATCACAGCGGTTGACGATCTCCCGATCATGCAGCAAGAAATAATCGGCAAATCGCGACAAGTCACGCAAGGCTTCTTCGTTATCTTTCACGATCGGCAAACCACGGGCATTCCCACTGGTCATCACCAACAGATCGACATCTACGGGGAATAATAAAAGATGCAGCGGGCTATAAGGAAGCATGACCCCGAGCGTGGGATTATGCGGGGCCAATCCAGCCGGGAGTGTACCCGGAATCTGATCGAGAACGAGGATCGGGGCCGCGGGTGAGGAGAGAATCTTACGCTCCATGGAGCTTACCCAACAATAACGTTCGACCGCTGAGATATCTCTGGCCATCACCGCCAGGGGTCGATCCGGCCGGTTCTTAGCCTTGCGCAACCGGGTGACCGCTTCCTCATCCAAAGCCGAACACACCAGATGAAAACCGCCGATGCCTTTCACCGCCAGCGTCTTGCCCTCCTGAAGGAAACGATGGACGTCATCCTCCCACTCCCCTTCCACCGCTCTCCCCTCGCGATCCAGGAGCCAAACCTTCGGCCCGCACTTGTGACAAGCGGTCGGCTGGGCGTGAAAGCGCCGGTGAGCTGGGTTGTGGTAGTCCGTATCACAGTCGGAACACATCGTAAACGGAGCCATCGACGTCCGCGCCCGATCATAAGGAAGCCCCCTGATGACGGTAAAACGGGGACCACAATAGGTACAATTCGTAAAGGGGTAGTGATGATAGCGTTCTCCTGCTGCCAGGACTTCATCCCGGCAGGAAGCGCACATGGCCAGATCCGGAGGAATCAAAGCCTCTGGGCTCTCGCCGATCCGACTGGGCAGGATACGAAAATCCTGAAAGTGCTCACAGGGGATCTCCGTCTTGGTCAAGCGGGTGATCTGGGCCAGAGAAGGCTTTTCCAGGTCCAACTCCCGATAAAATCCCTCCAGTGCAGCCAATGAACCCTCCGCCTTAATCCGAACGCCTTGTCCTGTGTTGAGCACCCATCCTTTAATCTCCCAGGTTAAGGCTAGACGATAAACAAAAGGCCGAAAACCCACACCCTGAACCAAACCAAAAACTCTGATATGCCAACAGAAAAGGTTTTTCTTACCCTGGCTCGTCAACATCGGTCAACCTCTCCGCCCCCGTTTAAACCCTGCAGTGCTTCCACAATCCGCCGGCCCGGGCTCAGGACTGGCCAAGATTCTCGTGCTCTGCAGCAGACCTCTTTACGAGTTTGATGAGACGGTCAGCCCACTCTTCCACGCCTTGCTCCAGGCGGGCCGAAACATAGAAAATTTCCATTCCCGGATTGAGGCCGGCAAGGTCTTGTTCCATTTCAGCCTTGCTAAAGTCGGTGTAGGGGAGCAAATCCACTTTATTAAGCACCAGCATTTGTGCATCCCGAAACATGACGGGATATTTGACGATCTTGTCGTTTCCTTCGGTAGTGCTCAAGAGTACCACCCTCAGATCCTCGCCCAGGTTAAACTCGGCCGGACACACCAGGTTCCCGATGTTTTCGATGAGGATCAGATCGAGTTGTGACCATTCAAGTTTCTGGAGCGCCTGATAAACCATGCGGGCATCCAAATGACAGGCTCCATGGGTATTGAGCTGGACCGCTTCAACTCCATGAGCAGAAATGCGATCCGCATCGCGGGTCGTGGCGATATCCCCTTCAATCACCGCAGTGCGCAGTTCCTTGCTCAAATAGCCCAGGGCCTTTTCCAGAAGGGTTGTCTTGCCGGCACCGGGAGAACTCATGATGTTGACGAGGTAGATGTTGTTCTCCTGGCAAAGGTAACGTATTTCCTCTGCCGTTTCCTCATTGCGGGCTAATATGGGAGTTTGTAATTCAACCTTAATCGTCATCAGCGTTCCCGTCCTCTCCTTCATAATGGTCAATGTACAGTTCCCGCCCGGAAATGACCTCGACATCAATCCCCTGGCAGTCGGGACACACGAACAAACAATTGTCGAGCACAGGAAAGCGTCTGCCACAGGATCGGCACCGTCCCATGGTTTCCCTCTCCTCGATCTCCAATACCGCTTCCGAACTAAAAAGACCTTCAGCTTTATAAACATCAAAGGCCAACTGCAAAGCGTCAGGCAGGGCCATGCTCATTTTTCCCACAACCAGTTTAACCTTGTTAATCTTCTGGATCTGGTTGTGACGGGCACTCTCCGTTAACAGTTCCACCATAGAAGCCATCAGACCCATCTCGTGCATCGTTTGCCACATCCTTTACTCACGGCTCGCCGTAATGCCAACATTTTAGCATTAATTTGTCACAGAAATCAAACTTAATCTTGACATGATGCGTCAGATGGCTATGATGATAATTAAAGTGTACAATTTTTAGACACCTCAGACTGAGCGCTGGAGTCAGAAACACACCTTGGAACCTAAATGTTGCGAGCAAAGAGAGGTTTTGTAAGCCATGGCAACAACACCATCAGACAGCAGCCCTACAGACGGGGGCATCGCAGGCATCGCGGGCCTTAGCGAAACTCCGCGCGGGGAACGTCTCCACATCGCCTTACTGGGACGGCGCAATGCCGGCAAATCCAGCCTGATCAACGCCTTGGCCCACCAAGAGGTTGCTATTACTTCCTCAATCCCCGGGACCACCACCGATCCGGTTTATAAAGCGATGGAGATTCTGCCGATAGGGCCGGTCGTCCTCATTGATACCGCAGGCTTGGATGATGAAGGGATTTTGGGTGAAGAGCGCGTACGCAAGAGCCTCTCTGTGCTGGATAAAACAGACATAGCCGTCCTGGTTGTCGATGCGTTAACGGGTTGGGGAACCTGGGAAGATACCCTGTTGGTCAGGCTCAACAACCGCGCCATACCCACTGTCTTGGTTCTCAATAAATCTGATCTTGTCGGGGAACCCGCTCAAGTCAGGACAGCAACTCCAGGCTCTTCCAGGGAGCATCCGCCGTGGATTCCAGTAAGTGCATACCAGGGTCGTGGTATCGACCTCCTGAAAGAAGCCCTGATCCAATTAGGCGCCTCGACCCGGGAAGAACCCAGCCTCATGGGAGACTTAGTCTCTACCGGAGATACTGTGGTACTGGTCGCACCCATCGACCGTTCTGCTCCGAAGGGTCGGCTGATCTTGCCACAGGTCCAGGCCATACGGGATCTCTTAGACCACCGTGCGCAAGCACTCGTGGTCCAGGAAACAGAACTCGCTTCTGCTTTAAACACTCTCCAAACCGCCCCCCGTCTCGTCGTCACCGACTCCCAGGTCTTCAAGATTGTTAATGAGTTGACTCCGCCTCACATTTCCCTCACCTCTTTCTCCATCCTTTTTGCCCGGTACAAAGGCAATCTGTCTCAGCTCGTGAGCGGAGCCAAAGCCATCGAAAACCTGAAGCCGGGCGATCAGGTTCTGATCGCGGAAGCCTGTACCCATCATCGCACGGACGATGATATTGGCACGGTAAAAATTCCCCGCTGGCTTGAACAAAAAGTCGGCGGCCCGCTCTCCTACACTTGGGTCAGCGGTGGAACGTTGCCCGAAAATCTCGATTCCTTTAAGCTCGTCATCCATTGCGGGGCCTGCATGTTAAACCGTCGGCAAATGCTCTCCCGTTTGGAACGCATCCGTCGGGCCGGAGTACCTGTCGCCAATTACGGTGTCACGATTGCTTACCTCCATGGAATCCTCGAACGGGTCTTATCCCCCTTTCCCCAGGTTTTAGCCGTTCTGCAGTCAGCATCTACTCCTTCTGGTTCCCCCCATACCCTTTCTGGCAAACCCGAAGCTCCAGCCCAAACTCAAACTCAAATCAGGACTTAAGCTATGAATCTCCCTAACTGCAAGCCTCAGACAGCGATACCGGGCCGCTTACCATATCCTAAAGACTACCGTAGTCCCTTAGAACGACAACTTCAAGACATCCGACAAACCTTGGCTGACCTCGGTCGGCATCTGACGGACAGCTTGACTATGAGCCCACCAAACCCTACGGACCACCCGCCCCAAGCAAACTTCTGAAGCATGCACAGACGGGCAAGTGACAACGACCGGCAGATCGTTTTAAGTAAAGGAGGAAACAAAATGTTCGAATCCGAGACGGCGTTTATCGATGAAAACCGCATTCACACCATCCTGACCACAGCGCAAAGGGATATCCAGTCTATGCCTCGTGAGGCCATCCTGCACATCATAGAGAAAGCACGCCAAGCGCAAGGCCTTTCTTTAGAGGAAACGGCCATCCTCCTTTTCTCTGAAGATCCAGCCGTTCTCGCCGAAATATTCTCGGCCGCCCACGCGATCAAAGAAGCCATCTATGGTCGACGCCTGGTCTTCTTTGCCCCCCTATACCTCAGCAGTTATTGCATCAATAATTGCCTGTACTGTGGCTATCGGCGCGACAACCACTTTACCCGGCATCGCCTGAGTCTGTCCGAGATCGCCCAGGAAGTCACTGCCCTGGAAGCCATGGGACATAAGCGCTTGGCGTTGGAATGCGGTGAGGATCCCCGGGAATGCACGATGGACTATCTCGAAGAAGCTATTGCGACGATCTATGGTGTCCGTCACGAGCGAGGGAGCATTCGCCGGGTTAATGTGAATATTGCCGCAACCACCGAAGAAAACTATCGCCGCCTCAAGGCTGCCAAAATCGGCACCTACATTCTTTTTCAAGAAACCTACCATCGCCCCACCTATGCTAAAATGCATCCTGTCGGGCCCAAGGCAGGGTATGATTGGCATACCACCGCTCATCACCGGGCCATGCGCGCTGGAATTGACGACGTCGGCCTCGGCGTACTTTTCGGGCTCTATGACTTCCGGTTTGAAATTCTCGCCTTACTGCAACACGCCCAAGAATTGGAACGTTCCTTTGGCGTCGGACCGCATACCCTCTCCGTTCCGCGCCTGCGTCCGGCTCCCGGCATCAATTTAATAGACTTTCCACACCTGGTTAGCGATCATGACTTCAAGCGCATCGTCGCCATCTTGCGCCTCGCCGTGCCGTACACCGGACTCATCATCTCCACCCGTGAAGAATCTTCTTTGCGCAATGAACTTTTGGCCCTTGGTATCTCCCAACTGAGCGCAGGCTCCTCCACCGACGTTGGCGGCTACGCCTCGGCTTCCCGCGCTTCCTCGTCTCCCCAGTTTAGCGTGGAAGACCATCGCTCGCCGGATGAAATGGCCGCCGATCTCTGCCGTTTTGGCTATCTCCCCAGCTTTTGTACAGCCTGTTACCGTCAGGGACGTACGGGAGACCGCTTCATGACCCTGGCCAAGACAGGTGAAATTCAAAACACCTGCCAACCCAACGCCATCTTGACGTTTAAGGAATATCTTCTCGACTATGCTTCCCCTGACGTGCGTCCACTGGGGGAACGAACACTCCAGGCACATCTGGAACAAATCAAAAACCCCACAATCCGAGCACTTACCCTGGAGCGCCTGGCCCGGTTGGAGCAGGGAGAACGCGATCTCTACTTTTAAATGGCCTCCGGCTCCCGACTTCGCCACCGACTTCGCCACCGACTTCGCCACCGACTTCGCCCGTAGGAGGAATTTTCATGCCGGTCGTCAAAACCATCGAAGACAAGTGTAAAGCCTGTTATTCCTGTGTGCGCAATTGTCCGGTCAAAGCGATCAAGGTCGAGCTGGGACAGGCCACGGTTGTGGAAGACCGCTGCATCAGTTGTGGGAATTGTGTGCGCGTCTGCTCGCAAAACGCTAAGCAGATCGTTAGCTACGTAGAAGAAACGAAAAACTTCTTTAATCAGGAAGAAGTAATCGCCCTGCTGGCTCCCTCTTTTCCAGCCTCATTCTACTACCTGGAGCCGGGCGAGTTGTTTGCATCCCTCAAGGATCTGGGATTTAGTCAAGTCATCGAAGTGACTCATGGCATCGAACTGACTGTACCGGCCTACCGCGAATTCCTGGACAAGAACCCGGAAACCGCCATTAGTTCCTACTGTCCGGCTATCGTGGGGATGATCGAACGCCATTTCCCAACCCTCATTCCCTATCTGGTTCCGGTGGATTCTGCTGTTCTGGCCTCCGCCAAGTACGTTCGCTGGAAATATCCCCAGGCCAAAACGGTCTTTATCGGACCTTGTATCGCCAAAAAAGAAGAA
Organism: Desulfosporosinus sp.; assembly: GCA_020692355.1. GTDB lineage: Bacteria > Bacillota > Desulfitobacteriia > Desulfitobacteriales > Desulfitobacteriaceae > JAJZPA01. The sequence goes on from JAIMKP010000006.1 coordinate 20,446, forward strand.
ATGACGGAATTCGGCCGCGGGATACTCGATGCGGTGCTGACGTTTAAAGAACTCAAAGGGATGCTGGAGGAGAGAGGCCTGCATACCAAGCTGGCGCGCGATCTTCCCGAACGTCCACAGGGGAATTCCCTGCCACCCCTTTTCCCTCTGAGCGGCGGCCTAGCCCGCAACATTGATCCGGAGGGCACAGTTTTCTGCGAAGAAGACGTGGCGATCATCGACGGCAAAGAGGATTCCCTGGAATTCCTGCACAATCTGCAGGATGGCTTGGTACAGGCCCGTTTCGTCGACATCCTGCTCTGCAAAGGTTGCATTGACGGACCGGAAATGGATAGCCCGTTGGATCTCTTTAGCCGCAAGTATCAGATCTTTAAATATGCTCAAACCAAGGAACGGGATGTGCTCGAACCCCATCCCCCTTTCGACTTACGGCGAGAATTTACCAACAAATCACAACCTCTCGTAGAGCCCAGTGAATCCGAAATCAGAGAGATCCTCCGCTATACCCACAAATTCGAACCGGAAGATGAACTCGACTGCGGTTCCTGCGGCTACAGCACTTGCCGGGAAAAAGCCATCGCTGTCTACCAGGGGCTGGCTGAAATCGACATGTGTCTACCCTATTTGATCGAACAATCTCATGGTGAGATCGAAATCTACAAAGAACGCTTGCGTTTTAAACAAACCTATCGGGAAAACGAGCAATTTCTGATCGGTATCAGCAGTGCCAATCAGGAATTGCGTCGTCTCGCGGTCAAAGCCAGCCGTAACGACGCCAATATCCTCATCCAGGGGGAGAGCGGCGTGGGTAAAGAAGTCTTTGCCCAATTTGTACACCGGCTCAGCAACCGGAGGGATCATCCTTTTGTCGGGATCAACTGTGCCGCCTTACCGGAAAACCTGCTCGAATCCGAACTTTTTGGGTATGATGATGGCGCCTTCACCGGAGCCAAGAAAGGAGGAAAACCCGGCAAATTTGAATTGGCCAAAGGAGGCAGCATCCTTCTGGATGAAATAGGGGACATGCCTTTGACCATGCAGACCAAACTTTTACGGGTCTTGCAAGAAAGAGAATTTGAGAGGGTGGGTGGCACCCACACTATCAAGCTGGGAGCTAGGATCTTGGCGGCCACTAACCAGGATTTACGCCGATTAGTCCATAACGGGAAATTCCGAGCGGATCTATTTTATCGCCTCAATGTGATCAACATTGCTATTCCCGCGCTACGCGAACACAAAGAAGACATCCCCCACTTAGTCAGTCACTTCTCCCAAAAGATGACACAAGCACGAAAAATCCTGCCCAAAATCTTCAGTGAAGCAGCGGTGCGCTGCCTCATGCAATACGATTGGCCTGGCAATGTCCGCGAATTGGAAAATATCATTGAGCGCCTGTTGTATACGGTTGATGAAAATGTCATTCAAGTTTATCATCTTCCTCCCTTCTTGGCGAAGGTCATCGAACAAGATACCCAAGGTGAACTCAGACCCTTAAAAGAGGCTGTTCAGGACTTAGAACGTAAACTTATCATCCAAGCCCTGAAAGCCAGCGACAATAACCGGGCTGCTGCCGCCCAGAGTCTGGGAATGCCCAGAGCCACGCTCTATTTAAAGCTCAAAGAATATGGACTTATGGACAAAGAAGCCTAAGCCTTGCGCGTCTATTTTTTAGACATGTTTAATTCTTGGACACTACCTTAGGGAACAAACCTTAACTTGTGATTTCTAGCCCTTTTATCCGCTATTTCCCCTGCGTCAATCCCCTCGGAGTGTCTAGATACTAGACAGCGGCCCTCGTTTTGAGGGTCTTTTTCTTTGGCACATTATTTGCAAAGTTCTAATTGTCAGACAAGTAAATTTCCTAACAATTACGACAGAGGGGGATTCGGCTAGGATACTCAGTAATACCATGGTTTTCTTTTCAGCCTAAGTTGATTTAATGTGGAGGTGTGAGATGGATTTTCAATCCCGTTTAGAACACAAAGGCTTAACCCGACGCGATTTTCTTAAAGCGGTTGCGGCCGTGACAGCCGCCCTGGGCTTCCCGGTCGTCTATGAACCGCGCATTGCGGCGGCGGTGGAAAAGGCCGCCGGCAAACCGGCGGTCATTTGGCTTGAAGGCCAAGATTGCACAGGATGCTCAGAGTCCTTGTTGGCTTCCGTCAACCCTGGCCCAACCGAGATCATATTGGATCTGCTTTCGGTCCGCTATCATGAAACGATCATGGCTGCTTCCGGACAAGTCGCGGAAAATTGGCTGGATGAGAACATCAAACAAGGCGGCTATTTGCTGATCGTAGAGGGTTCTATACCTACCGCCGACGATCGCTTCCTGACGATCGGGGGTCGCCCCTTTAAAGCGATTCTCCAAGCTGCGGCGGCCAAAGCGGCAGCTATCGTTCCCATCGGTGCCTGTGCCTGTTACGGCGGAATTCCGGCTGCAGGCCCGACCGGGGCCAAAGGAGTCCAAGATATCATCAAAGATAAGCCGATCATCAATCTGCCGGGCTGTCCTGTCAAACCCAACTGGCTCTTGGGCACGGTTCTGCATTATTTAATCCTGAATAAAGTTCCCGAGCTCGACAGCAACAAGCGTCCACTCGCCTATTTTGGCACACTCCTCCATGACAATTGTCCCAGGCGTGGACATTACGAAAAAGGAGAATTCCTGACGGATTGGAATGACCCGGGCCAAAAAGAGTTTTGCCTCTTGCTGCGTGGCTGCAAAGGCCCTAAGACCTTTACCGACTGTGCGCAAAACTGGTGGAACGATGGGGTTAATTTTTGTATCAATGCCTCCTCACCCTGCGCGGGTTGTACACAGCCCGAATTCTATGCCGCCGGGCCAATGGATACCCGAGTGGGCTTGGCCCCCTTGTATCTCCGGACAGACACCATGAACCTTCCGGGCGTTGGCGGAGTGAACCCCGAAACAGTGGGTAAAGTCGTAGCGGGGGCTGCCGTAGTCGGTGCCGGAGTACATCTGGTTGGGAATGTCTTGACCGGGCGACTCAAACAAGATAAGGGAGATAAGGGAGGGCGTGAGCAATAATGGCACAGAAAATTGTGATCGATCCGATCACTCGGATCGAAGGGCATCTCAAGGTAGAAGTAGAGGTTGAAGGCGGTAAAGTGGTGAATGCGCGGGCCAGTGGCACCATGGCCCGGGGAATCGAAGTCTTGCTTAAAGGCAAAGACCCTCGCGATGCCACCTATGTGACCGAACGGGTTTGCGGAGTCTGTGCCGGTTCCCATGGTTGGGTCTCTTCCGTTGCAGTGGAGAGTGCCCAGGGCGCGGGGCTACCCCAGGCAGCCCGCGTCGTGCGCAATCTTATCCTGGGTGCCATGTGGCTGCATGACCATCCGCTCCATTTTTATCATCTCTCCGCCCTCGACTACCTGGATGTTACGGCCGTTGCCCACTACCAAGGGAAGGACGCCAAATTACTGTCCGTTAAAGACAAGATCGTGAAACTGGTTCAGGCAGGCGATACATCGCCTCTGCTGCCCCGTTACAAACCCGATGAATTTAGCGTCAATGAGCCGGATCTGGTCACAACAGCAGTGTCCCACTATCTACAGGCTCTGGAAATGCAAGCCAAGGCCAAAAAGATGTCTGCCTTATTTTCCGGCAAGCAGCCACACCAGTCGAGCATTGTGGCCGGCGGGGTGACAATGCTTCCCGATCTGGCGCAGATCGAACAATTCCGCAGTCTATTAGCTGAACAGAGCGACTATGTTGAAAAGGTGTACTGGCAGGACGTGTATACCTTTGGAACCGGTCCCCTTCTCCCTCTCGCCCGTGCGGGGGTGGGCGGTGGCTATGGCCATTACCTGACCTACGGCGGTTTTCCGCTGGCTGAAAAAGGACGCTTTTTCTTCCCTGCTGGGGTCATTTTTGACAACCAGTTTGGCAATGTCAAGCCTGTCGATCCCACCAAGATCACCGAGGCCGTGAAATACTCCTGGTACTCTGACCAAACCGGCACGAAAAGTCCCAGTCAGGGGGACACCGTCTTTGACCTCAATAAAGCGGACGCCTATTCCTTCGTCAAAGCTCCACGTTATGAAGGTAAGCCGATGGAAGTCGGACCCTTGGCCCGCATGCTCGTCCTCAAACCCGACCCCTTTATGGATTTGGTCAGCCGCTATGGTATCAAACCAGGCGCCGTCGCCCGCCATGCTGCCCGCGCCTATGAAACGGTCCTCTTGGCTAAAGCCATGCCAGGTTGGCTGGATGAATTGGAAGACTTGGTCAAACACGGAGAGACCCGCATCCATGACACCCAACACTGGGATCCGCCAACAAACGGGGAAGGCATGGGACTGCTCGATGCTCCCCGGGGGGCCTTGGGGCACTGGATTCAGATTGCGGATCACAAGATCGCCAATTACCAGATGGTCGTACCCACGACCTGGAACCACTCCCCACGCGATGAACAGGGGCAACCCGGCCCCCTGGAGCAAGCGCTTTTGGGAGTCCCCGTTCCAGACCCCGAAAACCCTATCAACGTTGTGCGTGTCGTCCGCTCCTACGACCCCTGCTTAGCCTGTGCTATCCACATTATCCAGCCTGACACCCAGCGGGTTTTAAAATTTCAAATTGGATGACAAGCGAATAAGTTTAGAATAGAATTTTTGTTTAAGGAGGGAATGTCGATGACCACGACTACCCATCACTGGCCACAAAGAACGGCCCACATCATCAATCTCTTGCTCATGCTCGTCTTAGCAGGTACCGGCTTCTACATTCATCGCCCCTTGGTTGGGGGCCTTATGGGCCTCGCCCGTTATGCCCACATTGTGGCTGCCTTCGTGCTCCTCGTTAATCTGGCCTGGCGCATCTATTACGCCTTCTTGGGCCAATATAAAGATGCTCGGGAATTCAAACCCCAACTGCAAGCCTTGCCCCGCCAGATCCGCTACTACTTGTTCTTAAGCAACCATGAAGTCAAAGAAGGGCTGTACAATCCCTTGCAGCGCCTCGCCTATCTGGCTGTCGTCCTTCTCATCATCCTTCAGGGCGTGACCGGTTATGCCCTGGGCTGGCCTGAGGGAACCATGGCTGTCCTCGTCAACGCCCTCGGACTCGCCGAAATCCGCGCCCTTCATTACCTGATTACCTGGTTTCTCCTCACTTTCTTAATCGTTCACCTCTACCTTGTCTTGACGGAAACTCCACATGCCTTGTCGGAAATGTTCCTCGGGCGCCAGCAGCTCCTGTCTACAGGTTCCCCAGAGAAGCATGTAGCGCGGGACAGAGCTTAGTTCCCACCCTTCAGGGCAGGTCCTTCAGTTAACGCAATAATTGGAACTTCGCTGCCGGGTCTTGTCTATTATCGCTCTTGCTCAAATATATCACAACGAGGAGTTAGTACCATGTTGACATCTGACATGCAACCACGGGGGAAAACCTTGATCCTCGGCGTAGGCAACGAATTACTGCAAGATGAAGGTCTAGGCATCCATGCTGTGCGTCTCTTAAGATCGTATGCTCTCCCGCCGGATGTTGAAGTCCTGGAGGGCGGAACCGCCGGACCTCAGCTTCTTTCCTTGCTCGACGGCGTCGATCGCCTCATCGTCCTGGACTGTATCGAAGCCAAGGCAGAGCCCGGTTCGATCTTCCGCTTTAAACCGGATGATCTTGGCCTCTTTCCCAGGGAATTTATGGCTTCTATCCACGATGTGGGGCTTCTCGAAGTCTTGCAAATCGCAGATTTTTTAGGGCAACAACCGAACACCGAGATTTTTGCCATGCAGCCCGCCAGCATCGCCTGGGGACTCGAACCTTCCGCCGTCATCCTTCCCCACCTGCGGCAGCTCACAGACTTCGTGTACGCCGAGGTCTGTAGGGGCGAAAATACTCATGAGCAAAGTAAACCTGCGTAGGATGTACTTTTTCCGGGTAATTATGTATAATATGTCTACTCAAGGTAACCAGTGGGCTATTCGCAAATTAACGTTCAAGGAGGTGCCGCAGCTTTGTGTCTAGCTATTCCTGCTAAAGTGGTAGACATTCTCAATGACACCATTGTCGAAGTGGAAACCTTCGGCAACCGGGCACAGGTTAATACATCCTTGGTGGAAGAAGTTAAATTGGATGACTATGTCTTAGTTCATGCCGGGTTCGCCATAGAAATCATTGACGAAGAAGCTGCTTCAGAAAGCCTGGCCCTCTGGAGGGAAATCTATGCGACACAACTCAACTAACCCTAGTCTGAAGCCAACCTCCTCCCCCCCGAGTGACTGGCCGGACAGTCCTCTGCGTTTTGAAGACCTTTCCCTAAGTAAGGCCATGTTGGCTGAGGTGAAAGACCTCCTCGTACATTGGCACGACCGGAATAACCGCAGGCTGACCCTAATGGAAGTCTGCGGAACCCATACGGTAGCCCTGTCCAAAAGTGGCATCCGAGACACGCTAAGGCCTTGGCTGGACCTACGCAGCGGTCCCGGCTGCCCGGTTTGCGTTACGGATCAGGAAGACATTGATACGATGCTCGCTTTGGCCGCACTTCCGGGTGTGACCGTCACCACCTTTGGCGACATGATGCGAGTTCCCGGTACACGGGGAGATCTGGCCCGTGCTAAGGCTGCTGGGGCGGATGTCCGGATGGTCTACTCACCTCTGGAAGCCGTGGCGATCGCCACCGGCGAACCACAGCGCGAAGTCATCTTTATGGGGATCGGCTTTGAAACCACAGTGCCCACGGTAGCCACTGCCATCCGGCAGGCGGTCGAAAAAGACCTGCGCAATTTTTCCGTCTTCAGCGTGCACAAACTGGCGGCTCCAGTCATCCGGCAGTTGCTTCAAGATCCGGAACTCCGTTTGGATGGACTCATCTTGCCCGGCCATGTGGCCGCCATCACCGGGCGTCGCCACTTTGACTTCATCGCCAAAGCGTTTTCTCTCCCGGCTGCTGTAACGGGTTTCGCTGCCCTGGATTTACTGGCGGGTATCCGTGATCTTCTCCACCAAGTCCTGGATCAGCACCCCCGTGTCAGCAATTGTTACAGTAGGGTGGTTCGTGAGGACGGCAATCCCAAAGCCTGGGCCCTGGTCGAAACCTTTTTCGAGCCGGGTCGTGTCAAGTGGCGCGGCCTGAACGAACTA
>JAIMKP010000006.1:27574-102991 GCA_020692355.1 Desulfosporosinus sp.
CTCCGCCCGGAATATGCCGCCTGGGACGCGCGCCAACGTTTTACCCTGGATTTGCCACCCTCCCAACTGCCCATGGGTTGTTTATGCGGGGAAGTACTCAAGGGCAAAGCGCTCCCATTTGATTGCCCGCATTTTACCCGCTCCTGCACGCCCATTCATCCAGTCGGCCCCTGCATGGTGTCTGGCGAAGGCACCTGTGCTGCCTATTACAAATACGAGCGAAGGGACGATGCTGCAAATGGCTCGAAGTCCTGAGAATGAGCGCCTGCTTCTGGCACATGGCGACGGCGGGATGCTGACTCACCAACTGATCCAAAACCTTTTTCAACGCTATTTCACCGCCCCCGAGCTGACCGCGTTGACCGACGCCGCGCTACTGCCGGGAGCTGCTGAATTGGCCCTGACCACCGATTCTTTCGTCGTCAACCCCCTCATTTTCCCAGGAGGCGACATCGGCAAACTGGCCGTGGCCGGTACGGTCAATGATCTGGCGGTCAGTGGCGCTCTGCCTCGTTACTTAACAGCCGCCTTCATCCTGGAAGAAGGACTTGAATTATCCATTCTAGAACGCATCGTGGCCTCCATGGCCGCCACGGCTCAAGACGCCGGGGTTACAGTCGTCACAGGCGATACCAAGGTTGTGGAACGCGGCAAGGGAGATGGCATCTATATCAATACCACAGGCCTCGGCTTTCGCGATAGCCGAGCCGACCTGGGCTATCCTCGAATTCAAGCGGGCGACAAGATCATCCTTAACGGTGGTATTGCGGAACACGGCGTGGCTGTCTTAGCTCAAAGAGCTGGACTTTCCTTCAATCAGAGTATTCATAGCGACTGTACCCCTTTAAATACTCTGATTACCCCCCTCATCGCCGAGTTCGGGTCAGCCCTTAAATTTATGCGTGATCCGACTCGGGGCGGCTTGGCTACCACAGCTAAAGAAATCGCTCTATCCGCCAAGCTCGACCTTTGGTTGGAGGAGGCCACCATTCCCCTGCGTGACGATGTGCGCGGGGCCACAGAATTCCTGGGGCTGGATCCCATGTATCTGGCCAATGAGGGCAAGGTCATCATCATCGCCGCTTCCGATCAGGCCGATGCTATCGTCCGCTTCCTCCAGCGCTTCCCGGAAGGCCAACGGACTGCCATCATCGGCGAAGTACGCCCAGGCCGGGGCCAGGTTTTGCTGGAAACTCCACTGGGAGGTACACGCCTTGTGGACATGCTTGCCGGTGCTCCGCTGCCACGAATCTGTTAGTCTGACAACCCCACACCACCATGTCGTGATGTGGGGTTTCATTTTGTCCTTTTTTAACTATTGCGCTTTGGGCTAATTAACGAATCATTTGAATTATCCTAATTGGTGCAAATCAATATATTCGATAGTTTAATACGAATTGGTACTAGTAAATGATTAAAAAAGTGGTTATTATGTGAATGAGATTACTAGAACAATTAATCGGCATTCTCTTCCCCTTGTAAAAACCCACATGTAAAATTTGCCGTGTAAGGAGGAGGCCATGAGCATTAAAAAGATTAACCAGGAATCACTCTATTCTTGGGTAGACAGCCTGATCAGAAAACAACGTGTCTACGGCGTTCAGGCCAATGGTGAGCGTTTCGCCTTTGCCCCGCTGACAGACGCCCGGCTCTTGAAGCTGGACTATGACGTGACGATTCTCCCACCCAAGAAATATTTGCTTCCCCAAAGGGAGGATCTCATGGAATTTCATATTAAGGGCGAGTACAAAAGCCAGGTCGAAGCTGAGCCGTTTATTCTTTTCGGCGTACACCCTTACGACGTCGCAGCCATCTCGCAAATGGACAGTATCTTTTGTGCCGACAATTACGATGTAAACTACATGAGCCGCCGTCACAGTGCCACAATCGTCGCCTGCGATGTGCAAAAAGCATCCCCCAATGTTTTCGCCGGCTGCCTGAACACAGCCACCGTACAAGAAGGTTTTGACATCCTTTTGACAAATATCGGCAGCCAGTACTTGGCGGATGCGCGGACGGCCAAGGGAGAGGCGTTGCTCAAAGATCTCAGCGGAGATACTCCGACGGCGCAGGATCTGGAAAAGCGGGAACAGGTATGGGAAAACAATCAGCGTCTGTTACGCAAGCACAAATTAAAATGCCATCCCGATGAACTAGCCGAACTCTTGGATCGATCCTATTACAACCCGGTGTGGGAAGAAAAGGCCAAACGCTGCTTTTCCTGCGGTTCTTGCAACCTGGTTTGTCCCACCTGCTACTGTTTTGACGTCCAGGACGACCTAAACTGGGACATGGAAACAGGCAAACGCACCCGGGCCTGGGATGGCTGCCTGCTGCGGGATTTTGCCGCTGTGGCAGGTGGACATAATTTCCGGCGCCAGCGTGCAGACCGCTACCGCCACCGTTATTATAGGAAAGGAAAGTACATTGCGAATAAACTGGGCAAAATAGCTTGTGTCGGCTGTGGACGCTGTATCGACAACTGCGTCCCCGGCATTGCCAACCCTGTCGAGATCTACAACAGGCTGTATATGAGCCAAAAGAACATTTATGTTCCGGAGCCTGCCACCCTGATGCGAGTCTTGCCGATGACCTCACAGGAGACTTTTTATGAAGTCCGGCTGGATTCCGGTCGCGAACTGGGTCATGAGCCGGGCCAATTTGTGGAGATTTCTTTGCCGGGCATGGGCGAAGCTCCGATCTCTGTCTCTTCCTCCCCTACCCAAACCGGAATCTTCCAGATGGTCGTGCGGAAGGTGGGTAATGTTACGACAGCTCTCAGTAAGTTCAAACCGGGTGACAAAATAGGCGTCCGGGGGCCGTTTGGTTCCCAGTTTCCAGTGCATGATCTTATGAAAGGAAAAGATATATTGTTCATCTGCGGCGGCATTGGACTCGTTCCAGTCCGCTCCGCCATCAACTTCATTCTGGACAACCGGGAGGACTACGGTCAGATCATCATCATGTACGGCTACAAATCGCCGTCGGAACGCCTTTTTGCCAAGGAATTGGATGCCTGGAGAAAAGTCCCTAAACTCACCCTGCTCGAGACCGTGGATTGTCCAGATGATACCTGGACCGGCAACTGTGGGGTCATCACGACGCTCTTTCCTCATATCAAAGTTGACCCTGCCCGAACCAGCGCCATTATCTGCGGTCCACCCCTGATGTACCGCTTCGTCGTGGCTGAACTGGCTCGGCAGGGGTTCACAGATGAGAGTATTTTCGTTTCTTTGGAGCGCCGCATGAAGTGTGGTGTGGGAAAATGTGGTCATTGTCAAATCAACAACATTTACGTCTGTCAAAAAGGCCCTGTCTTCAAGTACGCCGATATCAAAGAAGTCATGGAGGCACTATAAATGAGCAAACCAAGATTGGCCCTATTTGATTTCGCTTGCTGTGAAGGGTGCCAACTTCAAATCGTAAATATGGAAGAAGAGATCCTCGACCTGATTTCTGTAGTGCACCCTGTGCAATGGCGCGAAGCAATGTCTGAGCAGAGTGAAGAATACGATATTGCCGTCATCGAAGGTTCGATCACTCGACCCGAGGACGAAGAACGACTCCGTCGCATCCGCGAGCGCTCCCGCTTTCTGATCGCCCTGGGCTCCTGCGCGGCTACCGGAGGGATCAATAACCTTAAAAACCAGCTTAATCTGAAAGAAGCCCAGCGCATCGTCTATGGTGATGCTGCAGACATGCCTCATCTGGATACCGACTCGACCAAATCAGTGGACGAAGTCGTCCTTGTAGACTTCAAAGTTTTGGGCTGTCCCATTGATCAACAGGAATTTGCCTACATCGTCCGTTGTCTCGTCCTGGGCAAAACACCGGAAATACCGACTTATCCCATTTGTGTGGAGTGCAAGCTGCAGGAAAATACCTGCCGTTACGAACACGGCGAAATCTGCCTCGGCCCGATCACCCGTGCCGGTTGCGGGGCACGCTGCCCCTCACAGGCCACTTGGTGCTTCGGCTGCCGCGGTCTGAGCGATGAACCCAACGTCTATGCAGCTCGTGAAGTTATGGATAAATACAGGAAAACCCCTAGCGATCTAGAGGAACGGATGGCCCTATTCTGCAGTAAACCGAGGTACGACCATGAGTAAGAAAAGCATTAATATTCAACATGTCACCCGAATTGAAGGCCACGGCAATATCGTGGTCAACGCCGGAGATGGCCACATCGAAAAAGTTGAATGGCAGGTGCCAGAGGCGCCCAGGCTCTTTGAAGCGATGGTTCTCGGTCGCAGCTGGGAAGACATGCAAACGATCGTCAGCCGGATTTGCGGGATCTGTTCCATTTCCCATTCCCTGGCCTGTATCAAAGGTATCGAAGCGGCGATGGGCATCGTGGTATCGGAACAAACCGACAAACTACGCTTGCTCGCACATTACTCAGAGCAGTTGCAGAGCCACGTCCTGCACATCGGCTATTTGGTCGCCCCTGATCTCCTGGGTGCTAAATCAGTGGTCCCTTTAGTGGAAACACATTTTGATCTGGTGCGTTTGGTGATAAAATTGCACCGCCAGGCCAATGCCTGGTCTGATCTCCTGGCTGGCCGCACAACCCATCCGATTACGTTTAAACCAGGTGGTTTTAGCAAGGTACCCGCTGAGGCCTCCCTGAGAGACTTACATGCCGGTCTCACGAATCTAATCCCCGACTTGAAGACCCTGTCGAGTGTCCTCCTCAGTCTGGCCGACAAACTCCCGGCCTTTGAACGGGAAACGGAGTATGTGGCTCTCAGACAACCGGATACCTATACTTTTTACCACGGCCAAATCGGGAGCTCGGACGCGACCGAAACAGTCCCTCTGAACCGCTTTGAAACTGTGGTCAATGAATATATTTCTCCCCAGTCCACCGCCAAATGGGCACGCTGGCACCGGGAATCTTACGCCGTGGGTGCCTTGGCACGGTTCAACTTAAACTCCGCTTATTTGTCTCCCCTAGCCCAGGAAGTGGCGCACGCCTTCGGCCTGCGGGGCAAATTGACCAACCCGTACCTCAATACGGTCGTCCAACTGGTGGAATGTGCGCATATCGTGGAAACATCCCTCGCACTGCTGGACAGCCTGCTAACGGCCGGAGTGCAGCCCGAAACACCCAACGTTAAGCCGAGGGCGGGCGAAGGAGTCGGGTGTGTCGAAGCTCCCCGAGGCATCCTTTTCCATCGCTATGCTTTTGATGCCCAAGGGATCTGCACGGCAGCCAACCTGGTTATCCCAACCAACCAAAACCACGGCAATATTCAGAAGGATTTTGAGGCACTCGTCCCCCAGATCATCGACAGGGATGAAGAAGAAATCAAGCTGTGGTTGGAGATGCTCGTCCGTTCCTACGACCCGTGTGTATCCTGCTCTACCCACTATTTAAACGTGGAGTTCGTATGAAAACGGGTACCGTACTGATCGGGCTCGGCAATCCCCTGTTGCGCGATGAAGGAATCGGCGTACACCTGGAGCGGGCGCTGGCGGCGAGCCACGCCAAGAAAACTTCTGGATTGGGCTCGCCCTCTTTTCCTCAACCCGTGGAATTCCTGGATCTGGGGACGGCAAGCTTCAGGGTGCTGCACGCTATCGCCGGGAAAGCAAGGGTCCTCTTCATCGATTGCGCACTCATGGAAGAGGCCCCCGGCACGCTCAGACGGTTTACGCTGGACGAAGTGAGAACGCGCAAGAGTCTACCCCAGTTATCCCTCCACGAAGGCGACCTGCTGCACACCCTGGATTTGGCGCAAAAAATGGGAGAATGTCCGCCAACCGTCGTCATCTTTGGCATTCAGCCCGAGGATATTTCGCCAGGTGAAGCTCTTTCTCCCGCACTGACAGCTTCTTTTGCCGAATATATGCGGGCCATTGAAGAGGAAGTGAACTCGTTCAGCTAAAGCTGAACATCGAGACTTCGGTGGGGGAGTCTACCCCCACCGAAGCAGAGAACAGAATTCCCACTCCCACTTATAGAAGTGGGAGTCTTAAACGCTTGGATAAACTTCCGAAATCAGTAAAACATTTGGGCTGTATTGCCAACCCCACACCACTGGCGAAGTGATGTGGGGGTTTGTTTATCAGCGGTTGCCAGGGAGTCCCAGACTTACCTTATGTTCCCGGGGAAAGCGCATATGCGAGAAACTTCAGTTCTCCGCGCATCACCCCCTGCTGCTGGGTGAGATTCAGACTTTGGGGCACCAGGCGCTGTTCTGAACCGTTTTTTAAGTCCTGGATCAGACGTAAAATATCCTCTGGTTTGCCTTCACAACTGAGGCTGAGTGCCATTTCCTGATAAAAACCTTTGGCTTGAATCGGCTCAAATTTAAGGGCCTGCGGCTTGACCCCATGCCCTTTTGCCATTGTGTAGAGATAGACCAGCATTTGCGGCTTGTCCAGGCGGCCAGGAACACTCAGGGAAGCTTGCTTCAGTTTGGCATTGAGCTGACTGATTTCCGTCTGCAGCCCCGCCCTATTTCCCTCGTACGCCTGAAGTTGCTGATAATACCCCTTTCTTTGCCCAAGCGACTGCTGCACTGCTTTGATTTTTCCCCATTCAGGCAGGAGAAGATAGGTTGCATAGGCGTATATGGCCCCCGCTCCCAGCAGAATCAGGAGCATGATTTTTTGTCGTTGTTCTTTCTTCATGTTTTCTTTTTACCCCATGTTCACTCTCGATGTTTTGCTTAAGCAAAACGAGTTCACTCACTTTAGCTTTAGATTGAGATTCAGGGTCTGAACTTTATCCTGCAGGGAAACATTTTGAATGTCAACCTCCTGAAAAAAGTTGGAGTCGCGCAGCTTGATCCAAAGTTGAGCCACATCGACCGGGTTGGGTACGGCAATGGTCAAGGTTAGCCCTTTGTCGGCCTGTAAGGCAAAGGCATTGACCACCGTCCCGAGCGGAAACAACGAATTTAACTTGACCCAGAGCGGACCCGGATCATGCGCGTTTTTTTGCATGATGGTTTGAAGTTCAGTCTGACTCTGCACTTGTTTCTGCAGGGACTTGGCTTGCTGCCAGAGCACATCCACCTCACGCAGCTGATTGATGTTTCCATTCACTTGTTTCAGATCGCTTTGCAGTTTATACTCCCATAGCCAAGGTGCCGCTGCCACGGCCATGATGAGCACAGCCCCGCCGGCCCATCTTCCCAGCATCTTGACTTCTAATCCCAAAAGCCGATGTGACGGCTTTTGGTTTATTTTCTGTTCCCAACGTAAAGCAAAATTAAACTCACGTTTTTCCCGCATTTCAGTCCTCCCGGAAGGCTAACCCATAAAGGCTGGCATGCCTCATCCACTGTTCTTCGTAGGCTCGAACTTTCTTCTTGAAGCGAGGCCTCCACCCCCTAGGAAAACCGATCTGGGCTTCAATCCCAAGATTATCCGTGAACAATTCCTCCAAAAAAGGTAGGTCTGAATAACCTCCTGTGATAAAAACCTGATCGATCGACTTGCCAAAATGCCTTGCCGCAAAAAAGTTGAAAAACTCCTCCAGCGTTCGGAGAACCGGCAGCAAAGCCGTTTCCAACTCAACTCGCAGGAATTCCTGCCTATTTTCCAGGAGCAACTCCCCTGGGAGCACGAGTTCTCCTGCGCGCAAGCGTTCACCTTCGCTCAGGACTTCCGGGGCGCATTCCCGCTGACGGATGATCTTATATTCATACAATTCATCGACAACGCTCTCCAAAGCCAGTTCCATATCGGAATATAAAAAGAACTTCCCTTGTTCTAAAAGGATGAATTCCACGCGCCCCGCGTTCAAATCCACAATCGCCCAGTCCGACCCTTTTCCCGCGTTTACTGTTGCAACATTTTCTGCTCGGGTTGCTACGATCGGGCTTGTTTCGCCGGCTCTCGTCTCTATGCCTGGCGTTTCTCCTCTAACCTTAGCCGAACCCTCGTTCGATCCGACCTTCCTTTTCGTGTCCCGCCGCTGGCCCAGATTGGCGTAGAGGCGAAGCGTGCTGTCAGCGGCTAAATCAACGACTTCCGGCTTAAATCCCGCTCCCAGGCAGATCTGATAAAACCTTTCCCAGCGTGGTTTGGGCAAAGCAGCCAACAAGACCTTTTGTCTTTCCTGTTCCTCTTCGGTAAAGTGTTCGATAACGCGGTAGTCCACCACATAATCTTCAATATTGAGGGTGAAATACTGATCAACGTGTTCGGTCAGGAGAATATGCAAATCCTTAGCTGACATCTTTGGCAGCACGATGATCCGAGTGATCACCCCTAAATAGGAGACCGCCAGCCTAAGCTGCTTCAACGGAACTTTCTCCCGGCGCAGCCAGAGTTTCAAGCGGGCCGCAGGCTCCAGCGCAGCGTCTCTGGCCGCTGCGCCCGTCCGCGCCGCTGGCCCTGCCTCGATGCTTGTCTCCACTGGCTCTCCCCCGACGCCCGCCTCCTTTGTTGGCACAAAATCCCCAAGTTCCAGTTCAGACAGGCGCAGGACGTGCAGTGTCCCTTTGCGGGACAGTACCTTGGCGAGCGTCCAGTGCTCATCCCGTACAACTGCTAACCATTTCTTCGCTTTAGACAATTCCGGTATCCCCTTTAGCTCAAACTATCTTATCCGTCTATTCCAACTGCGAACCTCGAACCTTGAACCCCAGCTTCACACCTCTGACTTGTGACTTCTAACTTTGCGACACCACGAACCGTCCCCAATGTCTCATCCCCAATGTCTCACCAAACCTCGTGCATCGGGAATCGGGCATCGGACCTCGATTACGGCCTTTCCTCCGCTTCCCAGATCACTCCGCCTGTACTCACGGTCAAGGCCGCTGACCCGCTAATCCCGTTAAAGGTCGCAGTAATGGTAACGGGCAGCGGGTTCACACTTACTCCGGTAGCCAATCCGCTCGAGGACAGTGTCACGCCAGACCCCGAACTGGACCAGGTAGCATCATTCGTAACATTGGTTTTATTCCCCTCCCCGTCGATCAAGTAAGCGCTGAATTGCACCGTGCCCCCGACCTCAACCGCTGCCGTCAAGGGTTCAATACTCAACTGAATCGATTGCAAATTGACCACAGTCACCGGCGCTTCAGCCCTAACTCCAAGGTACAACGCTGAAATGACCGCGCTGCCGGGTGTCAACCCGCTCACCGTTCCCAAGCTTACACCGGCGACAGCAGAGTTGGAACTGTTCCATTCCACTTCCGCACTCGGCACATTCAGTGGGGTCACGTTATCCGCATCCGTATAATTCGCTTGGAGGACAACGCTGGCACCGATACCGAGCACCGCGTGGTCGGGTGCCAGCGTCAATTTCGGTTGAACCACCGTAAGTTGACTCACTGCATTTAAGCTGTTGTACTGAACCTGAATATCGGCTGTTCCCGCGGCGAGCGCTTGAATCGTGCCCTTTGCCACAATACTGGCCACATCTGTCGCACTGCTCGACCAATTCGCCGAAAGCGTCACATCCTGCCCGCTGTCATGGTAGGCATCCGTATACAGGGCTTTACCCGTCACCGTGGTTCCGGTATTCACACGCGTTTTATCCAGATGAACGGTCAAGCTGGGCTGCACGACGGTCAAGCTGATCGTCGCCTCCACTGTACCGTAAGTTGCTCTCAAGACAGCGGTGCCGGCTCCCACACCTTGGGCTACTCCGGTATGCAGACCAATATTAGCGATACCCGAATTCCCGCTCGTCCAATCCACAACCGTCGTTACGTCTTGATTCTCATGCGTGGCATCCGTATAGGAAGCCTGGAAAGGCGTAGATTCTCCGACATTAATTTTCGTTTTCGTCCCTGAAAGGGTTAAGATCGGCTGTACCAGCGTCAGCGTGGCGCTTTTGCTAAGGCCTTGGTAAGTAACGGTTATGGTCGTCGTGCCGCTGTCCATAGGGGTCACCAGGCCAAGAGTGACAGGATTTAAGGGATTACTGGTTGTCCATACGGCACCGGCATCCTTGGTTAGGTCAATCGGATCCGGAGAGATGCCATCCGTGTAAGTGGCTTGGAACTGGAACGGGATCCCCACATTGATCCTCGCGCTCAGCGGAATCAACTCGATACTTGGCTGGCTGACTTCAACCACCGCCGAGCCGGTGAACATCCCAAACAGAAAACTGGCTCGAATGGTCGTCGTTCCCGGACTGACTCCAGTCACTAAGCCAGGATCCCAATTTGGCCATATAAAGTTACCCGCGCTGGCGATATTTTCATTGTCGCTCGACCACCACACCAAGCTGGTTACATCCCAATCAATATGAAGCTCGGGAATCAGAAGCCGTGCTTTCAGGTGCTCCGTTCCATGCACAGGAATGCTGCTGTGATCCGGTTCGATAAAAAGCCCCGAGCCTGGGGTTGATCCAATCGTAAAGGTCCAGGGTTCGGGCTCAGAGTCCTTTCCGTCCAACTTCCCTTCCACCGAGAGCGTATACGTGCCAGAATCCGGGCAGGAAATATTCAAGGTTCCATAGGTATCCCCTTTAAGTATCGTCAACGAAAAATCCTGTTTCGACTTGGGTCCATTCAAGGTGAGCTTCACGTCGACATTATAGGAGACACTCACCGGTTGGACTTGTCCATTATTAGTGATAAAGACATACACCGGGAAAGACGTGTTGACCAGATGGTCGTTGCTGATCCCGCCTTTCTTGACAAAATGCTCAGGATCACTGTCCTGAACTGTAAAACTTTTTGCCTCGTTATCGTTCCCTTTGTCATCATCATTCGCTAAGGACACGGTACTGGACGCCAAGATCCCCGCACTAATCAAGAGCAACAACAGCAAAGGGAAAAAGAATTTTTTCATCCCGTTGGTCTTCATCCCATCACTCTCCTTTAACGTGCAGCTCCCGAACTTCAAGGCCCTGGTGGAATTGGCGGAAAGGCATACTGCTCTGTGACAGTCCGCTTGACATTAGCATAAGTGCCTTCTGTCGTCACGATGATACTTTTTACTTGGGGATCTATCATAATTTTTTTAACCGTAAAGGCCGCCTGAGTCCCATATCCTGCATCCGAGGCAAACGGGGTTTTTGTTTGATTTAGGCTTGACTGCAATATGGAGTTGAGTCCATCCGCATTCGGACGAGGGCGGACATCCATGGCTTTTAAAGCCAATCCCACCTCATAATTGATCCCACTCTCCGCCATATAATAGGCTTTGAGGATCTTCTCTTCTGAAGAGGCCGATTTCATATTATAAAGAACAACGCCATAGAAGATGCCTGAAATCAAAAATAAGACCATTAAGGAGACGATAACCGTTAATAGGGCTGAACCCCGCGACGGCTCTTGCCCCGTGTGTCGCGCCAGATCGCGCCCTGGGCAAGCCGCTGAATTTTGTGTCCGCACCGTCCCACCCACCTCCTTGCCCTTGACAGTAACTGCTCCATCGCTCAGCCATCCAACTTAAGTATTAGCCGTGATGCCCCCCTGCCTTAGTAGAGACGAACCCAACTTACCAGTTCAAAGGTCTCTCCCCCTGACTCACCGGCCACCACATCAATCTTCACAAAACGGTTCGTCTCCGGAACCAGCGTAAACGTTAAGATTTGATCCGCAATGAGATAGGCGTTGTCGGGATTATCCCCATAGCGCAATTCCTTTTTCTGATCATCATAATACACAGCCGTACCAGGCTTGAGGATGATTCGTCCCTGTCCATCTCGACCTGGATTGACATTAATCAAGGATTTTAGATCCCCCCGGCCCGGATTCCCCGGAACATTGGGATTGATATCGAAATAATATACTCCGCTGGCTTCTCCGGTTGGCGGGTCTTGGCGCGTTCCTTCACTATAAGAATAAAACGTATAGGCCTGCAGATGGATCGCATCCAGAACCTGCATCATGGCCGTTCTGGCTTTCTGACTTATTTCATTTTGCTTCAGCGCTGTGCCCATGAGCCGGGTTTCCTGCCTCATGAACTGAGAAATACCCATCATAAGAAAGCCAAAGAGTGCAATCGCAATCATCACTTCCAAAAGAGTAAAACCCGGTGCAGCTTCGGTAAAGTGGCGTTTTCTCATCATCGTTTCACCCTGTAGCCATAGAGTGTCACCGTATCCTCTGGGCTTCCTCCCTCTCGTACGATGGATACATGCACTTTGCTGAGGTGTGCCGGATTATCGCTGGTATTCTCATCGGGCTCACTCACAACCCCTCCGGTAATAATGTAATGAACTCCGCCAATCGTCACATCCGGATCCGTGCTCCCCACCTCAATGAGCTTTTCCATCTGGCCCGCTGCCGCAAACATCATCTGTTGACGTGCTTCATTCTTGGCTCGGTAATGATAACTTACGGCATCACCCTTGACCAAAAAACCAATACCAAGCGAGAAGATCGTCAAGGCGATAACGACCTCTAATAATGTCATGCCCTCTGAACGTGGCCGCATCGTCCACCGCTTCCTCTCGTCTGATCCTGAAATCATGCCGCTCCTTTAAACAATCCTTCCCCATTGATCGAACCTATGGCCATGTTAAAGCAGGAGTACCCATCAAGGCATTCATATGTATCTCCGCCGTCTGCCCAAGACGTCCCTGTAAGGCAATCACGAGTTCGGCAGAAGACCCTCCTGCACCGAAAACGAAACCCTGCCAGTTATAATAAAGCCCCTGATAGGAAACTGAATTAACATCGGTAAAACTCAGCAAGCCTGTACTCGCGCTCGCCACGAACGTTACCCCGGTAGCATAATGCTTTGGCTCATCCAACCCTTGCAATGCCGGGCTTGTTCCCGACAATAAACGCACATCCCCTGTCGTCAAGCCTACATACACACTCTGCCGTTGCTCAATCGCCAGCTGTTTGGCATAGCGCAAGCGTTCCATGACCGTGCGCGCGGATCCTTCCAGGCGATATTGCTCTGTCACCGCCGCATACCTAGGAACCGTGACAAGGGTCAAAATACTAATCACCGCCAGCACAATCATGACTTCCAGCAACGTAAACCCATATTGAGGACGATATTTTTTTTCGACCTGAGGCGCACTCGACAAACTTCTCATACTTATTTCACCACATTGGCCATGTTAAAGATGGGCAAAGCGATCGAGATAATCATCCCTCCGGCAAATATCCCGATGATGATGGTAAAGATGGGTTCCACCAAGGCCACCATACGGGCGATGCCAATTTCTACCCGTTTATCATAGTTATTCGCCACTTCTTGCATTAATTCCTCCAAGCGCCCTGTTTCTTCTCCAATTGACATCATCTGAATGACCAACGGATCAAAAAAATTCTCCTGGCCAAAGGCCGAAGCAAAGGTTTCGCCCCTGATCATGCGTTCTCGAGCCCGGACGACCGCCAAGCGGGGAACCTCATTGCCGACGATGTTCTCCATCGAGTTAAGGATGGGAACGATCGGAATCGAAGCGTGCAGAAAAAGAGCCAGGGTCCTGGAAAAGCGAGCCGTCACCACATTGCGGCTGTTTTTACCCAGCAGCGGCAGCCGCAGAAGCAAGTCATCCAGATAATAGCGGTATTTGGGGATGCGGAAAAGCCGGTACAGCACCAGCGAAAAACCTCCGATAACTGCAACCAGCACCAAGCCATAAGCCTTCAGGAAGTTAGCGCTGTCCACGATGAACTGTGTAATCGCCGGCAGCTTCTGTCCGTTTTGGGTTAGGAGATCCATGATCTCCGGCAGGATAAAACCGAGAAAAAAGGCGATCAAGCCGACAAGTACCACCGTCATGATCACAGGGTAGATGGCCGCACTGGCTATTTTCTTGCGGATAAAATTCTCCCGCTCATAATACTCAGCCATGCTCGTTAAGACCGAATCCAGCATCCCACTCTGCTCTCCGACCGCAACCAGGTTGATGAGAAGTTCCGGCAGGGCTCCCTGGGTGGCACGCATCGCCTGGGCTAACGAATTCCCCCGACTCACGCCACGAAACACCGTCTCTATGACCTCTTTCAAGCGTCGGTCCTCGGACTGAGCCTGCAGGATTTCCAAGCCGCGCACCAGATTAGCCCCCGAACGAATCATCATCGCCATCTGGCTGCAAAAAGCCGAAACAGATTCGTATTTCACCTTGCCCTTGATCTCTTTGCCGAGCATGCTGCTCCAGCCTTTGACCTCAGAGAGTTCGATCATCTGCCATTGGTTCTCTGACAGCGTGCGCTTGGCGGCGTCTAAATCCACCGCATCCAACACCCCGGTAGCAATCTTCATCTGCTCGTTGATGACTTTATAGCGAAACTGCATCGACATCACTCCCAGCCCCGAGCCTAATCATTCACATATGTTACTCTCAAAAGTTCATCGACTGTCGTAACCCCTTGTTTCACGAGCTTGGCGGCCGCTTCCTTCAGAGTGACCATCCCCTCAGCGATCGCGTGCGTTTTCAATTCATCCGCCGTAGCCCGGCTATCGATCAAATGCCGATGTCCCGCTGTGAGACGCATGATCTCGAAAATAGCCACCCGCCCTTTATAGCCGCTGTTGTGGCAGTAAGCACAGCCCCGGCCCTTCTTTAAGCGAATCTGCGCTCCCGCTTTCAGCCCTAACAACTGCAGGTCCTTCGGGCTTGCCTCATACTCAGTCCCACATTGAGGGCAAACGCGCCGCACGAGGCGCTGGGAGATAATCCCCAAAAGCGAGGCGGAAATCAAGAACGGCTCGATGTCCATATCCACCAAGCGGGTAATAGCGCTCGCCGCATCATTCGTATGGATCGTCGATAAGACCAAGTGTCCGGTTAAAGCTGAACGCACCGCGATCTCGGCTGTCTCATTGTCCCGCATCTCACCCACCATGATGATATCCGGATCCTGACGCAGAATGGAACGGAGCCCCGCCGCAAAGGTCAGCCCGGCTTTCGGGTTAACCTGCATCTGGTTGACCCCTTTGAAATTGAACTCCACCGGATCCTCCAGGGTGACAATGTTTTTCTCCGCCGTATTCAGTTGGTTCAGCATCGTGTAAAGGGTTGTCGTCTTGCCGCTTCCGGTCGGCCCCGTCACCAGGACGATCCCATACGGTTTCGTGCTCAGCTCATCAAAAAGCTCTAAATCGTGGCCCTGCAGGCCCAGCGCACTTTTCTCCAGAATGACGCTGGACTTGTCCAAAATACGCAAGACCACCTTTTCCCCGTACATCGTCGGGGTCGTCGAAACCCGCAGGTCGATCGCTTTGCCTGCCGCTAGGTAAGAAATCCGCCCATCCTGGGGCAGCCGCCGTTCCGCGATATTCAGATCAGCCATGATCTTCACCCGACTGACCACCGGCCCGGCCATGCTGATGTGTGTGCGCATGATTTCCCGCAATACTCCGTCAATGCGAAAGCGCACCCTCAACTCCTCTTCAATGGGTTCGATGTGAATATCACTGGCGAAATTATTAACCGCATTTTCGATAATGGTATTCAGGAAGCGGATGATCGGGGTAGCTTCATCTTCATTCTCAGCCGCAGTCGGCCCGGTGCTTTGGGGAAGCACCGCCGCAGCCGTCTGAGATGTGGCGGCCGTTTGCACGACTCCTAACTGTTTGGCATACTCGCGGGCCGCTTTCACCGCTTCACTGCGCCCATAGAATCGATCGATGGCCTTCAGAATATCCCCTTTTTTCGCCAGGCAGGGCTTGATCATCATGCCCGATGCGAGCCGGATGTCATCCAGCGCAAAATAATCCGTCGGATCACTCGTCGCCACCATCAGCTGCCCATTCGTCAGTTCAATCGGCAAAATCGTATATTTGCGCACCACCGTCTCCGGCAGCAGCTTCAATATCTGCTCAGGAACAACCACCCGATTGAGATCAACCGCAGGCAGCCCCAACTGGCTCTGCATCGTGCGCAGGATGTCATCCTCCGTCACCAAGCCCTGGCGGATGAGAACTTCACCCAGACGCAACCCCAGAGCCTTCTGCATCTTTAAAGCTTCATCGAGTTGAACCGGAGTAATCGCTCCGCCGGCGATAAGGATTTCGCCGAGGCGTTTGCGTTCTTGGCGTAGAGCCATGGAAAGACCTCCCGAACTGTGCTCTTAATATCCAGGTCCATAATATAGGAAAAGGGTGTTTTGGTAAACACCCTCTTGAAACTACTCGTATCTTTGGTAGCATAAATTACGGTTTAATTGTAACTGTGCTATAAACATTACCGTTTTGATCTAGCCCATTTATCACAATTCCGTCTGTTGTATAACTATTTGTAATCACCACTTCAACACTACCCTTGCCAGTTGCAACATGGCCAGAATTAATTTCTAATGCATCAGTAGCAGCTGGTGTATCTCCTGCCAATGAATTAGCTATAGTCGTTCCCCCTGTCCCGTTCACAAATGGATTTTTCATTTGCTCTTCACTGCTGGTAAATGCTGATTTTACATCAGCAGCAACATCCGTGCTAGCTTTGCTCTTATCGTTCCAATAACCAATACGACTTTGTACATAACCTTGAACCATCCTGACGTTGGTATCAATCCCTGCAGCCTTCGCTTGTGTCTTTACCGTCCCAACCTTAGGAATCAACACGATCGCCAAAATCCCAATCACTGCGATGACAATCATAAGTTCGATCAGGGTAAATCCATCTTCTTTTCTCCGTTTTTGCATTCCCGCATCATCCTTTCTCAAAATGGTCATTCTCGTCTGTGCTGAGCAGCAGAATGAGACGAAAGTCCTATTGACGAGCAACCCATTATTAGTTCCAGTCTACACGAATTACGACGGAACGGTCAATAGGACTATTTAGGAATTATTTGAAACAATTTCGTTCTCGGGGTCGTACCCCCACACAATGGGGATCAATTCTGACAATTATAATCAACAGATATATTCAATCGACTAACATTTCTTTGATAATACTCTTCACTTCTAGTATTTCTTCAGTGTTCAAATTTCCTATTCTCCTTATTGAGTTATTACTTTGTAATTACACATTACCAGATCCATGATATTTACACAAGTTTTTTGGGGTCGAGGATGTCGTGGCTTTCAGGGTCGGAGGTCGTACCTAAGCGTAGCTGTTCCCCTTTACTTAGATGCCTTGAAATACCGGTTTTAAATCGACGACAAAGTCCGGAAAAATAGACACCGGCACTGTGTCTTCATCCGTATACGCTTCCGGCCGCCCATACCTTTTGTTTTCTTGCAGTGTGAACACGCTGATATATTTTCCCTCAGGTTCAACGATCCAATATTCCTTTACACCCGCTTTTTCATACTTATTAAACTTTAATACCCTGTCTCGTCTGGTAGTCGATGGTGAAGATATTTCAATAATGATGGCTGGAACTCCGAAATATCCGGTTTTTCTGAGCTTGGTTTTATCACATACGATAACAATATCCGGTTGTACCACAAAAGTAGTCTCTTCGTCATCTTCGTTCGCATCAGGCAGTCGCAAATCGAAAGGGGACGTAAATATACTGCAAGGATTATCCACCAAATAATTAGCTATTTGTCTATAGAGTTCACCGGAAATGCTTTGGTGCTGCCACGTCGGAGCAGCCTGCATATATGGCACTCCATCAATTATTTCCCATCTTTCATCTTCCGGCCAAGTTAAATAATCGGCATAGGTGCATTTTCTATCCAAACGAGGTATAGGCATGTTGTCAACTCCTTCCCTTAACGGGTCTGGTACTTCCCGAAATTTGTTGAATGGCTCTGTTCCAAAACTTCCACTGTAACGGGTAGGTGTCGCAAGGCTCTTTCCAGCTCGGGCCAACAACCAGAGGTCGTCTGGATGATGACTTCTCCTTGGGCCTTATCGACCGTCGTCACCACGCCCAAGTGGCCCAATCCTTCAACGAGTTTGGTTAGGATCTGGATGTCAGACCGCTCGATTCGCGCGTGTACCAAAGTATCCCTAAACGAGTGCTCAGGAGATTGATCTCGGAGATAAAATGGCACTCCCACTCGATCAATATGCTTTTTCAGATCTTCGTGGGTTAAATGTGAATAATCAACAATGTCAAAGAAATACGGCATAGGGCTTTCATCTTCGAGCATCGCATGCAACCGCGATAGCGTTGAAAACGTAATATAATTACCCCACACGGCAATATCCACATCAGAACCCGGTTGGTATTTCCCTTTGGCTCGCGAACCAAAGATTGCTGCCTTCTCAATTTCGGGAAATTGCTGAACAGCATTCACAATATAGGTTATATCCTCATCGAGAAGTCCAAAGTTCATCCCGTTCCCTCCAAATATTCATAGAATTCTCGGAGCAACGTATAATAACTCGTACGAATCAGCTGTTCTGCTTCATCCGCCAAGCGTTCATCATAGGTATGGGCCATGAGATTTCTCTTCTCCAGGGCATCAATCCACTGATGCCCATTTTGTATTAATTGCATCTGAAATCCTGTTTGGATTGCCATACGGGGGCTTCGAACCGTATAACCTTGTTCTTCCAAATAATCCTTCATAGTTTTCCATGCAAGTTCAAACGTGTATTCAAAACACTGAATGAGTCCCTGCTTTTCCAGCTTATTAAGGTCTGGCTTCTCAATAAACTCTGTTAATTGCAGCATTGCTTTTCTGAAGTTCGCCAACCTTTGCTGCCAGCGTATGTCCTCCTCATTTGCCATTACAATGCCCCCATCATTTAATGTTCTGCAGATTAATTCCCTATAAATACCATACCATAAGTTTCACCTGCTAGCAACACCTAACACCTAAGACACGGGTAAGACACAGGAACGGTTCTTCAGATGTCGTCCGGATGATGACTTCCTTGTCTCACACCTACTTTGCCTTTTTCGCCCGGCGCAAAATACTGTAGGGTGGTAGGGGCCAAGGCACCATGAGATGAATCATTTGCTGGGCATGGGGAGCGACCTCAATCGGTTTACCGCCCGAGTCAAACATGTCCCTAACCGTAAATGACTGAGCTGGGCCTGATGGTGTCAGGACTTCCAGCACATCACCTATTCTGAAATTATTTCTTTGCTCGACCCAAGACCATTCCTGCAGTGGCCGGGGACGCTCCGCTGCGTTTGAAGCTGCGTTTGGATCCTTGGGGAGGCTCACTCCCACAAAATCATACTCCCGCACATAATGCGAGCTTTCCAGATTGTGGGCCTGCGCCCCTGGCTTCCCGAAGAGAAATCCTGAGGAGTAATCCCGGTGGCTCACCTTATCCATTTCGGCCAACCACTCTGGCAGCCGCTCCCGGAAAGCTTCTTCTCCTTCATCCCAGAGGGTGTCGATCCCCTCCCGGTAGACCTTAACCGTGCTCGCCACATAGTGGATGCTCTTCATCCGCCCTTCGATCTTGTAGCTGTTAATCCCCAGTGGCTTTAAGAGCGGCAGGTAAGGCAAGAGGCACAAATCATGGGAGTTAAAGATATAGGTTCCCCGCTCATCCTCCTCGATGGGAAAGGTCTGTCCAGGCCGTTTTTCTTCCACCAAGCTATAGCCCCAGCGGCAGGGTTGAGCACATTCTCCCCGGTTGGCATCCCGGCCTGTCAAGTAATTGCTGAGCAAACAGCGCCCGGAGTAGGACATGCACATCGCACCATGCACGAACATCTCCAGCTCTCCCTCCACCCGCGAACGCACTTGCCGAATCTCCTCTAAACTGAGTTCCCTGGCCAAGACCACGCGCTCAATCCCCTGTTTCTGCCAGAAACGCATGCTGTAAGCGTTCGTATTGTTTGCTTGGGTGCTCAGGTGCAGGGGAAGGTTCGGAGCCACCTCCTGCGCAAGGGCGATCACACCCGGATCGGATACTAAAGCGGCATCCACCTGCAAAGCTTCCAATTGACGCAAATAATCCGGGAGCTCAACAAAATCCGCTTCATGGGCAAAGATATTGACCGTGACATAGACTTTGCGCCCTAAGCGATGCGCCCAGTCCACACCCTCAGCCATTTTCTCCGGAGTGAAATTCCCGGCAAATGCCCTTAAGCCAAAAGCTGTACCCCCAAGGTAAACCGCATCTGCCCCATAAGCCAGGGCGTACTTCAATTTCTCCAGATCCCCAGCCGGGGCGAGCAGCTCCGGTTTATCTTCAGATAAACGGATGCCCTGCTTAGTCATCCTAGCAACAACCTCATTCCTAAAAGTTATGGTAAGCGCCTTCGCCTCATTGTGAGAAGTTGAATTCGAAAAGAGCTATCAAAAAAAAGTTTAAACTGGATCTACTGATACTTTTTCTGATTCTGCAAATGCTCGGCAAACGTCTTAGCAAAGACATGGTAGCCATCAGGCTTGGCCAGGAAGTAGAGATAGTCACTCTGCGCCGGATGCAGTACTGCAACCAGGGAAGCATGGCCCGGATTGGCGATCGGCCCCGGCGGCAGCCCGGCATGCAAATACGTATTGTACGGTGAAGGGGTCTGTAAATCTTTGTCGTAGAGTATCGGCTTGGGCGTGCCCAATACAAACTGCACCGTGGCACAGGACTCCAGCTTCATCGACTTCTGCAGACGGTTCAAAAAGACCGAAGCGATCAAAGGGCGATCCGTCTCTTTAACCGCTTCCTTCTCGACGATCGAGGCCAGAGTCACCCAATCATGAAAGGAAAGCTGCGATTTCTGCAGACTCGCCGTCAATTCCGGCGAGAGTTCGCGATTAAAGCGTTGGAGCAAGATATCAATCAGTTGATGCGGGCTTGTCCCTCGCTTAAAGAAATAAGTATCGGGAAATAAAAAGCCCTCCAAACGATGCACCCCTGCAGGGGCACCCTTTAGAAAAGTATAGGGGAAGGAATCGCTCGTGACTACTTTGGTAAAGTCCTGTTTGCTCCCTAACCCTTTCTGAACGAAGATGTCAATAATCTGTTCCGTGCTGAACCCTTCTGGAATCGTAACCCTGGCTGTTTCCACATCCGGCCCTTTAAGCAAAACCTGGATGATCTGGCTCGGGCTCATGGCCGCAGACAGATAATATTCGCCAGGCAAGAGTAAGGCATCGGCCTTAACCGTGCGGGCGAGATAACCAAAAGTCCAGGCACTGCGGATCAGCTGTCGCCGCTCCAACTCCGCCCCGATTTGACGAGCCGTCGCTCCCTGAGTCACCGCCAGCATCATCGTCTTTCCGGTCGCTGCGTACGGCTGGAGAGACCACTGCCACCAACCCCAGCCGCTTACAACTAGAATCAGGCCCAATCCCAAGAAATACGCCAGAAACTTGTGTTTCTTCTTGCGTCCCACATCCCCACGCTCCTGCTGTCCACCCCTATTTTACGCCATATCGGATGATCCGGTTGGCCGGGGCATAATCATCTTTCCCCAAATATTCCTTGCTCTCTTTGCCCTGGCTGTCGCGAAGGATGCGCCAGCTTTCTACTGTATAGCCTTTGGAACCTGCCTGCTCCTGAATCGTTTTTCCCGGAGGAAGGTCAGGATCAGCACGCTTTTCAATTTGAAAATCCGTTTCCTTCTTGATCTCATGTTCGATTTGCACGGTCTGCCCGCTTTTTTTTCCGTAAAGCCGGATCGTGAGCTGTCCGCCCTTCGCCTCGGTACGGATATAGATAATTCCCGGCGTATTGTTTTTAAACTTAAAGTCAATATTGGAGTAGTTAACCGTGGCATCTTGGCCCAGCGGCACATAGGCGATTGCAACCGCATGGGGTACACGTTCCACGATAGGCAGCCCAGCCAGCAAAACCGCATTGTAGATTGTTGAAGAGACCTGGCAGACCCCGCCCCCTGTGCCTTGAACGTATTCATTATTAACAATCACATAGGCGTCCTTGTATCCGGTCTCAGGTGTTCGCGGACCAACCGTGCCATTAAAAGAAAAAGTCTCTCCGGGTAAAACCGCTTTTCGATCCAAGGCTTTGGCAGCCTCCTGCAGGTTGGCCGCTCGGTTCTCTTCCTGAAGGGAATACTGAGTGGAAAACTCCCCAACGACCGCATCAAAAGCCAAAGCCTGAATCGTTTCGGTTGTCACGGCTGGCGAGACCTCCACGACAGGCACTTGAATCTGCCGAGGTATTTCCTGCGCTGACTTCACATCAAGCTGAGAAAGGAGGGAATCCACGACGACAGCCTTGCCTGGCACCCCAGGCTGCAGGACGAACTTGTCGTTGACGATACGGTAGGAGGCATCCTGGGCCGGTTTAGCCAACCCATTCAGTTTGCTGTGAAGTACCTCGGCAGCCTTCGTCTTATCAACCGTGACTTGCGCGGACACCGCACTGCCCTGAGCAAGGCTCACTTTTTCCCACGTTTTTCCCAAGTCTAACTCAATTCCCAGTTCACTTAACGCGACTGGGATCTCGGTTTCATTGTACACCAGGACAATCTTTTCTGCCAGCCTGTCCTTGGCCCACCCTTCGAGTTTAACCTTACCGTCCTTCACTTCCAGCCCACTGAGATCCAAATTGTCCACATGGGTTCCCTGAGCCATCATCCCCCGAATTTCCGGAACCGCCCCGGAAGCACAACCGCTTAACCAGCTCGAACCCAACAACAAAAGGACGGCGAAGAAAATATTTCTCTGGCGCACGCATCCACCCCCCGCTTTGTATTCAACCCATACCGCCTGAGCTTCAACAGGAATTTTCTAACCAAAGCAAGTCTCTATTTAGATTCTTAACAAAAACAAAAGAATTAATCGCTCATAACAGAAAAAACCCACCGTTAAAACTTAACAGCGGGTTTTTCCCCAGGTTATGTAAGTTTTCTTAGTCTTCCTCGTCCAGGCTTTCCCAAGCATCCGCAACCTTTTCCCATTCCTCGTCATCTTCGATGTCGATTAGCATTTCGTTGCCTTCGGCATCATGCCCCAGCTTGAGGATAATAGCCTCATCTGATTCTTCGTCCTCTTCTTCCTCCTCTACCGGCATGAGAACAAAGTAGGTGGAGCCGTTAACTTCGAGTGTATCAAGATGGAGGAACTCGTGATCTACTCCTTCATCATCGGTTAAAATAATCGTGTCGAACTCCTCTTCGTGCATGTGGTCGTGATCATGGTCATGGTCATGGTCATGGTCGTGTCCATGATGATGATGGTCACTCATCAAATTCACCTCTTAAACAAAGATAGTGTTATTTTACTCCCATAGGTAATGTTTGTCAAATTGTGTGCGAATTATACATCCGACTCGCTGAGATGCGCCCTTCGATCCAAATACCCCTGGAGGATGAAAACGGCCGCCATTTTATCCACCACTTTCTTGCGTTTGGCCCGCGAAACATCCCCTTCTAAAAGGGTCCGCTGAGCTGCCACGGTGCTTAAGCGCTCATCCCAAAGCTCGACGGGGAGAGCAAACTTCTCTTTCAGCTTTTGCGCAAACTTCTTTGTCTTCTCGGCCCGGGGACCCGTAGTCCCGTTCATATTTTTCGGATACCCTAAGACGATTATCTCCACAGCATACTCGCGAATGATGTTTTCCAACATCTCCATGTCCTTAGAAGAGCGCCGAATCGTTAGAATCCCTTGGGCTGTCCATAAGAGTTCGTCACTCACGGCCACTCCAATCGTCCGCTCCCCAAAATCCAGCCCCATAATCCGCATGCTATACCACCTACTTTAAACAATCTTCAGGCAGAAATGGGGGCAAACTCTGCCGCAATATCCACAAAGCACACAAGCCTCTGCATTGACCTTCGCCTGTTCCTCCAGATAAAGTGCTCCTTGTGGGCAGACCTCTAAACACTTTCCACACCCCTGGCACCACTCTGCTACCACGAGCTTGCGTTCGCGATGTTGAACGGCGCGGGCGAGCACTTCCGGAATCTTTTGTCCGGCCAGAAAACGCAAGTTATAATCCACCTCAGCTTGGCTTGACATGCCCAAAGCCATGGCCTGCACGCCCGGGATCGCCCGGACGAAGTCCAACGCCTCCTGGGGCGAATGCCCCAAATGCCCGCCACCAAAAACCTTCATCGCGTAAAGACCGATCCCTAGTTCCTGGGCAAAGGCAATGGCTTCCAGCATCTCCTCCAGCGTACCATCAATGATCCCAATGCCTTGACGATTGATAATCGGGTGCATGACATCCAACCCCGGCTGTAAAGCCCCCGCCCGGACTCCGGCTACCGCATGCGTGGAAATCCCGACCCAACGCACCATCCCTGTCTCTTTCGCTCGTAGGAGTTCTTCCCACGCCTCCCGGTGTCCCCGCAGGGTGAGGGCGCTTTCCTGCTCATGGAGCAGAAAGAAATCCAGCACATCCCGTTGAAGTCCCTGACGCGCCATCTCTAAACTCCGGCGCATCTGTTCACCCGTCACCGCATAAGACTTCGACACCACTCGAACATCCGGATGCCGCGCCAAAACCGGTTTAAGCTGAGCATAATTCGCATAAATTTCAGCCGTGTCCACCCAATTCACACCGCGTTCGATAGCGTATTCCAATACCGCTTGCCCCTCGGATTCCGTCACCCGCCCCTGTAGCGGAGAAATCGCCAGACTCCCGAAACATACTTCTGACACCATCGGTCCCCGAAAACCTAACTTTACTGCTCTCATCGTTATCCTGATTTCTAAACCGTTCAAAATCACTATGCCAGAAACCAGGCTTTTCACTCCTCCCCACCATTTGCGAGGCTCCACCCCTCACCATTGGGGCGGAGCCTCGCTTAACCTCAGATGCAACCCATCTCGTCACTCTTTTTCCTGGAGGTAGGAACGAACCAGTTCTTCCAGAAGCTCATAGCGTTCCAATTTCCTGATCAGTCCCCTAGCCTGGTTATGACTCGTAATATAGACAGGATCGCCAGACATGAGATAACCCACCAGCTGGTTGATAGGATCATATCCCTTTTCCTGCAGGGCCGCATAGACTTTTTGCAAAACTTCCCTCGCTGGGATGTCTTCCCCCTGCGCCCTAAACATCATGGTTTGATCCAATCGATCCATCAGCGTCTCCCCCTTTCGCCATCCTCGTGATCCATGAAATTCTCCTTTCCCCGGCCATTTCCTTTATTTTTGTAAAAAATTTCGCAGAATATTTGGGACGCGGCTCAATGCTTCACTGACTTTGCTCGGATCTTTCCCACCCGCTTGCGCCATATCCGGACGACCGCCCCCTCCTCCACCTGTAATTTTCGCCACTTCCTTAATAATCTGCCCCGCATGCAGGCCCCTTAAACCTGATGGGGCCACCGATACGACCCAATTCACCTTGCCATCGGCTACTGCGCCCAAGATCACAACACCGTTTTGCAGCTTGTCCCGCAAAAGGTCACTCATTTGTCGCAGGCCATCCATATCTGGGGTGTGAACCTGGGAGGCCAAGACCCGGACCCCTTCAATGTCCTGCATGGATTCCAACAGTCCTTCCACTTCCACTTTGGCGAGCTTGGCATTGAGCACCTGGATTTCCCGCTCCAAGTCCTTGACCTGCAAGACCAGAGCCGTCGCACGTTTCACTCCTTCGGAAGGCTGGGCCTTCATCACTTGAGCCATCGCTTGAATCTGACTTTCCAAACCCTTGAGATACGCATAAGCCGCCATTCCCGCCACCGCTTCAATGCGCCGCAGTCCTGCCCCAATGCCGCCTTCGCTTAAAATCTTAACAAGTCCGATTTCCCCGGTGGCCCGGACATGGGTGCCACCGCAGAGTTCTTGGCTGAATTCGCCCATGCGCACGACTCGAACCACTTCCCCGTATTTCTCGCCAAAAAGCGCCGTGGCCCCGCTCGCCTTCGCATCTTGCAGGCGCATCTCACTCACCGTGACTCCGAGATTAGCCAAAACGGCCGCATTCATTTTCTCTTCGACTCGCTCGAGTTCCTCCGCCGTTAACGCCGAGAAATGGGTGAAGTCAAAACGCAGACGTTCCGGGTTCACCAGTGAACCCGATTGCTGGACATGCTCACCGAGCACGGCACGTAAAGCCGCTTGAAGTAAGTGGGTCGCACTATGATGACGGGCCGTCGCTTCCCGTGTCTCTTGCTCCACATTGGCCTCGACCACATCTCCCGCATGGAGAACCCCCTGCTTGATCCGTAGACGATGATAGACAGTACCAGAGACACCCTTCTTTACTTCCAACACCTCGGCTTCTGCCCTAGCTGCCCTCAATGCTCCCCGGTCAGCCGCTTGCCCACCGCTCTCCGCATAGAATGGGGTTTGGGAAAGAAAGGCGATCACTTCGTCCCCTTCTCCAGCATCTTCTACCCCTTCCCCTCCGAGGAAAAGCGCTTCCACTTTGACCTCAGCCGTCAAAGCTTCATAGCCCAGAAACGGGGTCATCCCTAAGTGTTTGGCCCGTTCGGTCATGGCCACGCTCTCACCGACAGCCTTCATCTTTTGCGACTGCTCTTGCGCCAGCCTACGATGTTCTTCTGCTGCCACTTGGAAAGCTTCCATATCCACGTCAAGTCCCTGTTCCTGGAGGATCTCCTCCGTCAATTCCACAGGGAAACCATAGGTTTCATAGAGATTGAAAGCATCCACACCCGAGAGAATGTTT
The DNA here is from genome assembly GCA_020692355.1 of Desulfosporosinus sp. GTDB lineage: Bacteria > Bacillota > Desulfitobacteriia > Desulfitobacteriales > Desulfitobacteriaceae > JAJZPA01. The sequence continues at coordinate 53,874 of JAIMKP010000006.1, forward strand.
TGGTTGTCGGCCTGCAAAGAGCGAATCCGCTCCTGAAGGATCTGGGTGCCCTGTTCCAGTGTTGCTTGGAAATTCTTTTCTTCCAGCCGCAAATGGTTCAAGATGAAGTTTTGGTTATCGAGGAGTTCTGGATAATGGTGCGCGTAATCCCTTTGTATGATCTTAAATACCTGCTCTAGGAGCGGCTTCTCGATCCCGAGCAGACGGGCATAGCGCACCGCTCGTCGCAAAATCCGCCTCAGCACATATCCCCGGCCTTCATTGTCTGGCCGGATGCCATCCCCGAGCATAAACGATACTGCGCGGATATGATCCGAAATAACTTTCAGCGCCACATCCGTCTTGGGGTTATCCTTATAGCGGACACCTGCAACTTCTGCCACCTTGTCGATGATCGGGCGAAAGAGGTCGGTATCAAAATTAGACTCCACACCCTGCATGACGGAAGCGATACGCTCTAAACCCATGCCTGTATCAATGTTTTGCTTAGGCAAAGGCGTCAGGTTTCCGGCGTCATCGCGGTTATACTGCATGAACACCAGGTTCCAGATCTCTAAGAAGCGATCACACTCACAGCCCACACCACAATCCGGGCTGCCACATCCCCGTGCTTTCCCTAGATCAACGTAAATCTCAGAGCAGGGACCGCATGGCCCTGTCGGACCAGCCGCCCAGAAGTTGGATTCATCAATCACGATCCGTTCCGGGTTCACCCCAGCCTTGTGAATCCAGAGCTGGCGCGCTTCATCATCATCTGGGTGAATGGTGATCCAGAGCTTTTCGGCAGGAATCTTCAATACCCCTGTCACATATTCCCAGGCCCAAGGAATCGCGCTCTCTTTAAAATAATCTCCAAAGGAAAAGTTCCCCAGCATCTCGAAGAAGGTATGATGCCGGGCCGTCTTGCCTACCACTTCCAAATCCGGGGTACGCACACATTTCTGAGCCGTCGTCGCCCGTGGGAATGGGGGTTCGACCCGTCTCTGGAAATAGGGCTTAAACGGAACCATCCCCGCCACGGTCAGAAGGAGGGTCGGATCATCTTTGGGGATCAGGGAGGCACTGGGAAGCGGACGATGTCCCTTGCTCTCAAAATACTTCAAAAACATCTCACGGAGCTGGTTGCCTGTATACATTGGTTTTCCTCCTTGTACTGGGAATTGCTGGTGGTAAAAAAATAAACCCGTCCCCTAGTTCAGGGGCGGGATGTTCCGCGGTAGGCCCTAGCCCCTTCCACCTGCCGGAGCCTCTCTAGGAGCGCTTTAAAGCTACTTGTTTCCTCATTGGTTTATCATGTTTCAGTTGTTTTGTAGTATATACGAATTGTCGGGGCTCGTCAATAACATCCAGAGGACGGAGATCAGAGGCCATCCAGAGGCCAGAACTTGAAACTCAACGCACGTACGTGCGCGACGAACCCCACGCACACCATGAAAAAACAGTGCTCGACATCAGATCACACGCATTATTTAAGTGTAGAGATTAAATGCATTAAACACGACTAAGCCGAAGTGTAGCACACCGAAGCAATCGCTCCTACACTTGTGGGGACACCAAACGTAGGTAAATATGCCTGATTATCACTTTGAGCACAGCCGCAAACGGTACCGCGAGGAGCATGCCCCAGAACCCGGCCAGCTCGCCACCGGCCAATAGGGCGAAGACAATCCAGAGCGGATGCAACCTGACGCTATCCCCCATCAGTTTCGGTGAAATCACATTTCCCTCGAGTTGCTGAACGATCAGGATCACCAAAGCTACTTTCAGTACCACCCAAGGCGATTTTGTCAACGCCAAGAGGAGTACAGGCACTGCACCGATCAAAGGCCCAAAATAAGGAATGAGATCCGATAACCCGCTAATGATGCCAATGAGGAGGGCATAATCCATCCCCACGAGCTTGACCCCGATGCCGATAAGCACTCCGACAATCACCGCGACTACCAAATTTCCCCGCACAAAACGGCGCACCACATGGTTGATGTCTTGCCAGAGCCGCTGCCATTCGAGCCGCCATTTTTGCGGAATCAGGCGCATAAAAGAGCTTTCGAAGTTTTTCCAATCTGCAAGGAAATAGATGGCCAAAATAGGGGAAAGGATATAGAAGGTTAATGATGCTAAGGTTTCTGGAAGGGTGCTCAGAAACCAACTTAATTTGGCCGCAACCCATTCCTCTCCTTGGCCAAGATGTCCATCCACGACCAAAGCCACCCGATCCGGCAGACCTGAATCCTGAAACTGGGTGCGCACATTCTGAATGGCATGCTCGATCTCGTGCAGGGTTTGAGGCAAAACAAAGGTGAGCTTCGCCAATTCACTATAAAGCACCGGGATGATCAGAAAAAGTGAAACGCCCAAAGCGCCAACGATTCCGACAAATACGACTGCGATCGCCATCCTGCGGCCGAGGCCCTTCTTTTCCAGACCCTCCACCAAGGGGCTAAGCAGATAAGCCAACGCAAAAGCCAATAAAAAAGGCCCGATAATGATCCGAACCGCTACCAGCAAACCGATGGCTAAGAAAACAATTCCCCCAATAAAGATCCAGCGCCATTTTTCCCTGCGCAAAATCATCCCCCCTGAAGAAAAAAAGCGCGCCAAAGCGCGCTTTCCATGTCAATGCCAAACTTTACGGCCTTTAGCCCATAATCTCATGCCTTGACGCATTAAGGAACTTCTCTTCTGACGTGGCAACATTAAAAGCCCGATGGCAGCCCCGGCCACACTTCCCGTGACCAGCCCGCCAACAACATATCTTGATCGCAAGGGTCATTCCTCCTTTGAGCATGCAGTCTATTCGACGGCCGCCTCCGGATTTTGGTTGAGAACTTCCCCATTTACACCCAGCACAGGATCCTCCCAAGCCACCAGAGAGCCGTCTTCTGCTAAATCGTAAATTACGACCTTATCTGCTTGGGTGGTAAATTCTATACAGCAATCCCAGCAATAGTACTGGCCTACACCGACTTTCCCGATTGTGCGGCCTCCGCAAACCGGACAGTTCATACCGAACCCCCTCCATTTTCACCCCAGGGCCTTGCCTGGTCATCGACGACTAAGACATCTTCCCCATCGACAATGACATGCTGCTGTAAAATTGTACCCCGCCCCTGAAACAGATCGGCCAAAAATCCATCCGAGACCTCGTACCCTACGATACGCTCCCCTGAATCATCCAGAAAGACATCTTCAATCTTACCTCTTGCTTCTCCATCTTCCGTATAGACTTGATTCCCAATCTTTTGCGACCACAAGGTTCCTTGAACCTCTTCAAGCTGAACGGTGTTGACGGTTAGGGCGTCTTTGCCGATAAAGGCCACCGCTTGGCGCGGGATCCCATTCATGGAGTGGAAGAAGTGTCCACCTTCCAATAGGACTCCTGAAACTCGGTCCAGCTCGGTATCAAAGGTAATATCCTGCACCCAGCCGACTTGTTCCCCGGTTTTTATGTCCAAAACTGGCAGGCCGACTATTTCGCGCGTACGCCGCATGACTTTCTCCCCCGCCTATTTTGATCTTAGATGTACTATGCCCAAACCAGCCTTTCTTCATGCATGGAATATTACTATATTAAGCTTATTTCCGTGAATGTCAACCCTATATTTGTAGCCGTCGGCCCCGAGGATCGGATATAATCCTCCCCCCGCCGATCACTGCATTTCCCTGATAAAACACCACCGCTTGGCCTGGAGTGGCCGCCCGCTGCGGGGAATCGAATTCGACACGGACTTCTTTTCCATCTGATCCTTCAGGGTAGATCCAAGCTGGGGCAGGCTGAGCCTTATAGCGCACCTTGGCTTCTACACGCAGAGGCGAGTATAATCCGGAGATAGCAATCCAATGGAGGTCATCGGCCCAAAGGACTGGCGCAAACACATCTTTCCCTTCACCTAAAACCACTTCCTGGCGTTCAAAATTAAACCCAACAACAAACATCGGACGCCCAAAGGTGATGCCTAAACCCTTACGCTGGCCAACCGTATAATAAACGAGCCCTTGGTGCTTTCCAAGGACGTTCCCTTCTTGATCAACAAAGTTTCCCGGAACGATCCGCTCCGGCGCCCTTTCTCTAAGAAAAGTCGCATAATCATCGTTCGGCACAAAACAGATCTCCTGGCTGTCCGGTTTATCGGCGACCCCCACAAGCCCGATATCTCGCGCCATCGCCCGCACCTGGCTTTTCTGATACTCTGCTAAAGGAAAAAGCGTATGTGCGAGTTGTTCCTGGGTGAGCGTATAGAGGACATAGGTCTGGTCTTTTGATGCATCCGCTCCCTTATATAATAAGAAGCGTTCACTATCAGGATCCCTGACAATTTGGGCATAGTGCCCTGTGGCGATGTAGTCCGCACCCAGCCCCTGGGCTTTGCGCAAGAGTTCTCCAAACTTAATGTAGCGGTTGCAAGCTAGACACGGATTCGGGGTTTCCCCCTGAAAATATGTTTCTGTAAAATAGGAAATAACCTTTTCCTCAAACAGCGTTCGGAAATTCAAGACATAATGCGGTATCCCTAACTGGTAGGCCACCCGCCGTGCATCATCGATGGCCGAAATGGAACAGCAGCTTTTGGGGGTCTCCACATCGCCTGAACGCCAAACCTGCAGCGTGACCCCAATCACATCATACCCTTGTTTCAGGAGCAAAGCGGCGGCCATGGAGCTATCCACACCGCCGCTCATCCCGACAACGACTCTTGTCAAAGCTGGCTCAGCCATTGATCATCCCTTATCTTTCGTCATCTTCTCATGGTAATTTTTAATGGCCGCATGCAGAGCATCTGCCGCAAGATTCGAGCAGTGCAGCTTGTTGGGAGGGAGTCCGCCTAAGGCCTCAGCGACGGCCGCGTTGGAAATCTCCAGGGCTTCGTCGATGGTTTTTCCTTTGACCATCTCCGTCACCATGCTGCTGGTAGCAACCGCCGCCCCGCAGCCAAAGGTTTTAAACTTTACGTCTTTAATGATATCCCCTTTTATATCGAGATAGATGCGCATGATATCCCCACATTTCGCATTCCCGACTTCCCCAACCCCATCAGCATCAGGAATCTCGCCCACATTACGTGGGTTCGTGAAGTGATCCATCACTTTCTCTGAATACATCTCTCAACACCCCTTCTCATAAGGCTTTTAAGGTTCTTTGCTTAACTTGATCATAGAGGGGAGACATCATCCGTAAACGCTCCACAATCTTTGGCAGCTGATCCAAGACATAGTCCACATCCTCTTGTGTGTTCTGCCGCCCCAGGGAAAAGCGCAACGAACCATGTGCAATTTCATGCGGCATCCCCATAGCCAGCAAAACATGGGACGGATCCAATGAGCCGGAGGTGCAAGCCGAACCGCTGGATGCCGCAATCCCCAACATATCCAAGCTCAGAAGGAGGGATTCTCCTTCCACAAACTGAATACTGACATTAACATTATTAGGCAGGCGCTCAGAACCTCGGGGGCCATTGACCTTGACATGATCAATGCGCTCGGTAATCCCATGGAGCAAGCGATCCCGCAGCTTTTCCAAGCGTAGCGCTTCCTCCGCCATCCGTTCTTGGGAAAGCTCACAGGCCCTGCCAAAACCGATAATACCGGGCGTGTTCTCCGTACCAGAACGACGTTTTTTCTCCTGCCCGCCCCCATGCGCCCGTGGGGCAAGACGGATCCCCTTGCGGACATAGAGCGCCCCGACTCCTTTAGGACCATAGATCTTATGGCTGGATATCGTGAGCATGTCTACATTCATTGCATCGACGTTCACAGGAATTTTGCCTAAAGATTGAACCGCATCAACATGGAAAATGACCCCACGTTCCCGAGCGATCCGCCCGATCTCGGCAATCGGCTGTATTGTACCCACTTCATTGTTCGCATGCATGATGCTCATGAAAATCGTATCAGGGCGAATCGCCTTTTTAACGTCCTCAACAGAGACCCGTCCGTTTTCATCCACGGGAAGGATCGTCAGATCAAACCCATTTTTAGCTAGATACTCCAGCGTTTCCAGCACCGCGTGATGCTCCACTGCAGAGGTAATCAGGTGCTTCCCTTTCTTCTGATAAGCCTTAGTCACCCCGATAATGGCTAGGTTGTCCGCCTCTGTCCCACCGCTCGTAAAGATGATCTCTTCCGACTTGGCTCCGATGAAGTCCGCAACCTGTCTTCTCGCCTCTTCCAGAGCCTGCTTGGCTTCCTGTCCGAAACTGTGGATACTTGACGGGTTGCCATACTTTTCTGTGTAATACGTCATCATCAAGGAAGCCACTTCCGGATCCACCGGCGTCGTTGCACTATGATCGAGATAAACCTTACGCATCGTATTCCTCCTTAAACTTAGGCAAAATTTCGCTTCGATTTTAAGCATTTCGCTTCTATCCTAAATTCAGATATAATACATATAGTATTTCCGTTCATTTTCCTTTTTGGCGGCGTCCTGAATCATATCCGCCAAGGTGATCGAATCCAGCACTTCGGATATTGAGTTCCTGACCTTTTCCCAGATCGTACGCGTCACACAATAATCGGCCTTCTCACAACACTCCGGATCTTCTTCTGAGACACAGTCAACAGGAGCAATCGGCCCTTCCAAAACTCTGATAATATCTCCAACCCGGATCTTCGAGGGTTCCCGTCCTAGGACATACCCGCCTTGGGCCCCGCGGACACTCTTGACTAACCCGGTTTTGCGCAAACCGGACACCAACTGTTCGAGATAATGCTCCGAAATATCTTGTCGTTCGGCGATGCTTTTCAAGGAAATTGGCCCTTCTCCCGCATGCTGGGCAAGATCAAACATGGCCTTCAAGCCATAGCGGCCACGCGTTGAGAGCTTCAATATTGACACCTCTTTTCGGAAACGATTCCAAATGACTTAACTCTATGGATATCTTATTAAACTGCTCGGAATTTGTCAAGACTAAAACCGACTGTTCCCCTTAGAAATTAAATTTCTCTTGCATTATCCCCCATTTTTCGGCGAAATAATAGCCCTGTTTTTTTGATTTTATCTACGAAAGGAGCATCCCCATGGACTTATTTTCCGCCAGCTTTAATCAAAATCAGGTCGCTCCTCTGGCTGATCGCATGCGCCCGCGCACCCTTGACGAATATATCGGCCAGGCCCATATCCTGGGTCCGGGAAAACTTCTGCGCCGGGCGATTGAAGCCGATCGAATTTCTTCGCTCATCCTCTTCGGCCCGCCAGGAACTGGCAAAACCTCGCTGGCCCAAGTGATAGCCAACCACACAGAGGCAAACTTTGTGCGCATCAATGCCGTCGCCGCCGGGGTCAAAGACATCCGAGAAATCATCGAACGCGCCACGGAACAACTCCATCTCTATGGGAAACGTACCTTGGTTTTCTGTGATGAAGTCCACCGTTTCAACAAAGGGCAACAAGACGCCCTCCTTCCAGCAGTGGAAAACGGAACGATCACTTTTATTGGGGCTACGACCGAGAACCCCTTCTTCGAGATCAATTCAGCCCTTCTCAGCCGCTCCACCCTCTTTCGCCTCGAACCCTTGAGCAACGAGGAAATCCGCCAAGGCCTGGAAGATGCCTTACAAGACAAATGTCGCGGCCTGGGGAATTACCAAGTGGAAATCCTCCCTAAAGCCTGGGAGCACTGGCTGAATTTTGCCGGTGGAGATCTGCGCCGCTCCCTGAACGCCTTAGAATTGGCCGTGCTCACTACCCCACCTGTGGATGGTGTACGACGCATTGATCTAAAAATTGCCGAAGACTCCATCCAGCAGCGGGCCATTCGCTATGACAAAGCAGGAGACAACCATTATGACATCATTTCTGCCTTTATCAAAAGCATGCGTGGCTCCGACCCGGATGCTGCCTTATATTGGTTGGCGGTTCTCTTAGAATCCGGAGAAGATCCCCGTTTTATCATGCGCCGGATCCTTGTGCATGCTTCCGAGGATGTCGGTTTAGCCGATCCCACGGCTATGCTTCAAACACAGGCGGCTGCCAACGCCCTCGAATGGCTCGGACTCCCGGAAGCGCGTATACCCATGGCTCAAGCGGTTCTCGCCATCGCCACCGCCCCCAAAAGCAACAGCGTGATCAACGGCATTGACCAAGCCCTCGATTATGTAAAAACTCACCCCGTTGGGGCCGTGCCCGCTCACCTGCGGGACGCTCACTATCCTGGAGCCAAAAAAATGGGGCATGGAGCAGGGTATCTTTACCCCCACTCCTACCCCGAACATTGGGTTAAACAAGATTATCTCCCGTCCTCGATCCAGGGCGAGGTCTTTTTCACCCCTTCAAACATCGGTAAGGATACCTGGAAACGCTCGAACAACGTCTAGAAGATGACGCTTACATAACGTCCGATTAACGTGTGATCTTCCTCACGGCTGCAACCAGCCGCTCGGCATCCGCTTTCCCGACATCCTTATGCACCACAAACCTCACCGTCTGGGAACCAAATGCATTGGCTAATACTCCTTCGTCCTTTAAACCCTGCAGGAGCTTCGCGGAATCACCCCATTCAGGGTTTACTTCGGCCAGAATGATATTCGTCTGCAGACGTTCCCGGTTCACTTTAACTTGCGGAATATCCGCCAGCTCCCTGCCGATCCATTGAGCTAAGGCATGATCGTCGGCCAAGCGTCCCACCATCTCATGCAGAGCCACTAAACCCGCCGCTGCCAAAACACCCGCCTGGCGCATCCCGCCACCGAGCATTTTCCGCCATTTCCGGGCCTCAGCGATAAACTCCCTGCTCCCAGCCAGGATCGAGCCGACCGGTGCCCCTAACCCTTTAGACAGGCAAAACATCACTGAGTCCACCGGAGCAACCAGTTCCTTCACATCCACTCCCAAGGCCAGGGCTGCATTAAAAACCCGCGCCCCATCCATGTGCACGGTTAACCCTGAGGCATGGGCACTTTGAGCCAAGGCCTCCACCTGTTCCGTTTGCCAGACTGTACCGCCGGCCCGGTTATGCGTATTCTCGATGCAAACAAGCGAAGGCTTAGGAAAGTGTATATTTTCCCCGCGCAGAGCCTCTCGCAGGGCTTCTGGGGTGATAACTCCTGCGTCTCCCTGAATCAGCCGGGGAATGACCCCACCTAAAGCCGACATCCCGCCAACCTCGTAATAGTAGACATGAGACTCCGCTTCGAGCAGAACTTCATCCCCCTTGTCTGTGTGCGTCAAAACCGCCACCAAGTTCCCCTGCGTGCCACTCGTCACAAAAAGAGCTGCTTCTTTTCCGACTTTATCAGCCGCCTCAATTTCCAACCTCGTGAGGGTCGGATCCTCCCCATAGACATCATCCCCGACCACCGCCTCAGCCATCGCCCTACGCATTGCCTCCGTCGGCAACGTCACTGTATCACTGCGAAAGTCACTATTCTCAAGCTTGTCCAATGGACTATCCCCTTTCCTTGTCTTAGCAAAACTAATAAGTGCCGATATGCTCGACTCACGCGACGTGATCCATCTCAGTAATTTTTCAGAAAATTTCACTTGAACTATGATTTCCGTGACGTGTGTCACAGTCGCGCTTCCTATTCTGATCTATATTCTAACTAACCTTTAACATTCTGACCAGAGGGGGCGAGATTATGTTAGAAAATAGGAATACCATCGTCTGTTCTGCCTGTGACATCTGTCATCAAGAAAAACCCGCCGATCTGATGTGCACTTATGTACTCGAGGGCGACAACATTACTGGGGCAGACCAAACCTGCTGGTGTGTCTGTGAAGACTGCCTGCCCATTCTGGAGAAAGTTGATAACTATTATGAGGATGCCAAACGATAGCAGCAGATTGCAAAAATCGCCCTTGCCGGGCGATTTAACTCAAGGAGAGAACTCCAAAGAGCCATGGGACGAACCCCGTGGCTCAATTTATCCAATCGTGAGACTCCCACTTCTACAAGTGGGAGTGGTACCTCGTACTTTGCTTCGGTGGGGGTAGACTCCCCCACCGAAGTCTCGATGTTCAACTTTAGTTGAACGAGTTCACTGACCATAAGCCGTGAATTGTCACAGTAAATGTTACTGGCGGTCGAATCGTTATCTGACTAATATGGGGGCTGCAACACTTGATCGTGATTACCTATGTTGAGCAGTACACAAACCAATGATCCTTGCCATTCCACGAAACTTTTAAGCATGCTTATTCAGCATCTTCACCAAATCCGCTTTGGAACGGAAACCGATGATCTTATCAACCATCTTGCCGCCCTTGAATATACCAAGGGTTGGGATGCTCATGATCCCATATTGGGATGCAACAGCGCCATGCTCATCCACATTCAGCTTGCCTACCGTGACGCGACCTAGGTACTCATTCGCGAGTTCCTCGACGATCGGAGCGACCATGCGGCAGGGCGCGCACCAGACCGCCCAAAAATCGACTAAAACTGGCTTATCTGAGCCTAATACCTCTTGATTCCAACTCCCTGCCGTAAAAACCTTAATATTTTCTCCAGCCATTGTCCATTCCCTCCTACCCTAATTTCCGAATCAGATTACCGTCAAAAAAGCCACTCCGTTCAACATCCTCCGCTAACTTCTTACCCAAAACTACTTGACAAACTTGGTGAGCACGCCAATCAATTCTTCAATTGCGCCTTCCTTGTCGTCCGTTTGCACAGCGTTCATTAGACAGCCGCGGGAATGATGTTCGAAAACGATGGTCCCCACCTTATTGACGGCCGCTCGAACAGCCGCGACCTGAATTAAGACATCGACGCAGTACTTGTCATTCTCCACCATACGCTGCAGCCCTTTGACCTGGCCCTCAATCTTACGTAAACGGCGAATCAGATCCTCTTTGGCATCTGAATATGGAGCTGGACCCATGAACCATCCCTCCTATACCCCAAGGGGGTAGATACATACTTATTATACATATAAAGGTCAATTTCTGTCAAAGGATTCTGAGGGGATACGCCAGCTATTTAATCTGGGCACCATTGGTTTTGATATGAAGTTCTTTCAGCTGCTTCGGGGCCACCGGTGAAGGGGCCTGAGTCATCAAGTCCGTCGCGCTCTGGGTCTTGGGAAAAGCAATAACATCTCGAATGTTATCTTTCCCTGTTAAGAGCATCATTAAGCGGTCAAGCCCGAAAGCAATTCCACCATGCGGGGGTGTACCGTATTCAAAGGCTTCCAACAGAAACCCAAATTTGGCCATAGCATCCTCAGTGGAAAGCCCGAGCAGCTTGAACATCGTCTCTTGCACATCCCGGCGGTGAATCCGAATGCTGCCTCCGCCAAGCTCCACGCCATTGAGCACCATATCATAGGCTTTGGCACGTACCCGCCCTGGCTCTGCCTCAAGTAACGAAAGATCCTCGTCCATAGGGGATGTGAATGGGTGATGAATAGCGACATAACGTTTTTCCGCCTCATCGTACTCCAATAAGGGAAACTCCGTCACCCAAAGGAAATTCAAAAGCCCTTCTGGGATTAAGTTCAGGCGCTTGCCCAACTCCAGGCGCAAATGCCCCAAGGCATCAAACACGACAGCTTCTTTGTCGGCAACAAAGAAGAGAATATCCCCGGTCTTCCCACCCATGCGCTCGATGATACGCTTCAATTCTTCCTCCGTCAGGAACTTGGCAATCGGGGACTTTACTCCTTCTTCAGCCATGACGATATAGGCGAGCCCCTTGGCCCCGAACTGGCTAACAAATTTTGTCAAATCATCAATTTCACGTCTAGGCGTTCCTGCAGCCCCTTTGGCACAGATCCCTTTGACCCGTCCGCCTTTCGCCATGACATCGGCGAACACCTTAAATCCCGTTCCTGCGACCAGATCCCCCACCTCGATGAGTTCCAGCCCAAAACGGGTATCCGGCTTGTCCGAACCAAAGCGCTCCATCGCCTCCTTGTATGACAGGCGGGCAAACGGGGTGGCGATTTCTTTCCCCACTATCTCGCAGAAAATCCCGGCAATCAACGCTTCCATCAGCGGCAGGATGTCTTCAACCTCAACAAAAGACATTTCCACGTCTAACTGGGTAAACTCCGGCTGGCGGTCAGCCCGTAAATCCTCATCCCGAAAACAGCGGACGATTTGGAAGTATTTTTCCAGCCCAGAAACCATGAGCAGCTGTTTGAAAATCTGAGGGGATTGAGGCAAGGCATAAAACTCGCCCGGGTGTACCCGGCTCGGCACCAGGTAATCTCTAGCTCCCTCCGGCGTGGACTTGGTGAGCATCGGGGTCTCAATCTCCAAAAACCCATGCCCATCGAGAAAGTTACGCATGATCTGGGTTACTTTGTGCCGGGTCAGGAAGATCGCCTGCATCTCCGGTCGTCTCAAGTCTAAGTACCGGTATTTTAAGCGCACCGTCTCATCGACATCCACTTCATCGGTAATGTAGAAAGGTGGAGTCTTCGCCGCATTCAAAATCGTCACAGCGTGAGCCACGACTTCGACTTCACCCGTCGCCAAGTTCCCATTGATCGTGCCTTCCGGGCGAACCCGCACGAGTCCCTGCACCGAGACTACATATTCCGAACGCAGGCGTTCAGCAATGGCAAACCCATCCCCGGCCATATCCGGATTAAAGACCACCTGCACCAGGCCAGAACGATCCCGCAAATCCACAAAGATCAAGCCGCCGTGATCTCGCCGCCGCTGCACCCAGCCTAAAAGCTGGACATGCTCTCCCGCGTGCTCGGCCCTCAGGCCTCCCGCTTCCGTTCGTTCTGCTAACATCGTCATGATCCGTGTTCCTCCCTATATCGTTGACTGATAAGAGCTAAAGCGTCCTGCCAAGGAAATTCCTGTTGTTCCCCCAGGGATAAATCCCTGAGGATAAAGCTATCTTTCTGGAGTTCCTCTTCCCCGATGAGCAGGGCCAGCTTCGCTTCTTGGCGATCCGCGTTTTTCAACTGGGCCTTCAAACCCCGCCCTAAGAGATCCATTCCTGCAGGTATTCCTGCATGGCGCAGAGCCTGAAGCAAGGCAAACCCTTTGCCTTCTGCTTCCTTTCCTAATGCCGCCACCATGACAAACGGACGCTCCACCTGGTCTGGCATAGCCTTCTGAACCTCAATCGCGGCCAGAACCCGCTCCATCCCCATCGCAAACCCAATGCCTGGTGTCGGCGGGCCCCCGATCTCCTCAGTGAGCCCATCATAACGACCGCCGCCACAAATCGCACTTTGAGCTCCAATCTCCTCCACCATCACTTCAAAAGCAGTCTTACGATAATAGTCAAGACCCCGTACCAAACGGGGATTCACCCGGAAAACCACCCCCGCCGCTTGCAAAAGTTCTTGCAGTGCGTTGAAATGGCCCTGGCAGTCCTCACATAGGGTATCGGCCGTGGTGGGTGCCCCCTGGGTCAGTTTCTGACATTTCGGGTTCTTACAGTCCAAAATTCGCAGGGGATTGCGCTCAAAGCGATCTTGGCAATCCGGACACAGTTCTTCCCGTCGTGGAGCCAGAAATTCCTGGAGCTTCTGGCGGTGATCCGCCCGACAGGACGGGCAGCCCACTGAATTAATGTGGACTTCCAAGTTTTTTAGACCTAGCCGCTGATAGAGATCCCAGACCAAACTGATCGTTTCGGCATCGACCACAGGCTTTTCCGAACCCAGCACTTCCACCCCAAACTGGTGGAACTGGCGGTAACGTCCTGTTTGCGGGCGCTCATAGCGAAACATGGGTCCGATATAATAGAGTTTGACAGGCTGAGGCCCGGCATACAGTTTGTTTTCCACATAAGCACGGCAGACCGAAGCCGTCCCTTCCGGGCGCAAGGTGATGGAACGCTCTCCTTTATCTAGGAAGGTGTACATCTCCTTGTTCACGATATCCGTCGTTTCGCCGACACCTCGTTGAAAAAGTTCAGTCGCTTCAAAAATCGGAGTCCGGATTTCTTCGTATCCGTATTCTCGGCAAACCTTACGCATCATTTCTTCTAAGTACTGCCATTTTGCCGTTTGACTCGGCAACAGATCCTGTGTCCCTTTCGGACGTTGGAGTGCCAAACCCTTCCCCTCCTCTTGCCAAAATAAAAAAACCCTTCCCCTGCTTGCGCAAGGGACGGGAATTCCCGTGGTGCCACCCTAATTGACGAAATCCCAAAAGATTCCATCCACTTTGAAGCCGCTAACGGAGCCACCCGCCAAGACAATCCCCTGCTTGAGTTGTCCTACCTTACGTCTCCCAGGCCGTTTCCAGTCGAGCCGGCCCTCCCTGTAGAGAGATCATGCAAAGTCTATTCCCAAGCGTTCCCAGGTCATTGCATCCTAGGTTATTATTGTCATCCATGATAACAAGCTTGTCCTGGTTTGTCAACACGTAGACGCTGCCAACACCAGGAAATCACACTCGCGCACCACATGGCACACCGTGAAATCCGATGATACTCGTTTCCCTAACCAGCCAGACCGGATTGAAAATTGACAGTCACATCCAACGGTCGCTATAATTAGATGAACCCTAATGCTTTTCTCACCGTTCAAGATGCCCACTCGCCCACTTCTTTAAGTGTGGCGTTGATCTCATTTGGAAAAGGAGCTGGTCGTCACGGAAGTCATAGCCTTTGTTGGACCCAGCGGTACCGGCAAGAGCCACCGGGCCATCAAAACAGCCTTTTCTACCCATTCTGACTTAATTATTGATGACGGGCTCCTGATTCAAGGGAGCCGAATCGTTGATGGAATTTCTGCCAAAAATCAAGCCACAAAGATTGCAGCCATTAAAACGGCTTTGTTTACGAATCCGGCGCACCGAACAAAGGCCCAGGAAACGATAGCTCGCCTTAAGCCTAGTCGAATCCTGGTTTTAGGAACATCTTGGGAAATGGTAGCCAGGATTACAGAACACCTGAACCTACCCGTACCCGAACAACGCATTAATATTGAAGACATCGCGAGCTGGGAAGACATGCAAAAAGCCCATTATTATCGGAACAAGATGGGAAAGCATGTGATCCCCGCTCCTACCGTCGAAGTGAAGAAGAACTTCCCCAATACATTCATTGATTCTCTGAAAATCATCTTGGACCGTAAGGACTCCGGCAGACAAACCATTGCCGAGCAATCGGTGATCCGCCCTACTTATTCTTCCTTGGGATACTTCACGATTGCCGAAAAAGTCCTCATGGAGATCACCCACAACGTCGTCAATGAATTGCCCGGCGTGAGCCAGGCGGGAAAAATTAAAATTTCTTCAGGACAAGGCAACGCCGTCATCGATATTCATTATACCGCAAAGTACGGCTATCACTTAAACGTGCTTTCCCGTAAAATCCAAGTCAAAGTAAAAGAAGCTCTCGAGCAGCAAACAGGATTGAACGTTACGGCTGTTCACATCTTGGTCACTAACCTGGACTTTTTATAGCGTTTAAAATTTGGAAGGCGCTTTTCCACAAAAGCGCTAACTCCTTCCCGAAAATCAGCCGTATCCACCCAGAAAGGATTATTCCGGGGACGCCAGGGAACCTCGCGGTAAGGAATACATTGGGCTATCGCTTCTTTAGCTGTACGCACGGAAGCAGGAGAGTTGTTAGAGATCGTCTTGGCTAAGCGTAGAGCAACATAATCCACCTTGCGTGCGGGTGCTGCATAATTTGTAAGCCCCATTTCCGTTGCTTCACGAGATGTAAGCGTTCGCCCCGTAAAGAGAATGTCTTTAGCTTTGCTGGGCCCAACCAAATCCACCAGTCGTTTGGCAAAAGGTGTCCCAATCGTTATCCCCAGGCGGGCAATCGGCATCCCCAAACGGGCATTTTCCGCCATAACCCTCAGATCACAAGCTAAGGCCAGCTCCAGCCCGGCCCCCATCGCGGAACCTTTGATGCTGGCCACCGTTGGAATGGGCAAGCGTTCAAAGGTAGAAATTGCTTCCTCCATCAAGGAAAATGCCTCATCGACCTCATCCTCAGACATATGAGAAAACTCCTTGAGGTCCGAACCCGCCGTGAAGTAGTCGAAAGCTCCACGTACCAGCACCACCCTCGTCCGAGGATTGGAACCGAGCTTCCGCCCGATATTCCTCAGTTCCCGCCACATCCGGCTGGTCATGGCATTATGAGCCGTCGGCCTTCTGATGGTCACCACAGAAATACTGGAAAAATCCCGCACATAAATTGTGCCCTCATTTGACGAAGGATCAGTCCGCTCAATTTGTTCAACCATATAGAACCCCTCCCCCAACAAATTAATGTCTACTCCTCTGTCTCACAAGGTTTGCTCCTCTAGAATAGTCTTTCGATACTCCCATGCATGACTTCGTTCGGATCTCTAGTTCTCAGAGAATCGGGCCAGCCGGCGGGCATGCAATAGCTGCCATTTCTCCTCGTAGGCCTGAAAATCTGAAGGATGCTGCATATTCGTCAGTCCTTCCCCTGTCGGGCTTAGAATTTTGCTCGCCGCTCCTGCACCCAGGCCGATAATGCTTTGTTGCTCTTCCATGATGGCGATGTTGTAGCGAGATTCCCGGTCTGGCAAGGCATAGCCGATATTCTCTAAATTGCCTGCGATCCGCTTCTGTCGGTATAGGTAGTAGGGCCGCATACCCCAGGAACGCGCTGCCTGTGCAGCAAGCGCTTGCATCTGCTCTGCGAGTGCCGCTGTCACGGGAGCACTGTCCAACTCTAGCTCTAGTTCTAGTTCCAATTCCCGTTCCCGCGCTCCCCGTTTCAGAGCCAGGGCATGCACCGTAAGGTTATCCGGCCTCAAAGGCGCCAGTTGCTCCAAAGTTGACTCCATCTCTGGCAGTCCCTCCCCCGGAAGCCCCAGGATTAAATCCATATTGATCACCCAGTCCTCCATGCTTCGGGCCAATCGGTACATTTCTACCACGCTTTGGGGATCATGCGCACGCCCAATGCGTTTCAGGGTCTTCTCCTGCATCGTCTGCGGGTTGATGCTGAGACGGTTCGTTCCTAGTTCTGCCAGAGTTTTCAGTTTTTCTAGCGAGAGGGTATCCGGCCGCCCGGCTTCCACCGTAAGTTCCAGGTGAGAACTGAGAGGCAGGATCTTCCGGATATACAGAAAAAGCTCCCGCAATTCAGCCGCGCTGAGAATGGTCGGCGTCCCGCCGCCAAGATAAAGTGTGTCCCCTTCCAGGGCGAGGGAGCGCATCAATTCCCCAACCGCACGGATTTCCTGCTTAAGCGCCTCCAGATAAGGAGAAATCGCCTGGCGGCCTTTTCCTGGCACATAGGCCGGGAAAGAACAATAACTGCAGCGGGTCGGGCAAAAAGGAATCCCGATATAAAGGCTCACGCGCTCGGGATGCTTCTTGAGCATCTGGAGATAAGGCTGTTGAACTCCGGCCACATCCTGAAGCAGCTTAATCTTGTCCAGGCGAATCCCATAGAGAACGCTCAAGGTATTCTCCAGGCTCACTGGGGAAAGCCCCATATCCATCAGCCGGTGCGCCAATTTCATGGGACGAATGCCCGTCAGAATACCCCAAGGAAGCTCTGCTCCTGTTACCAGGGAGAGAAGCCTCATCAGCACGTGCTTGGTCAGAATGCCTACAAGGCTACCGGGCCGGGGCACACTGAGAATACGCTCCACCTCAGGCCGTGAGAGACTGCACTCCTGGGCCTCCTGTCTCCCACTTTCCAGCCAAACTGCCTTAAACAGCCCCCAGACGGAACTTTCTTCAAAAACTGTTTCCTCGCCAAGCCCGAAATATGCTGGAGCCACGCGTTCCACGCGAATCCATACTTGAGCCAAAGACGCTTCCCGCTGCCCCCCGAAAACCGCCTGGGCAGGCGGCGAGGCCTTAATCAAAGCCCGGGGAAAAAACGCGGAAACCAAGGCTTTGGACCCTTCCAAAACCTTAGACTCGATTGTCTCGCTAATGAGAAAGATGGTTCCGGGAAATCCCCGCTTAATCTGGATACCCAACCTAATACCTCTTTTTCAAAGTGAACTTATAAAAAGGGGTTCTCCACTCTTTCCCGCCCAATACTCGTAGACTCCCCATGCCCGGGGTAAACCGGGGTATCATCCGGAAGCGTCAAGAGCTTCGTTTCCACCCCGCGCAAAAGTTCGTCCAACGATCCTCCCGGAAAATCCGTGCGCCCGATCGAACCAGCGAACAGGGTATCCCCGCTGATCACCCCTTCATCCGTCAGAAAACAGATGCTCCCCGGAGAATGGCCCGGTGTATGTAAAACCTTAAGCGACTTGTTCCCCACCGTCAAGATCTGTCCGTCCTGCAAGAATCCATCGGCCGCCTTAAAACTAAGCCCAGGGCCGAAGTAGGCCGACAAATTCTTACGTGCATTAGTCAACATCTCGGCATCAGCCGAGTGAATGAGGACTGGGCAGTCGAAACGTTCCCTCAGCTCATCCACCGCCCCGATATGATCGAGATGCCCATGTGTCAGCAAAATCCGGGTGATCTTGATCCCCAGTTCCGTAACCCAGCGGTAAATCCGCATCCCCTCATCCCCTGGATCGACCAATACTCCCTGTTTCATGTCCTCACACCCGAACACATAGCAGTTGGCCCCCATCACCCCTATCGCCCGTCCTTGCAGCATCTATGCCCTCCTCCTAACGTCAGAAGTTCTTCTCACTATCCAAAAGCAGCGTCACTGGCCCATCATTCACCAGTTCAACCGCCATGTCAGCCTGAAAGATCCCGGTTGCCACCGGGATTCCACGCTGTTTAACCAACGCAACCGCCTGGTCAAACAACTCCTTCGCCATGTCCGGAGGCGCAGCACTGGAAAAGCTCGGGCGTTTCCCTTTGCGACAGTCCCCATAGAGAGTGAACTGAGAAACCAGAAGAATCTCCCCGCCGACGTCCTCAACTGATAGGTTCATTTTTCCTTCTTCATCTTCAAAGATCCGAAGCCCAGCGATTTTCTCCACGATCCAGGCCAGATCGCTTTCTCCATCTTCCCCTCCCACGCCCAGGAACACGAGAAGCCCGTGCCCAATTTCCCCGACCAACACGTCATTCACCCTGACCGATGCCCGTTTCACCCGCTGCACAACTGCCCGCATATTACCCTCCCGAAATACGTTCAACTTCCAAGACATCCTTGACCCGGCGGATCCGGGACATGACAAAGTTCAGATGTTCCAGATTCCGGATCTCCAGGCGCAGCTGAATGTGCGCCACTCGGTCTTTGCTAACATGGGCATTAATCCCGAGCATGTTGGTTCGCGTGTCCATGACGGCATTCATAACATCGGTCACCAAACGCGCCCTGTCTCCCACGGAGACATGAATATCCACGGCATATGTGGTATCAGTATTATCATCCCACATCACTTCTACAACCCGTTCACGGTCTTCCAGCGAACGCGCTAGAAAATTCGCACAGTCCCGACGATGAATCGAAACCCCGCGGCCTCTGGTAATATACCCGATAATATCGTCTCCTGGCAGCGGATTGCAACAATGCGAAAAACGCACCAGCAAATTGTCAATCCCTTTGACGAGCACCCCATGCGAGACCTTGCCAAATTTTGCTTTGATATCCCCCTGCTGCAGCGCCTCCAGCTGGGCTTTTTCTCGTTCTTCTTTGGTTAATTCTTCCCTCAGTCGGGAGAGAATCTTATTCGTGCTTAACGCTCCATCCCCGATCGCCGCATAGAAGTCCTCAATTCCGACAAAATTGTGCCCTTTAGCCCAGCTGAAGAGCCGATCGTTTTTTAACACGATCAACGGTTCCAGCCCCAGCTTACGCACTTCCCGTTCCAAGCTTTCTTTGCCTCTGAGCATGTTTTCTTCGCGCTGTTCTTTCTTGAACCATTGTCGGATTCGGTTCTTAGCCTGGGACGTCTTGACAAAGTTGAGCCAGTCGCGACTCGGACCGTTGGCCTGTTTACTGGTGAGGATTTCAACGATATCTCCATTCGTAAGTTTCGTATCCAAGGGGACGATCCGGCCATTGATTTTAGCCCCGATGCAGCGGTGTCCAACATCGGTATGTACCCGGTAGGCATAATCCACCGGACAGGATTCAGCTGGGAGTTCAATGACATCTCCTTTGGGCGTAAAGACAAAAACGGTATCCGAAAATAGATCGACTTTAAGGGATTCCATGAATTCGCCCGCATCCCGGGAATCGTGCTGCCATTCAAGAAGTTGCCGCAGCCAAGAGAGTTTCTGTTCGAAATTGGAGTTGATCGACTTGCCGCTGCCTTCTTTGTATTTCCAGTGCGCTGCGATCCCATATTCACAGGTACGATGCATCTCCCAGGTTCGAATTTGAATTTCGAACGGCTCCCCATGCACCCCAACTAAGGTCGTGTGCAGGGACTGGTACATATTGGGCTTCGGCATCGCGATATAGTCTTTAAAGCGGCCAGGAATTGGCTTCCACAACGTATGGATGATCCCCAAGGCCCCATAACAATCATTGACCGAGCTGACGATGACCCGCACGGCGGTGAGGTCGTAAATCTCGCTCAGCTCTTTGTTTTGCGCCACCATTTTCCGGTATATGCTGTAGAGATGCTTCGGCCGGCCGGCAATATCAGCCGTGATCCCCACTTCCTCCAAGCGTTTGCGCAGTTGCTCAATGACCTCGTTGATCTGGGCTTCTCTTTCGCGCCGTTTTAAGGCGATCCCTTCGACAAGGTCATAATACTCCTGGGGTTTCAGGTAGCGAAAAGCTAAATCCTCCAGTTCCCACTTAATACGAAAAATTCCCAGGCGATTGGCCAACGGCGCAAAAATCTCCAGGGTCTCCTCCGCAATCTCTTTTTGTTTTTGTTCAGAATGATATTTTAAGGTCCGCATGTTGTGCAGCCGGTCCGCCAGTTTAATCAAAATAACACGAATGTCTTTCGCCATGGCCAAAAACATCTTGCGCAGGTTCTCGACCTGCTGCTCCATCTTCGTCTTATACTCCAGACGGCCCAGTTTTGTCACCCCATCCACCAGGATGGCAATCTCCGCACCGAACTCTTTCTCAATATCGACGAAATTATAGTCCGTGTCTTCGATCACATCATGGAGAAGGGCCGCCGCCAACGTGGGCTCATCAAGTTCCAGCTCAGCTAGAATCGAGGCGACTTCCAAAGGATGCTGAATATACTCTTCCCCTGAATTGCGCAGCTGCCCGCGATGGGCATCCGCAGCAAACCGATAGGCCCTTTCCACCATGACCAAACGCGATGCGGGAATATACTTCTGCAATTTTTCAATGAGTTCGGTAATGGACATTTCCGGACTCCTCTCGATGCTCTTAGTATTCAACCAGCGAAAAAACCGGATAATCTAAAAGTCTATCCCTCCCATTAAGGAATGTCAACTCGATTAGAAAAGCCATCCCCACAACGTTGGCTCCGGCCTTGCTCAGGAGGTTGGCACTGGCCAGCATGGTCCCGCCGGTCGCTAGTAGATCGTCGACAATGGCCACCCGCTGTCCGGTATGAATCGCATCAGCATGCACTTCCAGGGTGTCAGATCCATACTCCAAGGCATAGGTTTCTTGCATTGTCTCTGCCGGGAGCTTACCTGGTTTGCGCACCGGGATAAAGCCGAGCCCCAACGCATAGGCAACAGGTGCCCCTAAAAGGAACCCTCGCGCTTCCGGACCGACGATCACCTCAGGCTGCCACGGCTTCAAAGCCTCGACCAACGCATCCACGGCAGCATGGTAGACATCCCCATTTTTCAGCAGGGTCGTAATGTCCTTAAACGAGATTCCCGGCTTCGGGAAGTCTTCTATCACCCGGATTTCTTTCTGGAAATCCAATCCTATCACCTCAAAATCCCTATTTTATGTTCTTACGCCGCAGTGCACGTAGCCGCAAGGAGGACTCCAAATCAAGTTTTCCGGAAACGGGCAAGAGTTCCAACTGCCAGGGATTCGTCCCGCCCAAACAGCGAATAAGTCCCAGTTCTTCAAATATCTTAATGGCCTGCACCTCCCACTCTTGGCTAGGCAAAGCGGGCCAAGCAAAAGGGTTCGCCGCTGCAGCCAATGAGCGCAGCGCGCGGTACATTTCAACCAATTTTTCCCTTTCCCAGCCCTTTGCAAGCTCCTGCGGGTCAGATTGGGCTATCGTTACGGTTACCACCCCTTCCACACTAACTGCCACTTGCTCTATCCCAGCCACAAGCTCGGATACGCTGTCCCCAGATGCGCTCATCCCTGTCCCTGATTCGCGTTTCTCATCACTTGCGTCGGGCATACCCTCAGGCATCTCTGCTAGAGCCCTGGCCCGTTCACTCGGGTCTTCTACCGCCCTTTCCTGGCGCGTAGCCACTGCTTCGGCATCCTGAATAACGAGTTGGAGTTTTCTCTCCCCCCGAAACACGTTCAGTTCCAAACTAAAGGCTACATCGATGCGCGACAACGCTTGAAAAGACGCTAAACGGCCACCCTGGCGGTAAAAAACGCCCTCCCACTCTCCCTGGTTGCCGAAACGAAATTTCAGGTGCTGATTTTCCTTGCCGACCGTAGACACAGAGGCCAAAGGAATACCAAAGGCCGCCAATGTCGGCCCTGGATTACCAAAGCCAAAAGGAGCCATTTGCTCAAGCTCAGTTAGGAGTCCTTCTCCCAGTTCATCCAGACTCACCAGGTTGTCTATTCTCAAGCTCGCCTGATACAGTGAGTCCGGAAACCTTTCGGCTGTGCGGTTTAGCCCTTCTTTCAGCCCTAGGATTCCCGACCTTGCCACGGAAAAACCGGCAGCCTGCCGATGCCCGCCAAATTTTCGCAAATGTTCTTTCTGTAGGGTCAGCTGTTCCAAAACATGATAGCCCGGAATTCCCCGAGCCGACCCCTTGCCTTCTTCTCCATCTTCCGCGATCAAAAAAACCGGTCGATAATAGCGTTCCACCAAACGGGATGCGACGATTCCTATGACGCCATGATGCCAGTTCGGGCTTGACAAGACGATAACCCGTGGCAGCACTTCTTGTTCCAATTGAGCGATCGCTTCACTTAGGATTTGCTTTTCAGTTTCCTGCCGCAGCTGGTTCTCCTGGCTCAAGCGGCGTGCAAGTTCAGCCGCTTTATCCGGATTCCCGGTCAGCAAGAGTTCCAACCCTGTTCGGGCACTATCCATGCGGCCAACTGCATTGATTCGGGGTGCCAGGATATAGGCAACTTGGCCAGCTTTGAGTTCCTTGCCGCTTAGCCCACAAACTTCAAGAAGCGCTTGCAAGCCCGTATGTACAGTCTGTTCCATCTGCTTAAGCCCGGCCTTGACCAGGATACGATTTTCCCCGACCAGGGGCACAACATCGGCAATCGTTCCCAAAGCTACGAGATCCAGGATCTCCTGCTCCGCCTGCAGAGAGACACCCTTGTCCCCAAAGCGCCCAAATAAAGCCTGCGCCAGCTTGAAAGCTACTCCAACGCCAGCCAGTTCCCTAAACGGATACCCCTTGTCCGCCTTAGGATTGATAATCGCCAAAGCTTCCGGCAACACCTCCGGGGGTTCGTGATGATCCGTAACAATGACATCTACCCCTAGGCTCTGCGCATAAGCGATTTCTTCCACTGCGGTAATCCCGCAGTCTACGGTAATTATCATCTTAACCCCAGCGCTGTGTGCTTTTTCCACGGCTTCGCGGTTTAATCCATACCCTTCTTCCAAACGGTGAGGAATATAGGCAACCGCCTGGAAGCCGATATCTGTCAAAACCCGATAGAGTAAGGTGACGCTCGTTACCCCATCGACATCATAATCCCCATAGACTAAAACTTTTTCCTGAAGCTCATGAGCATGCTGCAAGCGTGCCATCGCTCTCTCCATATCCTGAAAGCAAAAAGGGGATGCTAGATTCAAACGGGAAGGGCACAAAAATTCCACAGCCTGGTCCACCCGCTCAATCCCACGTTGAACCAGGATTCCAGCCACAGTGGGAGACAATCCTAAAGTACCAACAAGCTTCCCTGTCTGTCCGGAAGGCTGCGGCAAAGACCAAGTCCGCTGCACAAGTTTACCTCCAACTCATTATCTTTATAGACTCTTTTCTACTTTTCCTGATTCGATTCCTGCTCCTGCCCAGTTCCCCGACAAAATTTTTCCCCGGAGCCGTAATTACACTCATCTTTCTCCTCACAAAGCGGACAGTTTTCACCTAAGTTGGCACAAGGTTCCGCATGAATCAAAACTGAGGTTCCAGGGATTTCCTGATTCACTTCCTTTTCGATCTGGTCACAAAGTTCGTGAACCTTAACGACCGAAGCATATTTGGGAACAACCAAATGCAGATCGATGTAACGGTCAGCCCCGGCTTTACGTGTCCTCAGCTTATGAAACTCCACAAACTGATGTGAATGGCGATTGATAATAGACGAGATGATCGCCTGCTCAGTGACCGGAAGCGCGGTGTCAACCAAGGGCATAAACGATTCTTTCGTTAAATCATAAGCCGCCTTGATAATGAGCAAAGCCACTCCCATGGCCACCAACGGGTCGAGCATTTTCCAACCCGTTAAGCGCATTAAGACTAAGCCCAGAAACACCCCAGCAGACGTATAAACATCCGTCCGCAAATGAAGGGCATCCGCTTCCAAAGCGACGGAGTCGGTTCGCTTAGCAACTTTCATTAACTGCCCCGAGATGATGAAGTTGCTCACCGTAGACACGGCCATCACCGCCAAGCCCAAGGTATAGTTCTCTACTTCCACTCCACCCCTCAGTTTTTGTATGGATTCCTGCATAATCCAGATGGCCGCCACAAAGATGAGTACCGCTTCAACGGTCCCGGAGACATTCTCGATTTTTCCGTGGCCATAGGCATGGCGGTAATCGGCCGGCTTGCCGGACTCGCGCACGGCAAAGAGCGCGATCACCGAAGCCAACAGATCAATCCCGGAATGAATGCTTTCTGACATGATGCTGACTGATCCACTCATTAAACCAATCGTCATCTTTCCCAGTGTCAAAAGCGCATTCGATGCCACAGACAGTGTGGCCACACCTGTCTTATTCACGTTGCACCCCCATTCCACATAAAAAAGGACTTCCGTATTAAGGAAGTCCCACGGAAACATCCGCTGCCCGTCATCGCCGGGCCCAGCCATTTAGCCTGACACACTATTCTATGTATAAAATAGCAAATCCACTCGCTCGATGCAAGTGCTTTTTCCGCGATATCGACTTAATGTCTTTATAACACCAGTAGATTACCCACGATGATCCAGCCGATCCCCGTGACGACCCTGATCACCGTGGGAGCAAAACTCCAATAAACCTGTTTCTTATGCATATGCGGGATCATCCCCGTACCGAGGATCAGCGCCCACACGGCCAAAGCCAGAATCGGGGTCACGAAGACCGCGAAAATGGCTAAACTTATGATTGAACCGGCCACCCCATTGACCAAACCATAGGCTTTTGCCTTTCGGTTAACCCATACCAGGAGAAGCGCAGCGAATCCAGCGACTAGGAGCAAGATGCCCTCCCGCAGCCAAAAGCCATGCCACGGCTGCATCACGTTCAGGACACTCAGCAGTGCGGCAGAAACTGCAAGTCCCGGGATCCCACCAAAAAAAGTCAATCCCGCAGCCAAGACCAAAATGCCTTCGCCCAAAAGCGCCTGTGCAAGCCCCAATGCAAACCCCTCCTGCTCCATAGTATTGCCAGTCTGCCCCCATCTCCATCCATATCTCCCCAATTCAGGCCATTCAAAGCACACTGTCGATCCATCTCTCTTCTAAGCAGTGATATAGAAACCCGAGACGCCCACTTCCCCCATGTGAAAGGCCCCCGCCAGACAGCGAGGGCCGATTTAATGTCAGAAGCTTAAAAGATGACGCCTAAAGCGATTAAAATCAGAATCGCGATAGCGATGATCCCCACTCCAACGCCATGTCCACCATAACCGTATCCGCCGTACACAACCTCACCCCCGCTTCGATACTCCCCGAACCGGATTTAGAAAACAATTCCTAAGGCGATGAGAAGCAAGATGATAACCACAACAATAGCAATTCCAGCACCCCAACCGCCGCCTGCAACTGCATTTGCACCAAATGCCATGATAGATGCCCTCCTTTTAAATCAATCACTCAGCTTTACTGAATTCGAACTAGAAGATGACGCCCAATGCAATCAGGATAAGAATGGCAATCGCGATAATCCCGACACCTACGCCCCAGCCACCGGTATAACCGACGTAACCACAGCCGGCACCATAACCTACGCCGCCAAATCCACCGAATCCGTACATTCTATTTCCTCCTCTCAAACTTAATTCAACTTTAGAAAACGATACCCATCGCGATGAGTAGGAGAATAATCACTACGACGATCGCAATTCCGGGTAAGAAGTTTGGTCCGCAGCCGTCAACACCGTAAGCCATTATGCCTCCTCCTTTCCTCTTCGGAATCCCTGGACCTAATACAGGATATGGTAACCTAGCCAAAGGTGTTATTGTTTTGTCAAAATAATCCAACCCCAGAGCCCAAAATAGATCAACGCCCACTTGTAGAAGCAGGCGTCTTGAACACGGATAACCTATGACGTAGGGCTGGTGGATAAGCGATAGGATCAGATTTATGGAATCAGTAATTGGGATTTTCGATTCTCCGCTGGAATTCCTGGAGACCCATATTCGCGTACAAGTAAACGCGGTGCAGCAACAGTGGATCCGCGCCTTGCTTCGCCCAGCCCCGCTCAGTGGTAAAAGCGAGAGCATACCCGTCATCCTGAACAGCCTTTTTGACCTGTGCATTATATTCTCCATACGGATAGGCAAAGACCGAGACTGGCCGCCCCAGCTTTTGTTCAAGTACGGCTTTTGAATCTTTCATTTCTTGGGCCTGATGAGCCGCATCGAGCTGAGGCAAATGCTCATGATTCTTGGTATGCCCGCCAATCGTCCAGCCATTCGTTGAGAGTTCCTGAATCTGGCGCGTCGACAAGAACCCGCTGCTGTCGAGAGCGCCGGAAATCATAAACACCGTAGCGGTAAACCCGAATTCTTTTAAAATCGGATAAGCATCGGTGTAGTTGTTGGCATACCCATCATCAAAAGTAATGAGAACCGGGTGCTCTGGCAGGATTCCCTCTCCTTTGAGAAAAGATGCCATTTGAGCAGGCGAAATCGTCTGATAACCATGCTCCTTCAAGTAGTTCATTTGCTCGCGCAACTGATTCGGAGGCATGCAAAGTTCATTTCCTTGCTCCACCTTGACTGAATGATAATAGAGTACTGGAAGTGCACTGATATCTTGAGCTGGGACACGCGCCTGTTGAAGCGGTGTCGTTGAATTGGATGTTGCGGATGATGGCCCAACTGATACGGACGCTGGTGCGTCTGCGGCTGGCGTCGGCTTAGCCATAGTCGCCTGCGCGGAACTGGCATTCTCACCCGCTTGACTGCCACATCCAGTAGCAACGATCAAGATACTCAACATGAAAGAGAGCAAGGTGATTCTCTTCATTTTCTCAGCACACTCCCTAAATCCTTCAATTTTTTGGGTTGCATCGCAATCGTTCAACTCATGTATAATTCGCCATACGACGGCGAATTCCTATCCAGAAAGTCTATCCCCAGCGAAGAAGCGTTAAAAAACCCCTGTCACATAAACGCAACAGGGGGCCTTTCACAAAAATTCCTTTTAATTTGCAGTTTTGACCTCCTGACTTCTACGGCCTGTCTTCCGGAGCCAAAGCGCTGATGAGCACATTTTTCAGGCGCTCCAAACCGACCGAGCGAGCTTCCAACGGGATCGAAGCCCAATCTGAGAAATCGAGGACTTCTTCCACATGTTCGAGGGCAAACTCATCGAAAAATCCAATGGGGTCAAGCATGATGCCCCCGCCGGTATATTGCGGGAAATTCTCATTGGCATTCGCCTTGTCCCACCCTTTAAAGACCAAATCCCGGTACTTGAGCCAGCCCGGCGTGCAGTACCAAATCTTTTCGCCCTGGGCCATTTCATCGCGCTCTGCGCTTGTGGCTAACATATCAACACAGTTCTCTACATCCGTGCGTGCGATATAATACCCATCTTCCCGCATCTCTTCGATCACCGTGTCGATCGTCCGGTAAGAATCGCGAATATTAATATAACAATACTTGCCGCCGTAGACCACGATAATTTTTTGGGCCTGCTTCTTGGCAGCCTCCAGTTGTTTTTGTAGCTGTTTATCCAGTTCATCTGGAACTTGGTGCAGTCCCGGCGTTGTGTAGATGATCTGAGCATCCAACCAGCCGCTTTCTTTTAAATGATTCAATTCCGGTATCATAGTTCCACAGGCTACAATGGCATAGTCCTTAAATGTCACATCTTGAGCCACATCAATCCCCACCTTCTCTGTTCTCATGTCCAGAAGGCGCTTTTCTTTTCTTTTCGAAAATTCGCCCCTTTCCCGCTTCTTTGAGTTTAATACCCTATACCGGTATATGTCAATCCTGAGATTAGAGTTCTTTGGCGGGAATCGGCCCTCGAGACAAAGCGATCTTACCCGTACGCACGATCTCGATAATCCCATAGTCGTGTAACACTTCGCATAAAGCATCAATTTTCGTCTCTTCCCCTGTGAGTTCAATGACCATGGTTTCCCGGTTCACGTCCACGATCTTGGCGCGGAAAATATCGACGATATCCACGATGTCCGAACGAGTTTCAACACTCGCTTTAACTTTAATCAAGGCTAGTTCCCGATGAATGGCATCCATCCCCGTCAGATCCGTGATCTTGATCACATCTACCAGCTTGGAAAGCTGATTGACGACCTGCTCCAACTCGATCTCATCGGCTTCGACCACGACGGTAATCCTTGTCGTATCCGCCTCTTCCGTATACCCGGCGGCAATGCTCTCGATATTAAAAGCCCTACGGCTAATCAGCCCGGAAATATGTGTCAATACCCCGGGACGATTTTCCACTAAGACGGCCAACGTGTGCTTCATCCTTACTTCCCTCCCATCACCATCTGGTCGAGCCGGGCTCCGCCTGGCACCATCGGCATAACATCTTCATCACTGGGAATACGGAAATCCACGAGAACCGGGCCAGGCATGGCCAAGGCTTCTTGCAAAGTCCTGCGCACCTCATCCGGCTGAGTCACCCGCATCCCCGGAACCCCCATCGCTTCTGCCAGCTTCACCAGATCCGTACGGCCTTCCATGTTCGTATGAGCATAGCGGCCACCGTAAAACATCCGTTGCCACTGGGCCACCATCCCGAGCACCTGATTGTTGAGAACCATGATCTTCACCGGGAGGTTGAATTTAGCCACAGTGTCGAGTTCTTGACAGTTCATCATAAGCCCGCCATCCCCTGTAATAACCACGACCTTCTTATTAGGGCAGCCGACTTGTGCCCCTAGACCCGCCGGAAGCCCGTAGCCCATCGTTCCCAATCCTCCCGAAGTCAACCAGGATCGGGGGTTTTTAAAGTGGTAGAACTGAGCCGCCCACATCTGGTTTTGCCCAACATCCGTCACGATCACCGCATCCCCCTGCGTCAGCTCATCCACGATCTCGATCACCGCTTGGGGCATGACTTGCCCAGCACGAGCTTCATATGACAAAGGATTCTCAGAGCGCCACTCATTTAATTGGCCCAGCCAAGGGCGCATCTGTTCCTGCATCGCCTCACAGTCAAATTTATCCCTCGAAATGTCTACTAGCTTGCTGAGGGACCACTTTAAATGCCCGAGAACACGAATGTCCGTACGCACATTCTTATTGATTTCAGCGGCATCAATATCAAAATGCACCACTTTGGCTTTAGGGGCAAACTGTTCCAAGAGCCCCGTCACCCGGTCATCAAAGCGAACCCCAATACCTATCAACAGATCGCATTCGGTGGTCGCCATGTTGGCCGCATACGTCCCATGCATGCCGACGAGACCAAAATTCAGGGGATGGTCATCAGAAACCGCTCCCAACCCCATCAAGCTGGTAATCAGAGGAAAACCAGTGAGTTCTACCAGGGCTCGAACCTCTGGAGCTGTATCTGAAAGGTTAACCCCCCCGCCGACAAACAACAAAGGTTTCCGCGCTTTCTCCATTTCGACGGCTAGCCGTTCCAAGACCCCTTCATCTCCCTCATAGAGCGGGTGATAGCCGCGCAACTCCACTTTCTCCGGGTAATAAAAGTCGATTTCTGCCGCAAAAACGTCCTTGGCAATATCTACAACCACAGGGCCTGGCCGTCCGGTCGTAGCGATATGAAAAGCTTCTTTTAAAACCTTGGGCAACTCGTCCACTTTTTTTACCAAATAATTATGCTTGGTAATCGGGGTGGTAATTCCCCGGATATCTGCTTCTTGAAACGAATCCCGGCCAATCAGGGAAACGGCGACTTGGCCTGTAATGATCACCAAGGGAATCGAATCCATATAGGCCGTCGCAATCCCAGTCACCAGGTTAGTCGCTCCAGGCCCTGATGTGGCCATGACGACACCTGGTTTGCCGGTTGCCCTGGCATACCCGTCTGCGGCGTGAATCGCTCCCTGCTCATGACGCGTAAGGATATGCGGATATTCGCTTTCATACAAGGCATCATATAAGGTTAAGACGGCACCTCCGGGATAGCCGAAGATTATCTCGACGCTTTCCTTTTTTAAACTCTCCACAACTGCTTGTGCGCCTGTCATCCTCACTATCGCTCCCCCTATTCCTTTTTTATGTATTATAGTACACCTAACCGTTTTTTGCACTATGTAATAGATTATGAGACAAAAAAACCGGGCAAACAACCCGGTTAAAATTTACCATTCACGGCCTCACGTTCTTAAGGTAAAGATTCAAGGGTACCTTGTCGTTTTAGGCGTCCGTCTTTACACGTTACACCTTGCGTCTTTACACGTTACACCTTGGCCCGTGCTAGCTTGCGGCCATTATTCGACAGGCGCAATTTAATTTCGACCAAAATCTGGCTTGCATTGAAAATCGAGGAATAGGCCCCACTAAAAACTCCGATGAGCATCGCTAACGCGAACGTTTTCGTGGATTCCCCGCCCAGAATGAAGATAGCAAAGAGCGCGATGAGTACAGTGACAACGGTCTTTACCGAACGGCCCATCGTCTGCCACACTGATTTGTCGACCATGTCTTCATAGCTGTCCCCGCGCTTGAGCCGTATTTCGTTTTCCCGAATCCGGTCAAAGATCACGACGGTATCGTTGATGGAATAACCGAAAACAGTCAAAACTGCAGCGATGAAGGAGGCGTCCACCTGCCATTGAAAGATGGAAAAGAGCCCGACAGTCACCAAGATATCGTGGAGCAACGCAAGAATCCCGGAAACAGCAAACGCAAATTGAAAACGAAACGATATATAGGCGAGCATCAAAACGGAGGCGATCGCCAAGGCCCAAAAGGCACTGTGCGTCAGTTCGCTCCCAATGGCCGCTCCAACCTTGTCCTCCTTGAGCGCAGTCCGATCAAAATCTCCTACTTTTTTCTGAAGCGCTGTCAGCAGGTTATTACGTTCTGTTTCTTCCAAGGCCTTCGTGCGAATCAAAGCAACCGTATTTCCATTAGACAGCTGAACATTTCCTTCAAGATTGACGGATTTAAGCGTGTCGGTAATCGCGGTTTGCGTAACAGGCTTGTTAAACTTCATATCAAGCATCGTGCCACCGGTAAAATCAATTCCCAGATTCAGCCCCTGTATAAATAAGGAGATGATACCCGGGATAATAATTAAAAGGGAGAGAGCAAACCACCAATACCGTTTTTTGACGATATTGAAATACATTGGATGCATTTTCCGGACTTCTTCATACGTCATCGCCTTGGCAATCGGTGTTTGGGGAGTATTCGTCGTAGTTTGTTTTCCAGCCATTATGCATTCCTCCTTACGCCAAACCAGGCCGGGTTCATCCGCGGGCTAATTCCCACAATCCAGCGCATGACAAGGCGGGTAAAGGTCACGGCTGTAAACAGGCTGGCGATAATCCCGATACCGAGCGTAACCGCAAACCCTTTGGTTGAACCACTCGTAAAGAAGAACAAGGTGGCTGCGGCAAACATGGTTGTGATGTTCGAGTCAAACACAGTCAAAAAGGCACGGCTGAACCCTGCTTCCATAGCAGCCCTGAGGGATTTGCCCAAGCGCATTTCTTCTTTAATTCGCTCATACACGATGATATTTAAGTCTACGGCCATGCCAATCGAAAGCACAAATCCCGCGATGCCCGGCAAGGTTAGCACGGCGCCAAAGCCCTTGAGAACCCAGAGAATAATCAAGGCATATACCAATAGCGAAAAATTAGCCACCAACCCGGGCAAACGATAAAATGCCAACATAAAAAGGACAATGAAAACGAGCCCATAGATTCCAGCCGTAAGGCTCTTCTGTAAGGAATCCACTCCGAGCGATGCCCCGACTTGACGTTTCTCTGCAATGGACATGCTGACCGGGAGCGAACCCGAACGCATTAAGACTGCATCATCAGCTGCCTGCTGCAGGGAGGAATACCCAGTGATTTCAGCTTGGCCATCGGCAATCACGGAATTTACCGTGGGATTTGTTAATGGCCTCTCATCGAGATAAACCCCAATTCTCTGTCCTAAATACTTTTTAGTGAGGTCGGCAAACTTCTTAGCGCCATCCGTTGAAAACGTAAGATTGACAACAAACCCTGACGGACTCTGGCCAGCCCGCGCGTCTTTAAGTTCCGCCCCTTGGAGGACAATATTACCAGCGGGATCCCTGAACGTGAGCTGTGCGGTTGTTTTCAGTACCTCCACGGCTTTATCAGGATCTTGAATCCCAGCTAAATCAACAATAATCCGTTTTTTGTCATAATCGGATTGAACTACCGGTTCAGAAACCCCTAAATCATTAACCCGCTGAGATATAATTGCTTTAGCCTTGTCTATATCCTCATTGGTGATCGCTTTGCCATCTTTCCCCGGCTCAGCCTGCAACACCAAATGGACACCACCGCGCAAGTCCAGCCCCAGCGAAATCCCACTCTTTGGATCCGTTAGAGGACGGATAGAAAAGACTGTCGCGGCAACCACAAGCAGGATTAAGACCACCAATTTCATAATATTACTCCGTCTCATCAACTTTCCTCCCTTATAATATGTATGGGACTTGCCCATGCCGAATTCTATTATACGTCCCTGCTTGTCCGAGTGTCAATGAGTGAACGCTCGCACTGATTTTACCAGATTAGGGGCTAAGCCATTTTGGTCACAGTAATTTAACTCCATTAATAACTAATTCAAACTGTGCCCCTAAGAATTCAGCTGCTTTGCGAGACAACAGCATGCGTGCCATAAAGATCTCGAAATAGTCCATGACTGGACAAATTTCCGTATTAATGGTCAATTCCAAAGCGACATGGTTCTCGGAGTACACTCTAAGAAAAGAACGTTCGACCGCATAATTTACGCGGTCGTGAATATCAAAGGTTGAGAGATCTGGATTGCGTACCCGCGAACGGTGCACATCGGATTTATCCGCTAAAATCAGAGCAGCTGACACGGGGCTTACCGGGTGTCCATCCCCTTCATCATGGTTGCCAATGGCTCCAATGATCGTCGTGATCTCTTCGGGCGGCATCGTGTGCCGTTCGAGAATTCCGGCAGCTAGTACTGCCCCGGTATGTGCGTGCCCAACCCGGTTTACCGCATTGCCAATATCATGGAGATACCCGGCAATAGCCGCCAGTTCGCACTCACGAGCTGGATGCTCCAACTTTTCTAACAGGTTGGAGGCAATATGGGCTACCAGATTGACATGGCGAAACCCGTGTTCCGTATACCCAATCGCCCCGAGGTGGCGGTTCCCTCCCTCAATGTATCCCTGCACAAACGGATCCGTTTTCAAGTCCGCTAAGGTAACCTGTTTCACAAGAACCCTCCCCTGGTAGTGCTATACAAAAAGCAAGCGGACACCCGCTTGCTTTTTTCCTGGCGTACCTTCTTGCTTTGAAGCGTTTCCTTAGCCTTCACTCGACTGGGTCTGTTCCTCTTCAGTTTCGGTCGACTTGTCTTTTTTGTCTTCTTTTTTGTCTTCTTTTTTGTCTTCTTTTTTGTCCTTCTCTACCGTAACCTCCCGATTCTCTACACTGCCGATCCCGGCCTTCGCAACCTCGATTTCAACTTTGTCCGCCACTTTAAGCATGATGGATTTGTCCTTGACTTTGGTGATCTTGCCATAAATCCCGCCTGAGGTCACGACCTTGTCATTGACATGCAAGCTGCTCAGCATCGCCTGCCGCTGTTTCTGTTGCTTCTGTTGGGGGCGGATCATGAGAAAGTACATGATACCAAAAAAGACGACGAAATAGAGCACTAGGGTCATGGTGTTTCCACTCACAGAATAATCCTCCTTTAAATCGTTTCTCCTAAATCACTCGAGCTAGTAAATTCACCATAAGGGCCTAAAAATCCTTCCTCTATGAGAAGATTTTACTTAAGTTTCATATCCATAATCCGCAAAAAAGGCTTGACGGTATGCCGGCAGGCATTCATCCCGGATAGCCTCGCGAATTTCCCGCATCAGGTTTTGCAAGAACCGCAAGTTATGAATCGTCATTAAACGAAGCCCGAGGATTTCATCCGCTTTCAACAGATGCCGTATATAAGCGCGGGAATAATTACGGCAGGTGTAACAGTCACACGTTACATCGATGGGGGCAAAATCATGAGCAACATGAGCATTGCGCACCACCAGCTTGCCAAAGCGCGTCATGGCGGTGCCATTACGGGCAATCCGGGTGGGAAGCACGCAGTCAAACATGTCAATTCCTCGCATCACTCCCTCAATAAGGGCATCCGGCGAACCGACCCCCATCAGATACCTCGGCTTGTCTTTTGGCAAAAGGGGCACCGTGTACTCCAGCACGTCGTACATGATTGGCTTGGGTTCACCGACGCTCAAGCCCCCGATGGCATACCCCTGCAAATCAAGGTCGGTAATCTCTGCGGCGCTCTGCCGCCTCAAATTCTCATACACCCCGCCCTGAACAATACCAAAAAGTGCTTGCCGTTCCGATTCCCCCAAGGTATCTTGACAGCGTTTAGCCCAGCGGGTCGTCCGCTCCAAAGAATCCTGCGCATAGCCATGGGTGCAGGGGTAAGGGGCACACTCATCAAAAACCATGACGATGTCCGAGCCCAAGGCCATCTGAATCTCGGTCGCAATCTCCGGGCTTAAGAACTGGCGCGAACCATCCAAATGCGAGCGAAATTCAACCCCTTCCTCGCGGATCTTGCGCAAATCGCCGAGGCTAAAGACTTGAAACCCGCCACTGTCCGTGAGTATCGCCCCCGGCCAATTCATGAATGGGTGCAGTCCGCCCGCTTCCCGAATAAGTTCCGGGCCTGGGCGCAAAAACAGGTGGTAGGTATTGCTGAGGATGATGTGCGCTCCTAAATCCTGTAGCTCTTCCGGTGTCAGCGTTTTGACCGTGGCCTGCGTGCCCACCGGCATAAAAACAGGGGTCTCAATCACTCCGTGGGGAGTATGCAGCATTCCCAAACGAGCCCGTGTATGCGGATCTTCTTTCAGTATTTCCAAATATACGGCCTTCAAACCCTTCAACTCCAAACTCAATCAAAAAAACTCATTCTTACAAAATCAGCATCGCATCCCCAAAACTGAAAAAACGGTATTTCATCTCCATGGCCGTTTCATAGGCCTGTAGCGTGAACATTTGGCCCGCCAAGGCACTGACAAGCATAATCAGGGTGGATTTCGGGAAGTGAAAATTGGTAATAAGCCCATCGACCGCTTTGAAAGGGTAGCCGGGATAAATGAAAATGTCCGTCCACCCTGCTTGGGCTTTCATCGTCCCATCTGGGGCCGCAATCGTCTCCAGGGTCCGCGTAACCGTAGTTCCCACCGCGATGACCCGCCTTTTCTCCGCTTTGGCCCGATTAAGCCGAGCGGCAGTTTCTGCATCCATCCGATAGTATTCGGAGTGCATCACATGCTCCTGAATATTTTCAACTTTCACCGGTCGGAACGTGCCCAGGCCGACATGGAGCAGGATCTCCAAAACCTCGATGCCCCGCTCCCGTAAAGCCGCCAACAACTCGGGCGTAAAGTGCAGCCCTGCCGTCGGAGCAGCTGCCGAGCCCCGTTCTTGCGCATAAACGGTCTGATAGCGTTCCGAGTCGGCGAGCGTTTCGGTAATGTAAGGCGGCAGGGGCATCTGCCCGAGTTCATCGAGAATCTCTTCAAAGACCCCTGGATAGGAAAAGTGCATGATCCGATTGCCATCAGGAAGGATATCAAGCAACTCCCCCTGTAAAATCCCGCCCCCAAAATCCACGCTCTGACCAAGTTGCAGTCGCTTTGCAGGTTTAAGCAATACCTCCCAGATATCCCGCTCCAGACGCTTTAAGAGTAGAATTTCCATCCGAGCGCCGCCCTGGGTCTTTTCCCCCAGGAGGCGGGCCGGAATCACCCGCGTACGATTCAAAACCAGAACGTCCCCTGGCTGCAGATATTCTGGCAGGTCGTAAAAATGGCGGTGTTCCAGGGTCTGCGTACCTCGCCGAAGCACCATTAAGCGGGAAGCATCCCGCTGTGCCAGGGGATGCTGGGCGATCAGTTCTTCTGGTAAATGAAAATCAAAATCTGAGACGTTCAATCCAAATACTCCTTATCTACCTATCTTCACTCCCCTGGCTTAATCTCACCTAGGCGTCTTGCCCAAGGTTGTATTTTCGTAGTAAAACGCCAGGATGTCTTTGTAACTGTAACCGAGCTGGGCCATGTGGTAAGCACCCCACTGGGACATCCCGACACCATGCCCCCAACCCATCCCGTGAAAGACAAAAACACCATACGGTTGGTTAAAGGCCAGGATTTCTTTCGAACTCCATATTTTCCCGAGGCGCGGGCCGGGCAACACCGCCCAAGGCAAAGGATCCGATAAACGCAGGCCCGGCTTTACCCAAACGCCTGGCTCTGTTTCATAATGATTCACCTCAAAGAGACTTCCCAAGAAGGCCTCTTCCTGAATCGGCTGGCCAAATGGATAAAAGGCTTGGACAAACGTTTTCCCCGTAACCTCTTTGGTTTTGCCGTCCCAGGCCTCCAGCTTGACCTTGTATACACGACCAGAAGGGTATTTCGCTAAGTCGATTTTTCGTATGGGTCCCAAGCTAAACGCTTCTCCCAAGGCCGGTGCCGAAAGAATATAATGCCAGCTTCCAGCCGCCCCGCCCACTCCTAAGGAAAACGGATCCGGTTTAGAACGAAAATGCCAATCCGTCTGGCCCCAGACATTCTTAGCATCTTCCGTGTACCCTCCATCGTGGGAGGAATAAAGCGCATCGAGCGGTTGTTTCGTATGGGCGTCCTCCAGAATCTCGAAAGCGGTCGCGTCCACGGCGAGACTCGCAGTCCCTTCTACATTCTTACCCAAATAGGCTTGGTCTGTATCCGGGGAATCTGTGATGGCTTTCCCACCTACCGTCCGTTTAACCAAATAGGTACGGGCTGCTACCGATTGTGCTTTCAACGCTTCCAGGCCATCCTTAGCCCAAGCGTTGCTCATCTCAATCGGAACAACTCCTTTGAGATAATCCTCAGCCTCAAGGCGGTTCGTAAGCTGCCAAGCCCCTGCATTCCATTCACAGTGCAAATTCCCTCGGTAGGCTACTTTCGTCCCTTCAGGAGTTTTTACCGAAAAGGAACCCTCCCCTAAAAGATCCAAGCTGGGAGGGGCAAACTGAAACTCCCCGTCATTCAAACGCCAGATCGGAGCCCAGCCTCCCCAGCCTAGCTGCAGGCGCGAACCGGGAGCGAGCATTGAGTTTTCCGACTTGTCAGGGTTTGCTCCCTTACTTAAACCCTGTCTAAGTTGATAAATACCCCCGTCAATCTGAATCTCAAGCCAACCAGACTGGCTGAACTTCCAGACCAAGTTGACACTGACTTCTTTAGCCTCAGCGCTTGTAGGAACTAGCCATAGTAGCATCAGGGCAAGAAAAATCACAACCCGTCCCCTTCTGGGATGCATGTTACCACACCCCCTCTCCCGAACAGGGTTCCCGTTTTTCTTCCATTCTATGCCACATTTATTCTACACGCGACCTGACTAATCCTCTTCCGCAAACAGGCTTACCTCGGAGCGGGATATAGGCAAAGCCAGATTTAAATGCTGGTAAGCCTTAGGCGTCGCTACCCGCCCACGGGGGGTTCGCTGTAAAAAACCATTTTGAAGCAAAAAGGGTTCGACCACATCTTCAAGCGTCTCTGCTTCCTCTCCAATGGTAGCAGCTAAGGTATCCAAACCTACGGGTCCCCCACCAAAGGCTAAAATGATCGTGCTCAGAGTTCTCTGATCAATCTTATCTAACCCCGCCGGATCAACTTCTAAGCGGGTCAAGGCCTCCTTTGCCAATTCTTTCGTCACCGTGCCATCCTGCCAAACCTGAGCATAATCCCTAACCCGCTTCAAGAGGCGATTAGCAATGCGCGGGGTACCCCGCGAACGGCGGGCGATCTCTTCGGCTCCCTCGGAAGTGATCGTTAGGCTAAGAATCCCGGCAGCCCGCTGCACAATCGCCAACAAATCGTCCGTCCCATAGAATTCCAGGCGACTGATGACCCCAAATCGATCCCGTAGCGGCGAAGTTAACTGCCCAGCCCTGGTCGTTGCGCCCACGAGGGTAAATGGCGGCAGGGAAAGGCGAATAGATCGCGCACTCGGGCCTTTCCCGATCATGATATCCAAACATCCGTCTTCCATTGCTGAGTAGAGAATCTCCTCCGTGGTCCGGTTCAGGCGGTGAACTTCATCAATAAATAGAACATCTCTGGCCTCCAATGAGGTAAGGATCGCTGCCAAATCCCCTGGCCGTTCTATAGCCGGACCCGAGGTTGTACGGATATTCACTCCCAATTCTGCGGCGATAATGTTGGCCAGAGTCGTCTTTCCTAATCCCGGCGGGCCATACAAAAGTACGTGATCCAAGGGATCTCCCCGCGTCAGTGCTGCTTGGATGAAAATAGCGAGGTTCTCCTTGACTTTAGTTTGCCCAATATATTCGCTTAACCGGTTCGGGCGGAGGACTTCAGCCCCTTGGTCCCCCCGTTGTTCCTGCGGAGCGATGACGCGTTCCTCCATTCGCCCTTCCCCTTTCATTCAATCGTGAGACTCCCACTTCTACAAGTGGGAGTGGTACCTCGTACTTTGCTTCGGTGGGGGTAGACTCCCCCACCGAAGTCTCGATGTTCAACTTTAGTTGAACGAGTTCACTAATTATGATCCTGAAAATATGTGCGTTGAATGCCAGCTCACCCATATTTTTCGCTGGTTTACCGCCTGGCATGGGGATTGGGTGAAAGGGTTTAGCCTGCTAAGTGCTTGAGAGCAAGCCTAACCTGCTCTTCTACAGGCAAGGGCTCTCCCCCTGCCATGGCTCTGCTTAAAGCTTTCCGGGCTTCCTCCGGGCTAAATCCCAGGGCCAACAAGGTCTCCAAGGCTTCTGAATCCCCCCGGTAAGTCTCGTTCGCACCCATCTCTTCTATACCCAGGCCTTTAAACTTATCTTTAAGCTCCAAAACCAAGCGTTGAGCTGTTTTCTTGCCCACACCGGGCACTTTGGTCAGACGCCCGATATCTTCCTGAGCCAAGGCCTGTTCCAGCTCAGGTTGCCCCAGTGTCGAAAGAATCGCCATCCCAACTTTAGGTCCAATTCCAGAGACATTAAGCATGTCCAAAAATAGTTTCTTCTCGTTTAACGAAGCGAACCCATAAAGGGCAATCTCCTCTTCCCTCATGTGAGTATGTGTATACACTATCAATTCCTGACCCGTATGCACCCGGCTCAGGATCCCTAACGGCACGGACAAGAGATACCCTACCCCTTGCACATCGAGGATGAGCTTTTCCGCCTGAATCTCCCACACGCGGCCCCTTAGCATTCCGATCATCTGCTTAGACCTCCGTTCTCCCCTGCCAAGCCCTGCTGTGGGCATGACAGATCGCAATCGCGAGCGCGTCTGCCGTATCATCCGGTTTGGGTATCTCCTGAAGGCCTAGCAACGCCCGAACCATATGCTGTATTTGCACCTTTTCAGCTTTGCCATAGCCCACAACCGCCTGCTTTACCTGCAGGGGGGTATATTCATAGACCGGAATGCCCTGCTCTGCCGCCGCCAATAGGACAATTCCACGGGCATGTCCTACGGCTAAAGCGGTGGTCGTATTACGGTTGAAAAAAAGTTCCTCCACAGCCAGGCAATCGGGCTTGAATTCGTGTAAAAGGGCACGAATTCCTTGATAGAGACTCAACAACCGTTCGGAAAGCGGCATCCCGGCCGGAGTACGCCAGCACGAATAAGTCACAGCCTTTAAAACATGGCCCTGCTGTTCAATGACCCCATAGCCCATAATCGCTGTCCCCGGATCAATGCCAACGATAACCATATTATTCTTCGAATTCCGCTGCGATCGCTTCGGCTAATTCAAAATTCGTAAAGACCCCTTGCACATCATCATGCTCGTCCAAAGCATCAATCAATTTAATAATTTTGCTCGCCTGATCAGGATCGGCGATCTCGATCTTGTTTTCTGGGATCAAATTGACTGCAGCATCCTCAACCGCCATACTCTGATCCAGCAAGGCCTGCCTGACGCTCTCCATATCAGCTGGATCCGTGTAAACCTGGAAGCTCTCCTCCTCAGTTTCTACATCCTCCGCACCGGCATCCAAAGCCAGCAAGAGAAATTCGTCTTCGTCCGTTTTCAGTCCTTCCCGCGAGATGCTCAACTGGCCTTTTTCTTTAAACATCCAGCTGACACACCCGGTCTCCCCCAAATTCCCGCCATTTTTGGAGAAAATATGCCGCATCTCACCGGCGGTGCGATTGCGATTATCCGTCAAAATGTTGACCATCACCGCTACGCCGCCAGGAGCGTAACCTTCATAGCGTAACTCTTCATAGTTCTCGCCCTCACCGGAACCCGCTCCTTTTTGAATGGCTCTTTGAATATTGTCATTGGGAATGTTAATCGCTTTAGCCTTTTCAATAACCAACTTCAAGCGGAAATTATTAGCCGGGTCAGGACCCCCTGCTCTCGCGGCCACAACGAGTTCTCGCCCGATTTTAGTAAATGCCTGTCCTTTTTGGGCATCAGCTCTGGCTTTCTTGTGTTTAATATTTGCCCATTTCGAATGTCCTGACACAAAAATTCCCCCTTATTCTATCCATTGATCATTTTAGCATAGCTAATTTTCCCTTGTAAAGAAAACTTCGTTTGAGTTCAACATATGCCAAGAGGTAATCTGAAAGTGAACTCGTTCAGCTAAAGCTGAACATCGAGACTTCGGTGGGGGAGTCTACCCCCACCGAAGCAGAGAACAGAATTTCCACTCCCACTTATAGAAGTGGGAGTCTTAAACGCTTGGATAAATAGCAAAGGGGCTGCCCAGATTTTCAAAGAATCTCTGACAGCCCCTTGACATCGGACACCTATTTCTGCTTAGCGGTTAAACAATTCTGTACTCAAGTAGCGTTCACCCGTATCCGGGGCGATGACCGCAATCCGGCGCCCTTCCCCTAAGCGATGAGCAAGCTGCAGGGCCGCATACACCGAAGCACCCGAAGAGATTCCACATAAAATCCCTTCCTCGCGCGCCAAGCGGCGTCCGGTTTCAAGCGCTTCCTCATTCCCTACAAGGATGATTTCATCGAGAACCTCCCGCTTCAACGCTTTTGGTACAAAGCCAGCTCCGATCCCCTGAATTTTATGCGGCCCTGCTTTCCCCCCGGACAGAACCGGAGAAGCGGCAGGTTCTACCCCAATGATTTTTATCTCAGGAAAACGCGACTTCAGAATTTCGCCTACGCCTGTAATGGTTCCGCCTGTCCCAACCCCTGCCACAAAGGCATCCAGTGCTTCCATTTGGCTCAAAAGCTCAAGCGCTGTTGTTTTTCGATGAGCCTCGGGATTGGCGGGATTCTCAAATTGCTGCGGCATGTAGTATCCTTCGTTCTCATCGACCAAGCGCTGTGCTTCCGCTATCGCCCCGCCCATTCCTTGGGGGCCTGGGGTTAAGACAAATTCTGCCCCAAAGGCCGCCATCAACAGCCGCCGTTCAATGCTCATCGTCTCAGGCATCACAACGATCAAGCGGTAGCCCCGGGCTGCCGCCACCATCGCCAGCCCTATCCCCGTGTTCCCGCTGGTCGGCTCCACAATGACCCCTCCAGGTTTTAAGAGGCCCCGCGTTTCTGCGTCCAGAATCATACTGTAGGCAATCCGATCCTTGACACTCCCTCCTGGATTAAAGGATTCAAGTTTTACAAACACGTCGGCCATTCCAGGTTTAACAAGACGCTGCAATTTCACGACTGGAGTATGTCCAATAAGCTCCAGTATTGAGTCTGCGATTTTCATTTAAATACCCCCAATTCGTATCAATTTAGTATGAATTAATATTAGTGCTTTTTTCTTCATTTGTCAAATTTGATTTAAAGTCATTCTCCGTTCAACTTCATCTACTAACGCTTCAATCTGATGCGGGAGTGGTATCCTCTGAACAGTGATGATCTGAATATTTCCTCTCTGAATTGGCAGGAGAAGCTTTGGCATTGGGCTTGCGCAAATGGCGGTGGCCATAGAAGGCGTGATCTCCCCCAGTAAGCCATAAACCATCGTTATGGCCACAGAACCAAGGATCAGGTCAACCTTGTCAACATTGTAGCAGATGGCTGATTCTCCTGAGGCACCTTCGCTGGCCCCTGCGCGCAACATCGCTCCGGTAGCCAAAGCATTTGTCCCCAAAGCTAAAATCTCCAGGTCAGGGAGTTTCTTGCGTAATTGCTCTACAATATGCTTGCCGATTCCGCCACCCTGACCGTCAATCACCGCAACTCTCATTCCTCATCCTCCCTGTGTATATGGTAACCGTATTATAACATATTTTTCCGGCTATAGCCTAAGGTGCCTAGGCATTACAAAAAAGCACTCGCCCTATCTCGACGAGTGCTAAACGAGTTCACTCACTATCTTCCTAAATT
This sequence comes from Desulfosporosinus sp., assembly GCA_020692355.1. Taxonomy (GTDB): domain Bacteria; phylum Bacillota; class Desulfitobacteriia; order Desulfitobacteriales; family Desulfitobacteriaceae; genus JAJZPA01. The sequence goes on from JAIMKP010000006.1 coordinate 96,717, forward strand.
TAAAACAGCCTCCTGGCGATGGTCATTTTTTCCGCTTCTTTTGCTCCTTCGTAAATTTCTAGGATCTTCGCGTCCCTGTAGAACCGCTGCACATCATACTCATCAATATAGCCATACCCTCCGTGCATTTGCAGTGCCTTATCGGCTACCCACACCGCCGTCTCGCCCGCATAATATTTTGCCATCGCATTCAGTGCCGGCTCCAACTGACCGTTATCCACCTTCCAAGCGGCCTTGTAGGTAATATTGCGCGCCAACTCGACCCTTGTCGCCATTTCCGCCAGCTGAAACTGTAGACCCTGATTCGCTGCGAGCGGGATCCCAAAGGTTTTGCGTTCCTGGACGTACTTTACCGCCTTGTCCAAAGCCCCTTGGGCTAGACCCACGCCTTGGGCCGCAACCATAATCCGAGTCATGTCAAAGAAATGCATCAGCTGGTAGAATCCTTTGCCTTCCTGCCCGATTAGGTTTGCCTGGGACACCCGGACATCTTCAAACGTGATTTCCGCCGTATCCGTGGCTCGAATCCCCATCTTCCCTGTGATCTTCGTCCGGGTGATTCCAGGCAGATTGGCATCCACAACGATGAGGCTATGGCGTTCTGTTCGTTTAGGAGCATCAGGGTTCGTCACACAGAGTACAGCCATGTAATCACAAATGGTACCGTTCGTGATAAACATCTTGCTCCCATTGATGACGTAATCGTCGCCATCCTTTACCGCTCGTGTGGTCGTTCCGGCTACATCTGTCCCGGCATTGGGCTCGGTGTAGGCTCCGGCAAAAACAGCCTGGCCTGACGTTAAAAGCGGTAGATATTTCTGCTTTTGTGCCTCTGTCCCATAATAAAGAATGTTCTCCGATCCGAAGGTTGCCGCCATGATCGCGAGGCCTAAGCCCATATCAATGCGGGACAGTTGTTCGGTAATCAAGGCCGTTTCCATCCAACCCGCCCCTGCCCCACCGTACTCCTCAGGAATCGCCACCCCCACCAAACCACTGGCGCACGCTTTCTGCCAAATCTCACGGGGGTATTTTTCCTCCCGATCATATTCCTTAGCAACGGGTTCAAACTCTTTAACCGCAAACTTATAGGCGAGACTCTGGAAGGCCTTCTGTTCTTCACTCAGTTCAAAATCCATGTATTAATCCACTCCCCCGTATGCTCAATATCGTTCATCAAATCAGGCTATGATTTCCACCCACCCACTACTTCTCGTTTGCTAATGAATCCGCCTCCATGCCCACTACCGTTCTCTGGCTTTATCCTGGGCAAATAATTCGGCATATTGATTGCGCAAATCTCGTTTCAGGATTTTGCCGCTCGGGGTCTTCGGCAGTTCCGCCAGGAAAACAACCCCTTTTGGCACTTTGAAAGCAGGCAAATTGCGGCGGCATAGCTGAATGATCTCGTCTTCGGTCATCGCTGCGCCTTGCTTGGGAACAACCAGGGCGGTCACCGCTTCCACCCACTTTCCATGGGGTAGCCCTACAACCGCTACCTCGGAGACCCGGCTGTCCGTATAAATGACCTCCTCCACTTCACGGCTCGGAACATTCTCGCCCCCCGTCTTAACCATATCCTTCTTGCGATCCATCACCGTAATGTAGTGTTCCTCATCATAGATCCCAATATCTCCGCTATGGAACCATCTGTGAGCGAGGGTCCGCTCCGTCTTTTCCGGATCTTTGAAGTAGAGAAGCATCGTATGCGGGCCACGGCCACAGATCTCCCCGGAACGACCCACCTCTAGAATCGGCTGATGCTCCTCGTCTTCAAGCTGAGTCTGCATATTCAATCCGGCCTTACCCGCCGAGCCCGGTTTTCTAATCATGTCCTCAGGCCGAAGCATGGTATGATAGGGGCCAAGCTCTGTCTGGCCATAATAATTGTAGAACTTCTGACAGTTAGGCAGCCGTTTTACGATCTCCTTGAGCACTTCGACCGGCATAATTGAGGCCCCATAATAACCCTTCACGACTGAACTTAAATCATAATGGTCAAACTCAGGGTGTCTTAATAGGCCGATCCAGACGGTGGGAGGGGCGAAGAACATCGTCGCCCGATGTCGGACGATGTTATCCATGATCTGCTTCGGATCGGCACTCATCATTAACACGTTAGTTGCTCCGACCATCAAGGCAGGCGTCAGAAACACATCCCGCTGGGCGCAGTGATAAATCGGCAGCGCATTCACATTGACATCCTCTGGCGTGTACTCACCGTCAATAATGCAGCTGGTATACTCAGCCAAAAGGGCTTGGTTCGTAAGAATAACCCCTTTGGGAAGACTTTCGGTGCCGCTCGTGTAGGTCATTTGCACCGGATCCTCAATATTAAGCTCCACCTCAGGCTCCGTGGCCGGGTAAGCACTGTACCATGCTGAAAAATCCCGAAAACCTTCCGGTGCTTCCGCGCCAAAACCCTGACGCGACCAGAGCAACGTCTTTACGGTCGGCATTTCGTGCAATACATCCTTGACAAGGTCGTATAAGGCATCTTCCACGATCAGGACCTTGCTTTCCGAATGGTTAATGCAATAGGCAATATCCTTACCCCGGAGCAGATAGTTGATTGCTAAATAGACACCGCCGGCTTTCGCGGTTCCCAGCCAGGTTAGAACATGATCGATGGTATTATGTGCTAAAATAGCCACCCGATCATACTTCTCAATTCCTAAATCAATCAAAGCATGGGCAACCCGGTTGCACTCTTCTTCCAATTCCTGATAGGTTAAGGTCATATCCCGATAAATGAGTGCCATCTTATCCGGGTAACGATAAGCACTCCGACCGACCAAATCGGCTATCACCCAACGGTTGACGCGATTGTAGCGACGCCTTAAAAACTGGATGTTCGTCTCATTCAGGGTGTTATAATATTCGTTTTCCAGCTCAGACAACGGTATATAATTCATGCCGAACCCCCTTCAGTAAACTTGTTTTGCCAAGTACAAAACATCTTGCTAAGCCCCAGAGCCCTCAGAGTTCGCCACCATGAGACCGGCAAATTGCTTCCTCAAGGCCTGCTTATAGAATTTCCCCACACTGGTCTTGGGGAGAACATCAAGAAATTCCACTCGATCAGGCAACCACAGTTTAGGAACTTTGCCCGTCAGATAGTCCAATATATCGCCCGTACCAACTTTGCCTACATATTCCTTCTTTAACACAACACACGCCAGCGGCCGCTCTATCCATTTGGGATGATACATAGCAATCACTGCGGCCTCTGCCACGGCAGGGTGACTCATGATCGTGTTCTCTAGGTCAATGGAAGATATCCATTCCCCACCACTCTTGATCAAATCTTTACTGCGGTCGGCAATGGAGACATACCCCTCTGCATCCACCGTCACAATGTCGCCGGTGTGTAGCCAGCCGTCTGCAAAGGCTGCTGTACTACGTACGGGCTCCTTATAGTACTCCTTGGCAATCCAAGGCCCGCGCAGAAGCAGTTCACCCATGGTTTTGCCATCCCACGGAACTTCTTTGCCGTCTTCCACCACGATCTTCATTTCCAGACCTGGAACTAGGAGGCCCTGTTTAGCCGCCACACTGTACTTCTCTTCGTCCGTCCAGTCCTTCATCGTACTCTTTAGCCGTGACACCAGCACCACCGGCGTCGTCTCCGTCATTCCATAGGCATGCAGAATGGACACACCAAGTTTCTCCATATAGTTTTTAAGCAAAGATTTCGGAGCGGCTGAGCCGCCGCTAACAATCTCTCTTAAACTGGAGGGGTCATATTTACCGTTTTCCCACAAAGGATAAGTCGCCATCCAAATGGTAGGCACACCGGCTGCCAAGGTGACCTTATGTTCTTGAATCAGCCGGCAAATATCCTCCGCTTGCGGGCGTTCGCCCGGGAAAATTTGAGTAGCCCCAAGCCAAGTGCAGGCAAAAGGCAGGCCCCAGGCATTCGCATGGAACATCGGCACAAACGGCATCACCCGATCAGTTTCTCCAATGTTAATCGCATCCGGCAGCACGGCTGCATAACTGTGAAGCATAAGTCCGCGATGGGTATAGACCACTCCTTTGGGATCTCCCGTGGTCGCGGTCGTATAACACATAGCAGCTGAGTCCCATTCACTCAGGTCAGGAAAAGAAAACGTTTCTTTAGCCTTAGCCAGTAAAACCTCATACGACAACGGATTTGCCAAACTCGTACCCGGAATATCTAATGTATCAGACATGACCACAATGTGTTTAACCGTCGGAATTCGCTCCTTAATCACTTCAAGCAAAGGGACGAGGTCTTTATCCACAAAGATGGCCTGATCTTCGGCATGGTTAATGATATAGACGAGCTGTTCAGGGGCAAGGCGCAGGTTCAACGTATGAAGAACCGCCCCACTGCAAGGAATCGCGAAATACAACTCCAAATGGCGATGGTGGTTCCAGGCTAAAGTAGCTACCCGCTCCCCTTTCTGGATGCCAAAGTTTTGTAGCACATTGGCCAATTTCTGCGTGCGCTGGTAGAAATCCGCATAGGTATAGCGAAACGTACCGGAGTAATCCCTCGATATGATCTCCTTATGGGGAAACAGCTTTGCCGCCCGTTCCAGAGCCGTACGCAAGGTTAAGTCAAACGCCATCATAAGTACATCCCTGGTTTCTAAAACATATCAAAAAACTTAAAATCATCTGATATGTTTTTCTCCCGCCGACTAAACGAGAGGTAGCGTCACAGGATTTAGCTACTCAGCTACAGGCCATAAACCTGTATTTCGGGTGGTTTCCCGCCGACATACGCCGTACTGCCCGAAAAGGGGTGTTACCCACCGCCTAACCAATGGAATGGTCATCGCCTTTCACAGCGTGTACGATGACCATAAAAGGTTTAGCCAATCAGCGTTTTCCTGTGATGCTGCCAAGAAACCAGGCTTTTCACTTCCTTTCGTTTTGACCGCAGTGACATTGTAAGTTTTCTTGATCTCCGTTGAACATGATTATGGTAAGCTGTTTAAACCTCCCCTCATACGTTTTTGCGCAGTTATAATCAAGCATACGTTGTATTCTGAATTTATTAAGCAATTATCATGCCAACGTAATACAGTCAGTCTCGATACCCTATTTACGCACTTACCCGTTTTATCGGTTGTCCTGTCAGGGTGTAAACTGTCCGTTGACTGTACAGGTATCTAACAATACTATGCAACCTATTGACACAATTCTACACAACAGGTGCAAAGAAGTCGATCTGTGTCAACATCAGTAGTAAATTTAATTTTCAGACTTCCAAAAAAGGGGTAGCCAACGCTTGCGAATTAGGTTACAATCTAAATGTGAAATGCACCACAACCAGTGTACGTACACTGGTTACCTTCTCATCTCACTCCTCCTCAATCTAACCCCTCTGCTCTAAGCCCAACAGGATTGGGCTTTCTTTTTTTCTCTTTTTGCCAACGTTGGCATTTTGTCTCCTTTGAATAAATCTTAGAAATTTGGGAATGCTAATTTTAGTTTCGAATCTTAATGTTTCATGTTCAACTTGGCGAGGAGGAAGGATTTATGAGTAATCACACGCCTGAAGTCCCGCAATCCGAAAAACAGTTAGACGAACTTAAGTGGGAAGTCGCTGAAGAACTCCAGTTGGACGATGACATTAAAAAACGTGGATTTGAAAACATGACTACCCGTGAGGTCGGTAAAATAGGCGGTAATATGGTAAAGAAGCTGATCCGTTTTGCCGAAAGAGAAATGGCTGAACACGGTGAAGACATCGATTAGAAATTAACATGTTAAAAATTCTGTGAGCTTCGTGACGGCCAGCGCGTATCTCACAGAGGTGACTCCATCAATAATTATGGAGTTTTACACTAAAGAGAAAGGTCACTGCAAGTAGCCTTTCTCTTTATGTGTTTCAGTCAGAAGTCCATGGCTCGCTCGGCACTTCCAACCTCCTGTTGGTCGCGACGACCTACTTTCCCAGGCGTGCCGCGCCAATGAGTTTTCGTTTGTGGTATGGGCGCTGGCCCCGAAAACATCCACTGGATGTTTTCGTCTGCGATCCAAGTAGGGCGGCAATCGCCACACGGCAAACTAGCAAGATAACATTTGAGCCGTGTGGATCGCTTAACTTCCGTGTTCGGGATACGATAGGCGGATGAGCCTATCGCCACACTGCGACACATAACGAAGGCTCCAGCAGTGTGGATCGAACGGGTGGAACCCCGGTGCTTCGTTCTTACAGTATAACTAACACAAAAAACTACCTCGTAAGAGATAGCTTTTTGTTTGTTTACCTGGCGACGACCTACTTTCCCAGGATC
>JAIMKP010000050.1 GCA_020692355.1 Desulfosporosinus sp.
ACGGTTTTGGAGACCGCTGTTCTACCATTAAACTAATCCCCTAAAAAGGTTGTATCGGTAATGCGACAAAATATATTATAGCGAACACCTTAAGAGGTGTCAAGGAAAAAAGTTTTGCTAGATTTTTATCCTGTAGCATATCCTAGGTTTCAGGGAGTGTTTTGCCTCACCGGCTACAGCGGCCAAAAAATAGAGCTTCAAGCGGATGGATATAGCAGGATTTTGTTCTTCTAAGCCAGAATAGCCTAAGTGGAAACGAATGCAACGGACGAAGGCCAGAAAAGATAGAATTGGTGCTGGCAAGCCCCGGCTTTTTGGGGAGGGAAACGTTTGAGGATCGATTTGCATGTACACACTATGGAATCCGACGGGGCGTTTTCAGTTCAAGCGATCATAGAACTCGCACTGGATAATGGGGTGGGCATCCTTGCGATCACGGATCATGAGAGTACCCAGGGTGTGGCAGAGGCGGAGCGCCTGAGCGAAGAGGCTGGTCTTACAGTGATTCCGGGGCTGGAATTCTTGACGTATTATCAAGAGCAAGAGGTGCACCTTCTGGGTTATTATCGTTCGGTTGAACATCCTGAACTCCAAAGCCGATTAAAGGAACTGCGGGAACGGCGGACGGCTCTGGCCTATGATATGGTGAAGCGCCTGCAAGCGGACGGGATTCCTTTGACTTGGCCCGCTGTGGAGAAGGAAGCGAGTGCCGAGGGTGCGGTGAGTAAAGGGCACATTATACGGGCGATGCATCATGGGAATATAATTAACCCGAGTTTTGGCTGGCGCGAGGCGGGGGCTTTTTTTCAGCCTGGGGGTGCAGCTTACCTTCCGTTCTTTGAACATCGTTTTGAAGATGCTGTTGATCTGATTTATGCTACTGGCGGGGTTCCGGTGTTAGCCCATCCGGGAATACTCCGCAACCGGGAGATCGTCCCGCGTTTACTCCGTTACCGCCCGATGGGTTTAGAGGTGTACTATGGCTATTGGGAACAGCGACAGGCTCTTATTGAGCATTATGGGGCATTAGCCAAGGAACGCGCGTTGTTCGCGACGGGTGGAAGCGATTTTCACGGACCGTTTAGCCCGTTTAAGATTGGGCAGCTGGATATTCCGCTTTCGGGAGTCTCTGCGTTAAGGGAGTATCTAGAGGAAAGGGGACACACCTCCTCATAAGGAATACTGTCAAGCGGCTCGGAGAAATGTCCCCAATTAAAGAATTCTAAAGTTGGTTGTAAAGGGATAAAATCCTTCTTCCAGTGAGAAACTACCTCTAGTTTTCACAAGGGAGGTAGAGCCATGCAACATCCTGAACTGGAACTTCTCGAAGCTATAAAAGACCTTATCCTTACCCATTTTGGGGAGAGTGCCCAGGGGATTCATGTCGAAGTTCGGGGGGAGCGTGTCAATCTCTGGGGGACGGTCGACGCTCTGGCGGAAAAGAACTTTATCGCGGAGCGGATTCGCCGGATTGATGGCGTGGGGGAAATCGACAATTCCCTGACAGTTGCCAATGATGGTAGTATCAGTGACAAGGAAATCGAAGAGTGGATTCGGGAACGCTTTGCCGGATCAGGGCATAAAGAAGTTTCGGGTTTGGGTTGCCGAGTGAGCAAGGGGATTGTCACCCTTCTCGGTCATGTTGAGACCCAAAGCAATGAGAGGTTGGCGAAACGAATCGCTTCGCAAGTACGCGGGGTGAAAGAAATCCGCAGTGAGGTTCAACTGAAAGAAAAGGGTGTCGATGATGCAACCTTGGTCAACCGGGTGGAAAGTGCTATGGTGGCTTCCCCTTGGGTGAATGCCCAAGAAATCAGGACGGACGCCCGCAATGGGCTTATCACCTTAACAGGGATGGTGGATACGCAGGAAGCGGCAGAGTGGGCGGTAGAAACCGCTTATCAGGTTTCGGGTGTGAAAGCGGTCGTGAGCGAGATAGTGACCCGCCACCGTTCCAAAGGGGAGGATCTGCGCTTGACCGAACAATTGGTGGCGGTATTCGGCAACAACCGTATCAATTCTGGACAAGTGCATGCTTTTGTCCAAGGCGGTACGGCTTTCCTATCCGGGGAAGTGTATGCTGATGAAGACCGCGAACGGGCGGAATCTTTGATTCACTTGGTGTCAGGAATTCATAATGTGAACAATGCGATTCGGGTAGCCAACCACTGGAGTAAATAGGTTTAAGCGGATTTTAAGCGGGCGCATGATTATGATGATAGAATGGGAGACAAATCTAGGGTCTCTTATCCGGGAGCCTGACAGGCTTCCGGATAAGGGGCTTTTTGAATTTTCGGTAGGGTTCGCTGCTGGACTAATAAGTTTACAGAAAATCCTTGCGTAAGAACGGAAGAGAACTTATAATGGGTATAAAGGAACGCGCGTTTGACTGGTGGGAACAAAAGTGCCTTGGATTATTTATCTGCGTTTCGGTGCTGAAGCAGCCAACCGTGATGCCACTTTAATCAGAGAAGCCGTATTAAAGGAAGCAGAAAAGTTCTCACAGCGGATTGAACAAGAAGAAAATGGGTGCTGGATTGAACTGCGGGGCCCCCATACCGTTTTCCAAGTGCTTAGAGAGCTTAAGGAAAGTTCGAGCGTAATGGCTTTGGCTCCGAACAAGTGGTTGGCCAAGTTTTTGGCTTTAAACACAGGCTGTTTGCCTTCGGTAACGCTCGGTGGCTCTTGCTATTTATGGCGACGGAAAAAGGGAGAACAGGAGATTCTCTGGCTAGGGCCGGGGAAAGCGGAGTCAGAGCCTGAGGCCAAAATGAGGTTAACAAGATTTCAACAAAAGGTGAGGGCTTTGCCACAGGATTTCTACCCGAGTCTGCTCTCAGCGGACGAAGCCTGGGCCGCTTGGTTTGAAAGCAAGATATGGCATGATTTTCCGCTTGAGGGGCTGTGGTTTTTGGAGCATAAAATCATTGAGAAGTTGGCGAGGCTTGGTTTTCAGAATCTCGGCCAGCTTGTGCTCTTAGGGGATGACTTTCTCATTCGGGAAACGGGGAACCCGTTTTTGCCTTTGTTTTTAAAAGGTCGAGAAGGGCTTCCCGGCCTTGAAGCCAATTATCCCTCAAAAACGCTGGAGGTATTTCGGGAATTACGGGATCCGGAGACCCAATCCGAAGGAGATTGGGTACAGATGGCCCAAGTGGCGCGGGAACTGGCCTTTCAGTTGGTTGAACAATTGACTGCAAGAAATGAGGGCTGTTTAAGACTACGGCTTACGGTTTCGCATGCGGGGGAGTCGTTTGGTTCGGAACGGCAGTTTTCCGCGCCAGAGCAGGATCGATTAAGCCTTGCAGAAACAGTTCTTATGATGGTGCAGGGTTTAAGGCTGGAGAGCTTCGGGGAGGTGCGTGTGGAAGCCGAGGAGCTGCGTCCAGCGGTACATAGACAATATGCATTGTTTGCCCAAGCGGGAAAAGAAACGCGGGATCCCCGTTTGGCTGCTTTGACTTTGCGCTTTCCAGGTATGCTGAAAAAGGGGGTTTCCCTTTCCCGAAGGGAGAAGATGCTCGCACATTGGGATCCATGGCGGTTTTAGAGGTTAGGGGACAAACCTCCTCATTAAGAATACTGACGAGTGGCTCGGAGGAATGTCCCCGTTTTTAAGATGTCAGAGGCGAGAGGTCAGAAGTAAGAGGTAGGAGCATTGGAGAGCATGGAGGAATCGAACCCCCAACAACAAATTTCGAACCTCGGACCTCGGACCTCGAACCTCGAAAACGGGATTATGGTGCGTTTAAGAGGGAAAGTGCCGCGCGAGTTCTTTTGGAAGGGGCGTTGGCGCTGGGTGAGTGCTATTGAGGATGAATGGGTTGATACGGGAGAATGGTGGAAGGGCGAAGGAGAGAAAATCTTCTACCGGGTGGTTTCCAATTCTCAGGTTTATGAGTTGTATCATGATGCTAACGAAAACGTCTGGGCCGTTTATCAGGTATACGATTAGTAAGGCATGGTTAGGGCTTGCGATTTGTTATATTTCACTGGAAAGGGGGAGTGCGGCATGGGGGATTTTGTTCACCTGCATGTGCATTCTCCTTATTCATTTTTGGGGGGAGGAAGCCATCTCCATCATTTGGTTCAGGAGGCTAAACGATTAGGGTTTAAAGCTCTGGCACTTACGGATTGGCACAGTCTGGCAGGGGCTGCTCGTTTTCAGGAACTGATACGGGAAGCGGGGCTCAAAGCGATTTTTGGGGCGGAGGTCTTAATCGGACCGCGCCCGGAAACGGGATTCAAACTGGAACAAAGGGAAAGTTTAGGGTTATTTGAGCAAGGGAGAGGGTTGGGGACTAAGCTGGCAAAAGGTCAAATGGCAGGGTATCATCTGGTTCTTTTGGCGAAAAACGAGCGAGGGTATCAACATTTAAGCCATCTCATCAGTGAGAGCCATTTGGCCCATGAACGGGGAAAGCCGAGAGTGGAATGGGAGAGCTTGGAGCGCTATCATCAAGGGCTTATCGCTTTATCCGGCTGCCGACGGGGGGAGGTTCCGTTTTGGCTTTTGCACGGGGATTATCTGCAGGCAAAAGCTGCAGTACTGGCTTATAAGGGGCTCTTTGATGAAGATTTTTACCTGGAATTGCAGGGAGACAGATTGCCAGGGCAGAAACGTTTAGTGGTTGGGATGGAACGCTTGCAGAAAGAACTGGGGATTTCTTTGGTGGCGACCAATAATGTGCACTATGCCGTGAAGGAGGATTTCCCTGTCTTTGATACCCTCACCTGCATCCGTCAACAAATGACCTTGGAGGATGTATATGAAGAGCGACGTTTAAATGGGGAGAATTATTTAAAACCCATGGAGGGGATGTGGGAGATTTTCCGGGAGATGCCGCAGGCCCTGGGGCAAAGTGTGCGGATTGCGGAAACATGCAATGTTTGTTTGGGTGGGTTTTCCTATTTCCCTGAATATCCGTTACCCACTCCTGAGGCACGAACGCATTTTTTGGAGGAGTTGGTTTGGCAGGGGGCGCGGGAGCGCTATGGTGTACTTAGGCTGTCGGTGCGTGAGCGCTTGGAACATGAATTAAAGGTGATTCATCAGCTTCAGTTTGCGGATTATTTCCTGGTCGTCTGGGATGCGCTTCAGTTTGCTCGGCGGAAAGGGATTCGGTTTGCGGGGCGCGGTTCGGCTGCAGACAGTGCGGTGGCGTATTGTTTAAAGATCACGGAAGTGGATGCCATCAGGCGGGGACTTTTATTTGAACGTTTTTTGAGCGTAGAGCGGGCGGAAAAACCGGATATTGATGTTGACTTTGATTCGCGTTATCGGGATCAGGTGGCTGCCTATTTTAGCGAACGTTATGGGGCAGATAAAGTGGCTGCGGTGGGAACCTATCAGACGTTCCGGGCCCGTTCGGCCATTAGGGAAGTGGGGAAAGCATTTGGCTTTCAGGAAGCGGAACTGGATGATTTGGCGAAACGTATGCCCTGGATCAATGCAGACGAGATTCGGGAAGCGATCCCGTTTTTCCCGGAGCTTAGGGTTCTGTCTCAGGAGAAACAGAAACGTTTTCAAGAACTATTTGCCTTTTGTGCTCGGATTTCTGAGTTCCCTCGCTTTTTAGGAACACATCTAGGGGGTATCGTGGTGAGTCGAGAGCCTATCGCCCAGATCGTTCCTTTGCAGTGGTCAGGCAAAGGGACTCCGGTTGTCCAAGCGGATAAACGCGATATCGAGGAATTGGGGCTCTTTAAGATTGATCTCCTCTCTTTGCGCACTTTGTCGGTCGTGGAAGACAGTATTCGGGATATTCGCACGTCTCAGAGTGAGTTTCGGGAAGAAGAAACGGTGAAAGATCACCCGGAGGTTTATGCCCGATTACAAACCGGAGAGACGATGGGGATCTTTCAATTGGAAAGCCCGGCCCAGCGGGCCTTGCAGAGCCGTTTGGAGGCCAATCGCTTTGAGGATGTGGTGGCCAGTGTGGCCCTGATCCGTCCAGGCCCAGTGCAGGGGGATATGGTCGAACCCTATATTGCGCGCCGCAAAGGGCTTGCCCCCGTGGAATACCTGCATCCGGCGTTGGCAGAAATCCTCAAGAAGACCTACGGGGTGGTGCTTTTTCAAGAGCAGGCGATCGCGATCGTGCAGAGAGTGGCAGGGTTTACACTTGGTGAAGCGGATCGGCTACGCCGGGTGATGAGCCATGCCCGTTCCAAGGAAGAGATGGTGGAAATCGGTCGGATATTTGAAGAACAAGCGGTTGAGCGGGGAGTCCAGCCGGAGGCGGCGAAGAAAATCTTTTCTTACTTGGTGGGTTATGCAGGCTATGGATTCTGTGAAGCCCATGCGGCGGCTTTTGCGACGACAGCGTTAAAGACCGCCTATCTCATTGAACATCATCCGGCAGAGTTTTTTGCAGCTTTACTCAATCATCAGCCGATGGGTTTTTATCCGCCCAATACCCTGGCTCTAGAAGCGAAGCGCCGGGGAGTGAGACTCCTTCCTTTGGATATCGAGAAAAGCGTTTGGGAATTTCGGGTAGAGGAGGGGAACATCCGAACAGGGTTTAAACAGTTGAAAAGCATAACAGAAGCAAGTGCTTGCAGGATCGTGGAGGAGCGGGAGAAACATGCCTTTCGTTCCTGGCAGGATTTGGCCAGGCGTGCGGGCGTAGCGTCTTTGATCCTGGAAAACCTGGTTTTGGCAGGGGCTTTTGAGGTGCGTTACCCTAACCGCAAGGCCCTTCTCTGGGAGATCCATAAGGGCTGGGATGATGGGCTTTTTAGGGATGAAGGGTTTGTTGTTGCAGAGCATGCGGTTGGCCTAAACGATTCTTCGAATTACCCGGATTTTACCCTGCTGGAAAAGACGGAGTGGGAATATCGCTTACTTAAACTCAATACCACGCACCGCTTGATGGCACTCTGGAGACAGATGTATCATTGGCAAGGGGAGGGGTTGCTGACTACAGCGAGTGTGCGGGACATGCAGGATGGAACCCGAGTGAGTTTAATCGGGCTTATTCTCCGCCCGCATCGACCGCCGACACGGAGCGGGCAAGTGGTGGTTTTCTTTACGTTGGAGGATGAATTCGGCTTTTTGGATGCGGTTTTATTTGAACGGGATTATCAAAAGTATGGGGAGTGGCTATTTGGCTCACGGGGCGGTCCGCGCCGGGTAGCGGGAATTTTGCAGCGCAGGGGTCAGGGGTTTTCTTTACTGGCAGATAGGGTTTTGCCACCAGACCACGATAAAGAAAACTCGGCTGGCGCCAAGCCTTAGCGAAGGCGGCGACGCAAGTTTTCTTATCCTCCACAGACTGATACTTTCTGATTAGGATAAAGAAAACTCGGCTGGCGCCAAGCCTTCGGCGCCTTGCCATCCGGCATCTAGCCATCCATGGCGATGCTCTAATCTCAAACGTCCTGTTTGAGTCGGCGCAGGCGGTCGCCTTAGTTGCACTTATGCCACCCAAAATTACTTTCTGATTGGTATGAAAAAATCCAGTGTAAATAGGCTATCCTAAGATGAGGGTAGAGCGTTTCACGGCCTTCGGAGTTTCACTCAAAAAAAGAAAAGAATTCCTGGCGCTTTCTGTATTTTAAATGTGCTATAATAAAAGAAGTAAAACATCAAATATGAGGGGGGACTCAAAACGGATCCGATCACACATGGTTTAATCGGAGCAAGTTTGGCCTTTTTATCAGGGCATGCCCCAAGTTTGGACGATCCTATTTTCCTGGCCTCGACTTTGGGAGCTATGCTTCCTGATCTTGATATCGTAACCCATGTCAAAGGACGTTTAAACTATTTACTGAAGCACCGGGGTGCCAGCCATTCACTCTTGGCTCTGGGCGGAATGGCGGTCGGTTTGGGAAGCGTTTTGTACAGCTTCTTCCCGGCAACATCATGGAGTACCCTCTTTTATTGGGCTCTATTAGGAACCCTCTCGCACGGAATGGCCGATCTTTTAAATTCTTTTGGAGCAGAATTGTTATGGCCTTTCTATAAAAAAAAGCTGACAGTCAACATGATTATGCTGACTGATCCGGTGGTCTTTACCCTCTTTTTGGCTTCGCTCGTTGTATCGCTCAATTGGCCTCAAGCGACGCAAGCTGCGGGTTTAGCGTTTATAGGCAGCAGTCTTTACCTGACGTATCGGCAAATTGGGCGGCTTAAGGTGCGGAAAGACTTAATGGCAAGGTACGGTTTGAACGATAAACGAGAGGTCAAAGTCCTGCCAGCCATGTACCGTCCGTTCAATTGGAACTTCCTCTTATTTCAGGAGCAGCTTGTACGCTTTGGAACGATTCGCGGCAAGCATCCGAAAGTGGAGCGTACGCTTCCGCGTTGGGATGAAGCGGATCCCAATGTCAGTACCGCCATGGAAGGGGCAGTAGCTGCAATTTTCGATCAGTTTACTCCGTATTATCACATTGTTGCTGCAGAAGATGAGAATGCCGAGTGTTGGGTCGAGTTCATGGATCTGCGCTATTGGACCCGGGAAGATTTTCTCTATACCGGGAAAGTCGTCATGAATTCCGAAGGCGAGATTGCCCAGGAAAGTTTTCATACCACGAATCGAGAAGGAATCCTGCTCGGTTATTAACTGTCGGAGGGCTTATAGAAGTTCTCCTTGTTCTTTTTCGATGTTTTGCTTCAGCAAAACGAGTTCACGATGGCTAATTTAGTTTGACATCCCCCACCCTTTTCAAAGATAATGGATATTGGACAAGCATGGGGGTGAAAAGATTGGCTGGCAGGAAAACTTCTGGTAAGCGACGGAATAAGCATCCTTGGCTGAGGCTTCTTGGAATCATGTTTCTGTTCCTATCAATTTTCGGATTTTTGGGGACTTTCGGGATTAGCAGCTGGGGAATTTCCCTGTCTTCATTTTTAAGATTAATATTGGGAGGTTTTGCTTGGATCGGGCCGTACCTGTTTTTAGGGATAGCCTTTTATTTGTGGGTTAATTCTTGGGAGGAGCGTCCCCCAAAAGAGGCGGCGGTTGACCGTCACGCTCTTCCCCTACCTCCGACCAAACTTGTGACACTCAAGGGGTTTAATCAGTATTTCACTTCGGAAACCTGGTCAGACGTTGATCCTGCGTCTCAACCTACGATCGCTGAGTTGGGGAAGGACTTTTCAACCTATTTTGGGGAAGGGGAGGCTTCGTACAAACCTCCCGTCCATCTCACATCCTTGCGTGGATTTCGTACCTATTTTGACAATGCCGAGGAGTCATCTACATCTGAACCGAACGAAAAGGCGTGGGAAGAAAAGATAGGGGAAGAACACTATCCTGCCCAAATCGCGGGCCTGAGAGAACGTCTGAAGGGGACAATACGTGCCCCCTTAAATCGTGTTGAGCTGGGCAGCCTGGATCCCGTGCAGTCAGAGGCAGCCAGGGAGTTTAGACGGGAAATATTGAGTAGGGAGAATGAGGCAATCCTTGTTATGGGCGAGCCAGAGGAGAGCTGCCATGCTAGCGGGGCGGAAGAAGGTTCGTCTATCAGCGAGCAGGAAGAACGCTTGTCCCGGGGCGAGAAGGAAGTGGGGCCGAACCAAATGAGGCCTGAAACGATCCCGCTCAGGAGAGAGCCCGAGTTGAGCCTGAGTAGTAGAGAGGCAGAGATGCCTGTGCTCCAGCCGGAGGCCAGCGTGCCCGGTGAGAGGCCGGAGGCAGAGCGGCCCCGTAAAGACTGGAAGCTTCCGGATTTAGAACTATTGGAACCCCAGGCTCAGGTTGCTGTTATTCAGGAAACGGATACCCCCAAATTGTTGGAAGGGGTTTTGCAGGATTTCGGGGTTAAAGCCAAGGTAATCCGGGTTGCCTGCGGACCGGTAATCACACGTTATGAACTGGCCCCGGCTCCTGGAGTCAAGATCAGCCGCATTGTGAACTTGGCAGATGATATCGCCTTAGCTTTGGCGGCGCGTGATGTGCGGATTGAAGCCCCGATACCTGGCAAGGCGGCTATCGGGATTGAGATTCCGAATAAGCGGCCAAGGGCGGTAACCTTTCGTGAAGTGCTGGATACGTCCGCCTATCGCCAAAATTCCTCCCGGTTGAAAGTAACGTTAGGTAAGGACATCGGCAATCAGGCCATCGTTGGGGATTTGAGCAAGATGCCGCATCTTTTAGTAGCGGGAGCAACAGGATCCGGCAAGAGTGTCTGCATTACGTCGATCATTAATTCCCTCTTGTTTAATGCCAAGCCAGATGAAGTGAGATTCCTCCTTATCGACCCAAAGATGGTTGAGCTGAACCTTTATAACGGAGTTCCCCATCTTTTAGCTCCAGTGGTGACCGATCCGCAAAAGGCAGCGGTGGCCCTGAAGTGGATTGTGAAAGAAATGGAAACTCGTTATGAGTTGTTTGCTGCCGCTGGAGTGCGGGACATTGCCCGTTATAACCAGGCGAAACTGAGTGCAGGGCAGGGAGTGGTAGGAACCCTGCCGTTTATCCTCGTTATCATTGATGAACTGGCTGATCTGATGCTCGTTGCGCCTGGCGATGTGGAAGAAGCGATTTGCCGCCTGGCGCAAATGGCACGTGCGGCGGGGATTCACTTAGTCATCGCGACTCAGCGCCCCTCGGTCGATGTGATTACGGGAGTGATTAAGGCAAATATCCCGAGCCGTATTTCCTTCGCGGTCAGTTCTCAGATTGATTCGCGCACGATTCTGGATGCTGTGGGAGCGGAAAAGCTGATCGGTAAAGGGGATATGCTTTACTCGCCGCTGGGCGTGACCAAGCCGATGCGTGTCCAAGGTTGCTTAGTGACCGATGATGAGGTGGAACGGATCATTCAGCATTGGAAAGCTCAGGGGAAACCCGAGTACTTAGATCCGGAGAGCCTGTTTGCCGAAACGGGCAGAAAAGGGGAAGAGAATAACGGGTTGGAGGATGACCTGTTTGTGGATGCGGGGAAGCTCCTGATCCATACGGGCATGGCTTCGGTCACTTTCCTCCAGAGGCGGATGAAGCTTGGGTATGCCCGAGCAGCCCGCATCATGGACATGCTGGAAGAGCAGGGTGTGGTCGGGCCTTATGAAGGTAGCAAACCTCGTCAGATCCTCATCAGCATCGAGGAGTTTGAGGAGCGGTTCGGGTAATTCGATGTTCGATATTCGAGGTTTGAGGTTCAAAGTTCGCTACTTGGGCATGATTTGAAGATTAGCCTATTTGAAATACCATAGATCAGATGACAATGCATCAATTAAGCTTTTGGAGAGGGAACGGGGTCAGACATAGATGTCTGACCCCGTTCCCTTTTCTTGATCGATTTTCGGCGAGCGTGGTGCCGTGGAGTATTCCTGCCCCAGATTTCCACACCGATGCATGATCTGAAGCAAATTGGGTACAATTAATAAGGATTGCAAATTCCAGGATTCATGGAGAAGGTGTATGAAGCTAAATACTGCCTATAACCTTGTGGATGAGAGACCACTAAAAGATATTGTTCTCAATCATGATGAACTCCTGCACCATGCGTTTGAAATTTCGAATTTTCATGCTCAGGCGGGAACCGGAAAGAAAAGGCTTTCCTTGATTCCACGGGTGAAAGAAAATGCCCGCTTCCTCCAGAAGGCCCATCAGGAAGTGAATGCTTATGTCCAAACGACAAAGGATATGGTTCCGGCTGTCGAATGGTTTTTGGACAACTATTACTTGTTGAAGGATTTATCGCAGGACATTCAGTCCAATCTCCCTTCCCGTTATGATCGGCAGCTTCCGCGTTTGGCAGGAGGAGTGTTCCAGGGGTATCCCAGGGTTTACGCCTTAATGGTGGAACTCATTGAGCACACGGATAGTCAGTTGGATGGGGACAGCCTCAGGGACTTTATCAATATCTATCAGGAGCAAGTCCCGTTATCTAGCGGAGAACTCTGGGCGACTCCCATCATGTTAAAGGTTGCTCTTTTGGAAAACGTGCGCCGCTTGACGGAGCAGATCCTGGATATCCAGCACGAGCGGGAGGCGGCCGAAAAATGGCTCGCACCCTTTCGGTATGCCGAACACAGTGCCCAGGAATGGGACGAGGTCTTGGAGAAGGCCGAAGAGCCTGCTTCCTTTTCGCCTGCTTTTGGGGAAAGGCTTTTGAAACGTGTGCGTGAGATGGGGCTGGATGGGCTGCCTCTCCTGCACTGGCTCGACCGTGCGGTGGCCCGCCATGATACTACGGTTGAAAATCTAGCAAAGCTCGCGCATCAACAGCAAGCCGCTTTTCAAGTGTCCATGGGGCATGCGATCGGGAGCTTGCGGTTCTTGAACGCTGAGGATTGGCCGCGCTTTTTTGAAGCTATTAGCCTGGTGGAGCGGGTACTGCAAATGGATCCAAGCGAAGTATATGCGGCGATGGATTTTGAGTCGCGGGATGCCTATCGCCATGAAGTGGAAAAATTAGCCCATCGTTTTGCCATCCCGGAGACACTGGTAGCACGTAAAGTCCTGGCAGAAAGCCAAAAGGTGCAGAACATGCCAGGAAAGCATGTAGGCTATTACCTTCTGGGCCTTGGACGAGAAAGTTTGGAAAAGGAGTTTGAAAAGGAGTGGGGTCCGGTTCGCAATACCTGGTGCGAACTGCGCCGCTTTGTCAAACACCACCCCGGTGGGTTTTATTTTGGGGGGATGGGAGTTACCCTGGTGTGTCTTTATTTCCTCATCCTTCAGGCTGTCCGCTCTCAGGGCCTATTGTCTTCAAGGTTGGATCTTGTTTTCCTACTCGCGTTCTTTCCCCTAAGCAGTAGCGCAATGCTGCTCGTCAATTTTCTAGCGGCTCGAATTGTACCGCCAACGTTTCTTCCGAAACTTGAACTCGGCGGTGGGGTTCCAACCCACCTATGTACGATGGTTGTCATTCCGACGCTCCTCCCGAGTGTCGCTCGAGTGCAGGAGCTGTTACAACAGCTTGAGGTCTACTACCTGGCCAATCAAGATCCGAATTTGCTTTTTACCCTTTTAGGAGACTTTACCGATGCTCAGAGCGAGTCCATGCCTGGAGATGAAGCGATCCTAGCGGCCGCCAGCCGGGGGATCGAGCGTTTGAATCAAAAATATGGATCAGGGCAGTTTTTATTTTTTCACCGCCACCGCCTTTGGAATCCCAAAGAGGGAGCATGGCTCGGCTGGGAACGCAAACGCGGGAAGCTGATTGAGTTTAACCGCCTCCTCAGCCGCAGCGGGCCTACCAGTTATTCTACACAGGTGGGAGATCTTTCCCTTTTGCCGACAGTGAAATATGTGATCACTCTGGATGCGGACACCCAGCTCATTCGGGGTACCGCTCGCAAGCTTGTGGGTGCCTTGGCCCATCCTTTGCAAGCTGCCCGCTTGAGTGAGGATGGAAAGCGGGTGGAATCTGGGTACGGCGTCCTCCAGCCCCGGATTGGGGTCTCGGTTTCCGGTGCCCGTGCCTCGTTCTTTGCCCGCATTTTTTCCGGTAAGGTGGGGATTGATCCCTACACGGCCGCGATTTCGGATGTGTATCAAGACCTCTTCGGGGAAGGGATTTTCACGGGCAAAGGGATTTATGATGTGGAAATTTTTCACCACTTAACGGGTGAACAATTTCCGGAGAATACGATTTTGAGTCATGACCTGATCGAAGGGATTTATGCCCGAACCGGCCTGGTTACGGATATTGAACTCATTGACGGCTATCCGGCCAAATATCATGCCCATATGCGCCGCCTGCACCGCTGGGTGCGCGGGGACTGGCAGATTGCTCGCTGGCTGTTCGAACCCCTACCGCCCCTGTCTAAGTGGAAGATTTTTGACAATCTACGCCGCAGTCTCACTGCTCCGGCCGAAATCCTTCTGCTGGCACTGGCCTTTGCTGTGTTTCCGGGAGAGCCGTGGCTTTGGGCGGGAATTGTGTTGACTGAGCTTTTCTTGCCGGTCGTTTTATGTGCGGCCGGGTTCGCCTTTAATCCTAAGGCTAAAAGTGGCGACCTGGGGCAGGAATTGCATCAAGGGATGATCCAAATCCTGATCCAGCTTATCTTCCTCCCTTATCTGGCCTATACGATGCTGGATGCAATCTGCCGTAGTCTCTATCGTCAGTGGGTGAGCCATAAACACTTGTTGGAATGGGAGACGGCAGCGGCTGCCGAAAGGCGATTAGCTGTCAATATGAAAACCTCTTGGACCGAGATGTGGCCTGCCCTCAGCGTGGTGTTGGGCATCACAGGATGGGTTGGCGCTTCGCAACCGGGACATCTGATTTCTTTTCTTCCGTTTGTGCTTCTCTGGTTTTCCTCACCGTGGGTGGCTTATCGCATTAGCCTGCCCCTTAAAAGTGAGATGACCACGCTAGGGACGGAGGAACGCTTGGAACTCAGGGGTTGGGCGCGCCGGATCTGGGCTTTCTTTGAAGAATATGTGGGTCCTGAGGACAACTGGCTCCCGCCGGATAATGTACAAATCGATCCGCCGAATGGGGTAGCACACCGCACATCTCCGACGAATATCGCGCTCGCCCTGTTGGCGAATTTGGCTGCGCGTGATCTGGGGTACATCACGCTGGAAAACTTGCAGCAACGGGTGGAGAATACCCTTACGAGTATTGAGGGTTTAGAGCGCTGGAACGGGCATTTGTACAACTGGTATGATACCGTGCAAAAGCGCCCGCTTCTACCCCTTTATGTCTCCACTGTGGACAGCGGTAATCTGATCCTCTATCTCTTAACCTTAAAACAAGGGTTGGAAGAGGCCTTGGATTCTCCGATACTGGATCATAAACTTCTTTACGGGCTGCGCGATACCTATGAGTTATTAACCCAAGCGGAGGCCAAGGGAAAGAACAAAGCAGGGGACGGGGAGGAAAACGACGCTCCAGACGACAGGGGAGGCGACGCTATAGAGGGGAAATACGCGGCTTTCGGCGCGGCCCTATTCGCATGCATTGCGGAAGCGGATGCCGGGCGGCCCACTGGGTTTCAGGATTGGCTCGGCCTTATTGAACTTGGGTTAAACGCTGAAATAAGCATACAGGGACAAAAAGACGGGCGTATTCGGAACACAGAGAGCAAAGAAGGTACGGGGGACACCGAGGAGGCAGAACGCGGAGAATGTGCAGAGCAGGCAGAGGATTCGGAACGTGAGGAAGTTTTGTATTGGGAAGAACGCCTGAGGGCCCAGGTGATGAGCCTTCACCAGGAAATGCAGGCCTTTTATCCGTGGTTGGGACAGTCTTGGGATGCGCTGGAAGAAGAACGTCTGCAAGATATTCTGCCTACCTTTTCTCTACGGGAATTGAAGGCCCAATATACCAAGTTGCAAGTGGACGGCTCATCAAGGTTAAAGGAAGAGGTTGCAGCGGGGCTTCAGGCGATTCAGGCTCTCTTGACTCGGGCGCAGCACCAGCACGGGCGCTTGCAGGCTCTGGCGATGGTCATGGATTTTCGACCGCTTTATGATGAGGAGCGCCAGCTTTTCTCCATCGGCTATCGTATTCATGACGGGGCCTTAGACAAATCCTACTATGATTTGCTGGCATCCGAAGCCAGGCAGGCAAGCTTCATTGCCATAGCCAAAGGGGATGTCCCTCAGAGCCATTGGTTCCGCTTAGGCAGGAGCCTGACGGAGGTCAAAGGCCGCCGCGGGCTTGTCTCCTGGAGCGGGACGATGTTCGAATTCCTGATGCCGCTTTTAGTCATGCGCAACTATGAGGGCACACTTCTCGATGAAACTTATCGCGCGATTGTCGAGGTTCAGCGCCTGTATGGGGAAGAACACCATATGCCGTGGGGGATCTCGGAGTCCGGCTTTTATGCCTTTGACGCCCAGCTCAACTATCAATACAAAGCCTTTGGGGTTCCCGGGTTGGGATTGAAACGGGGTCTGATTCAGGATCGGGTCATTGCCCCCTATTCTACTTTTCTTAGCTTAATGGTCGAACCCAAGGCAAGCGCGGCGAATGTGAGGCAGATGGCAAAGATGGGTTTTGCCGGACGCTATGGGCTTTATGAAGCGGTCGATTATACCCCGGAACGGTTACCAACGGGTGAGAATTACCGGATTGTCAAGAGTTTTATGGCGCATCACCAAGGGATGAGTTTCTTAGCGTTGACGAACGTCTTAGAGGAGAATTCTTTGCAGAAGCGCTTCCATGCCAATACCTTGGTGCAATCTGCTGAATTGTTGCTTCAGGAGCGGATTCCGGCGCAGGTGCAGGTCGTACCTCAGCCGGAGGAACGAGTCATTCTCTATGAGACGCGGCATGCACCCGGGGCGGAGGACAAGCGAGCCATCACCGTGACGAGTGCGGAGACGAGCATGCCGGTGGCGCACTTCGTTTCCAATGGCGAGTATTCTGTCATGCTGACGAATTCCGGCTCTGGCTACAGCCGCTTTAAGGATATTGCCGTCACGCGCTGGCGTGAGGATGTAACCCGGGATCATTGGGGGATGTATTTCTATATCCAAAACCTCAACTCCGGGAATGCTTGGTCAGCAACGCACCAGCCTTGGGGAGAGAGCGGTCAGGATTACAAAGTGTCCTTTGCCCCGGATAAGGTGGAGTTCAACCGCAAAGACGGCAACCTGGCGACACGGACGGAGATCGTGGTTTCTCCAGAAGACCCAGTTGAGATCCGGCGCCTTTCTTTGAGCAATCAGAGCAAGCATGAGCGTACATTGGAGATTACGAGCTATTTCGAAGTGGTATTAGCCCGCCCAAACGATGACTTGGCCCATCCGGCCTTCAGCAACCTCTTTATCCAGACGGAATTTGAGCATCAATCCCTTCTCGCTTCGCGTCGGCCGCGCCGGGAGGATCAGGAGCGTCTTTGGCTCATGCATACCGTGGCTTTGGAGGGGGAAGGTGTCGGTTCTCTGCAATATGAGACCGACAGGGCCCGCTTTATTGGACGCGGCAGGACGCTCTCGCGCCCGCAGGCTTTGGAACCGAACCAACCGCTATCCAATTCGGTGGGCCAAGTCATCGATCCGATCATGAGCCTGAGGCAACGGGTACTTGTGCGGCCAGGACAGACTGTGAAGGTCTCCTTCTCGGTTGGGGTAGCGGCAAGCCGGGAGGAAGCGATTCGGCTTGCTGAGAAGTATCGGAACCCGGCAGCTGTGAGCAGGGCTCATGAACTGGCTTGGAGCCATAGCCAAATGGAACTGCGATATTTGAATCTCACCCCGGCTGAGGCCAATGAGGCCTTGAGCCTGGCGGCTCACCTCGTATACACTAGCCCTTGCCGCCGTGATTTCTATGAGATTTTAGCAGAAAACCGCAAGGGGCAGTCAGGCCTTTGGCCTTATGCTATCTCCGGGGATCTGCCACTGGTGCTTTTACGGGTACAGGAGTTTTCTGATTTGGATTTTGTACGGGAGTTTCTGCGAGTCCACGAATACTGGAGCCTAAAAGGGCTGAAGGCTGATTTAGTGATCCTGAACGAAGATGAAAGCGGGTATGTCCAGAGCTTCCACGATACCTTGCGGGATCTCATCGCCATTGGTCATGGACGGGAACTGATGAACCAGTCTGGGGGAGTTTTCCTCTTGCAAAGAAAACATTTACCCCCAGAGGATATCACCCTTCTCTTCACGGCGGCCCGAGCTGTGTTTTCCAGCAATGCAGGCTCCTGTTCCGTGCAGTTACGCAAAAAGGCCAAGACCTTCTTTATCGAAGCACCTACCCGCGCGAAGGAGCTGGATGCGCAGGAAACGCCCAATGGGGAGAAAGAAGGCCCGGGAAGCCTGGCAGGCGGACAGAACCTGCAGACAGGGCTTCTCTACGCTAACGGGTATGGCGGGTTCGATGCGGAGATGCGTGAGTATGTGATTGAACTATCCCTTGGGAGCCATACTCCTTTACCCTGGCTGAATGTCATTGCCAATCCCCGCTTCGGCTTTCAGGTATCGGAGTCTGGGGCTGGGTATACCTGGTCCCTCAATAGCCGGGAAAACAAGCTCACTCCTTGGTCCAATGACCCGATTCAGGATCCGCCGGGTGAGGTGCTTTACTTGCGGGATGAGGTGAGCGGGGAGTATTGGACTCCGACTGCTTCCCCGATTCGAGACGCTGGGCGTTATCAGATCCGGCATGGTCAAGGGTATTCTTATTTCAGCCACGTGAGCCAGGAGCTTGACCAGGAGATGCTCCTCTTTGTTCCCCTGGAAGACTCGCTAAAAGTGGTACAAGTGCGGTTGAAAAACCTGAGGCCGGCTAAGCGGACACTCACGGCCACTTACTATGCGGAAATGGTGCTCGGAGTGGCCCGCGAGCAGAGTTCACCCTACCTGGTGAGTGAGTTCGATGTGGAGTCTGAATCCCTCTTCATGAAGAATACTTATCAGGAGGAATTTACAGGCCGACGAGCGTTCCTGGCGGGACAGGGAGGAACGGTTTCCTATACCGGAGATCGCAGTGAATTCATCGGTCGCAACGGGAATTTGCGGGAGCCCCTGGGTCTGATTCAGGATGAACTGGGTCAGGCGGTTGGAGCAGGACTGGATCCCTGTGCCGCCTTGCAGCTTAAATTCACGCTGGGTCCGGGTGAAGAAAAAACCATCTTTTTCTTCTTCGGTGAGGCGGAAAGCAGGGAGGCCGCCCAAACCCTCATTGCCCATTACCGTGATCCTAGTCGTACGGAGCAAGCTTTCAAGGCGATCCGAGGCTTTTGGCAGGAACTGACAGGCAGATTGCAAGTGGAGACCCCGGATCCGTCCATGAACCTCCTCATGAACAGCTGGCTCTTGTACCAGACGGTGGTGTGCCGTCTCTGGGCGCGTTCAGCGTTCTACCAATCTGGGGGGGCCTACGGCTTCAGGGATCAATTACAGGATGTCATGGCTTTGAGCGTTGCGGCTCCAGAATGGACGCGGGCTCAGATTATTAAGCATTGTGCTCATCAATTTAAGGAAGGGGACGTCCAACATTGGTGGCATGCGGAAAAGGGAAAAGGGATCCGAACCAAATTCTCAGATGATTTTCTCTGGCTCCCATTTGTAACCGCAGATTATCTCGAACACACTGGGGATGACTCTGTGCTCGAAGAGCGAGTACCCTTCCTGGAAGATACCCCCTTAGGGGTTGAGGAAGATGAACGCTATTCCATACCCCAGGTATCTGCGGATAAGGGAAGCGTGTATGAACACTGTATTCGGGCGATTGAACTTGGCTTGCGTTTCGGGGAGCACGGGCTACCGTTGATCGGATCCGGGGACTGGAATGACGGTTTCAGCCGGATTGGCCGTTTGGGAAAAGGGGAGAGCGTTTGGCTGGGGTGGTTCCTCTATCAGACCCTGCAGCATTTTGCTCCCATTGCGGAGAACCATCTCGATGAGGAGCGGGCGAAGCGTTACCGTCTCATTGCTCATCAACTCCAGGAGAGCCTGGAACGCGATGGCTGGGATGGCGGCTGGTATCGCAGGGCTTATTTTGATGATGGTACCCCGCTCGGTTCAGCACGCAATCAAGAATGCCAAATCGACGCTATTGCTCAGTCTTGGGCCGTGATCTCCGGCGCGGCCCGTGAAAGCCGGGCCGAGGATGCGATGCTCGCCTTGGAGCACTACCTCTGGCGGCGTGAGGAAGGGATCCTGGTGCTTTTGACCCCGCCGTTTGATAAAGCGGCCATGGATCCGGGTTATATCAAAGGGTATGTCCCTGGCGTACGAGAGAATGGTGGCCAGTATACGCATGGAGCGATCTGGGCGGTTCTGGCGTTCAGCCTTATGGGAGAGGGAGACAAGGCCTATGAGCTTTTCCAAATGTTGAATCCCATCAACCATGCTCGCACGGAAAGCGAAGTATCACGTTACAAGACAGAACCTTATGTAATGGCGGCCGATGTCTATGCTGTTCATCCGCATGCCGGACGGGGGGGCTGGAGTTGGTATACCGGTGCGGCCGGGTGGATGTACCAGGCTGGGCTGGAAGGAATACTCGGCTTCAACATAGAAGGGGCAGTTCTGCGGCTGAATCCCTGTATCCCTAGGCATTGGAGCGGGTATAAACTGAAGTATCTGTTCAAGCATACAATTTATCAGATCACCGTAGAGAACCCAGACAGGAATTCCCAAGGAATTCGAGAGCTGTGGCTGGATGGGGCCCATGTGGCAGGCGATCGTTTGGGGTTGGTGGATGATGGCCGGGAGCACCAGGTAAGGGTTAAAATGTAAGGTTATGATGAATTGAGATGAAGAAACGACCCCCGATCGATGAGGATCGAGGGTCGTTTGTCTCGTATTGTTGCAGTGTGGGCAATTTACTGGGCACGACTGTGCACATAGTTATCGAGCCAGAGGATATGAAATTCCTCGTCGAGAAGGTATTCCATTAAAGCGTGGTGAATGACGGGAAATGCCTTCGCTTCGGAAATGAAGTCCCGATAGGTAGCAGCCGCTTTCTTTTCGAGCATGACGGCGAGTTTTAGTCCGTTAGTTTCACTGATGCTTTCGGCGGATTCGCCAAGGATTTCACCTGCAAAGTCAAAGAGTGTACCAGTTAATGAGGGTAGTTCCAGATTAGCTTTGCCGATCATATCAGCAAAGAATTGGGCATGTGTGTCTTCGGTAGTGATAATTTTTTCAAAAGCTTTGATATGGTATTCATCTGTTAAAGCGGAAAGCTGGCTACGATAGTAGGCAACCTGGAAGGTTTCCAGTATATAGAATTCCTTGATTCGATAAATAAACTTTGAATTCATAGCTTGTCCTCGTAATGTTCGTAGAATAAGATTAAGCAGAAAAACATTTTCGACTAAACCTTATTCTGCTCAAATCCGACAACTTTATGAAAATTGATTTAAAATCATAAAATCATTGTGTTTGACGTCTGCATAAAGGGAAGCCCGCTCTCGTTTTAGAGGACTCGGCGGGCCCCGACAAAGTGGGATTTCCAATACGGGCCTAAGGCGTAAATCGTGACCCCTTTGGAGGTTGAGGCATTGATGAATTGCCCACCTCCGACATAAATCCCGAGGTGATCGATCCCGTTTCCGCCTAAAGGAAAGAATACGAGGTCGCCGGGCTGGAAATTATCAATAGCGGGATAGAATTGCGATAGGCGTAATAGAAGTACAGGCCCGTTTCGGCGAACGACGGTGCAAATAGAGTGAGACTGGATAAGCGAATA
>JAIMKP010000051.1 GCA_020692355.1 Desulfosporosinus sp.
GCATTTGACTTTTCAATATGAGTTTTAGTGCAACGCTACTGGTTCAGGATAATAAAGTAATCGGGATGGCACTTGTTATCGTATCTTTCTTTCATACCAGAATGTTCAAAAATGTCTCGTCCTATCCATTCCTTAGCAACCTCATTATCTGACAACACAATTGGTGGGAGTTGCTTGAAGTCACCAACAATAACGACATTATTGCTCGACATTAAGGTTGATGCCCAAAGGGCTGGAATGGGAGCCATTGAAGCCTCATCTAAAATAACGGTATCAAATTTCCTAGCTTGAAGTTCATCACTTAAATAAGCCTTGGTTAGAGTGGTTCCGATAATTTGGGATTCTGCGACTATTTGCTTTTCTATTTCAGCTAATTTATTCTTGATTTCCTCGACCTCGGCAATGAGCATTTTGACACAATCTTCAAGTATATCAATCTCTTCCTGGGCCTTACTTACACTAAAGACTTGTAATTTTTTGAATAAAAGGTTGTAACTGTAATCTAAAGTGTCCAATAAGATATTGTAATCAGTACTCCCGTTGAAAATCTTTTCGATAGAAGCATTTCCTATCTTTTTGATTCTTTGCACAATATTTTGTTTTTGAATATAAACACTTTTTTCTAATGATATCTTATTTTTTGAGCATTCATTAAGCTCAGAGTCAATTGAGATATACTCGGAAATTGTTGCTTCGAGTCTACCTCCATATTCAGCTCTGATAGCATTTATCTTTATTTCAATTTCAACAATAAGTTCGTCAAGCTTAACAAATTTTTCTTTACTTGATTCTATAGTCTTATTGCATTTCCTAATCTTCTCAAAGATATTCTTAGTTCTACCCTCTACATCGTCAATTGAGATTGTTATTAACTGCACTTTTTTTTGTAGGGACAACGTTTTTTGATAAGCAGATTCCTTCTTGCCATACTCCACAATTTTAGCGTTTAGTTGTTTACTTAAATTACCAAGTTCGAGGTCTAGTACATTTATTTCTTGTGATAAACGTTCCGGTGAGGGTAATCTTCTTATTGCTCTGATAATTGCGTTAACTCTGGAAGATTCGGAGAGAAGATTTTTTCTAATTTGGACTTCGGACAATTTGGTAGATATCTGAGATTGTATGATATCTATTTCATTTTCAAAACGTTCTAAAATTAATTTTTGGGCACTTAAAGACAAACCCTTTGACAGTTCCCTTTGAATCTCCGTACGACGCTGACATTCAACCATTTGAATCTTGCATTGTTCCAAGACGGCATTCAGTCTAATTAGTTCATCACTTGCAGAATGTTTTTTGGAAACAACCTTGTTTCTCGCTTCGATATATTCATCATATCTAGCCTTTAACCTAATACAATCCTTAATCGCTGCAACGTTTGGGCTTAATTTCTCCTTTTGGATCTGTAGCTCGTCTATCCGCTCTTGGAGATTGCCATTCAAGCGGCAATCTCGCTCGTACGATAGTATTGCTAAAGATAACTCGACTCTCTCAGATTCATAAGCACAACACCAATTAAATTCAACAATTTGCTGGTGCACCTTCTTGATATCAGTTTTTAGATCACGCTGTTGTCGCATCTTATTTTCTAGTTGCGAATTAAGATCTTTAGCACGGATGGATTGTTGAGTTTCAAGTAAAACCTCGGGGTAGTTCTTAATTAGCTGTGGATTTTTAGGGACTCCCAGTCTAAGAATACACCCTTTGACCAATTCCTGTTTGTCTACAGTCTTTGCTGAAATGCTTATGGCCTGGTCAACGGCTGTATTTGTATGAGATACCAGTAAAACAGTTCTGTTTCTTTTGTAAAGCTCATTAATAATTTTTCCAATGACACGAGTTTTGCCCGTACCAGGTGGACCCCAAATGAAAGTTAAATTTCTCCCAACAGCACTTTCAACTGCAGATTTCTGTGCACTATTTAGTTCTTCATTCGGGTCGTAGTCAATTTTTGCCGGAGTACCCTCTACAGTTGCCTTCCCAAGCATACGCATACCAACTTCATTGTCCACTTCAGAGTTATTTTCTATTCTTTCAATCAATTTTTTTAACAAGATTGACAAATCAGTTTGTAGGCTAGCAAAAAGAATGAAGTCACCTAAATCTATATTTGAACTCAGCGTAACTCGAAGCTCTTCCACGGAGACAATGGCAGCTTCAATTGATAGCTTCCCGGGAACTTTTAATTCAACAGGAGATCCTTCCGGGGCATTTAACACCGAGTCTATATTGAATACATATTGATATTGACTCGCATTTTCCCCTATACGTTTTCCATTTGACAAAGGCACGGCACTATTTGAAGCTTGCCTTTTTATAGCTTCAATTTCAGCTTCCAGAGCTTTACGGAATTGCTCAAGTAGTTCTGGCAAACTCTTTCTATTATCTGAATCATTAAATCGTTTATTCATCGATCAATTCATCTCTTCTTCAATATGTTCTTAGAAATTTTTCTTTTAGAAGGCAAAAATTATGGATAATATTCCAGCTTATGCAAGAAGGCCTTCATGTATTGGATATCTCCGTTCAACTTTATAGTCTTTAAGAGCAATTCTTCTAAGAAACCCGTATGTTTTAGGATGTAACTGTTCTAAACATATCCCCAGATGCACAAGACGTTCCCCAATTGATATAGTCATTTATGTATGCTAAAAATAATCGCCCCAATATTAGAGCCTTTTCTTCAGAGTTTATGCGATCAAGTTCAAGTAATAAAAAATCTAAAACCTTATCTCGATGTTTTTGGTCAGACTCGAACCTATTTTTGAAATCTGAAATTTTATATTCATCTATGCTCCCTGAATTATATTCTGCTAAGAACTTCAGAATCTTACGGAGAAAAGATTTTTCTCTGTAAGATACTCCAATATGTATAAAGGCTAAAAATGTTTTTACAATAGGGACTTCCTTTAATACATCACTCTGTGTTAAAGCATCTAACGGAATTTCTAAATAATCCTCAGATAATGCTAATGTTCTATCTAGAATTTCTTTACCGAATTTTTTAGTTAATGATTTCTCTTCTATACTCAAATTATCATCTCCCTAATATGACCTGGATGCCAAGCAGTGTCGCAAATATTTCCCTTCATCTTCTGAATTCAACTTCCAGTTATAGACATTAGTGTCACTCCGAATTGGCCATCAGTTACGTTTAGCAACCAACACAGAGGGATACGAAACAGCTACACCTCTCCATACAAACAAGACAATATTCTAAGCCCCAGATAATTCCTCTTTTAACCTTCCACATTTATCCTCTACTTCCTGCTAAGTTCGTGGAAATAATCCAGGAAAAAACAAAAAAGGCCAGACCGTCCAAAAAACGATCTGACCGTTCATGTTCACTGCTCCCTTTTGTCACAGCAAAAATTACCGTCCCCGTGTCTTACTCCACCGTCACACTCTTGGCGAGATTCCTCGGCTTATCGACGTCACACCCTCTGGCTACGGAGGCATAATAGGCCAGGAGCTGCAGCGGAATAACGGTGAGAATCGGGGCCAGTTCGCTCACGGTTTTGGGTAGATAAATGACTTCATCTACTGACTTATGGATGTCATTGTTTCCTTCGAAGGCAATCCCAATGACTTTGGCATCTCTTGCTTTAACTTCCTTGATATTGGAAAGGGTCTTTTCATAAACATCCATTTGCGTCGCGATGCCGATGACCGGGGTTTCCTCTGTGATCAGGGCAAGGGTGCCATGTTTCAGTTCTCCGGCCGCATAGGCTTCTGCGTGGATATAAGAAATCTCTTTTAGCTTCAAGGAGCCTTCCATGGCAACCGCCCAGTCTAACCCGCGACCGATGAAAAACGTGTCTTCGACTTTGACAAAGCTCTTGGCGAGTTTCTCTATCACCGCAGCCCGATGCAGGACTTCTTGGGCTTGGCCGGGAAGCTCTTTCAGTGCGGTAACGATGGCTTGAATCTTCTCCAAAGAAAGTGTCCCTTTGGCCTGAGCCAGATAAAGCCCGAAGAGAACCATGCCCACAAGCTGAGTGGTGTAGGCCTTGGTCGAGGCTACTGCAATTTCCGGGCCCGCCCAGGTATAGATGACATCATGGGCTTCTCGGGAAACGGAACTGCCCACGACATTGGTGACGGCAACCACATGTGCACCCAGGCGCTTCGCTTCTCGGAGAGCAGCCAGAGTATCGGCGGTTTCGCCGGATTGGCTGATCACCACGACCAAGGTTTCTTGATCTATCAGCGGAGAGCGGTAGCGAAACTCAGAAGCAATATCCACTTCCACAGGAATGCGGGCCCAGCGCTCGATCAGGCTCTTGCCGACCAATCCGGCATGCCAGGCCGTTCCACAAGCCACGATAAACACTTTCCGGAAGTGGTTCACCTCTTCCGCTGTTAAATCCACTTCCTGAAGTTCCACTCCATATTCGCTCAAACGACCCAACAAAGTATCGCGAATAGCTCGGGGCTGTTCATGGATTTCCTTCAGCATAAAATGCTCGTAGCCGCCTTTCTCTGCTGCGACAGCATCCCATTTCACTTCAAAGACATCCTTTTCAAGAGGGTTCCCCTGGAAATCCGTGACTTCCGCTCTGTTCCGGGTAAGAATCACCATTTCCCCATCAGCCAAAATATAGGTCTTCCGGGTGTGATTGAGAATAGCCGGAATGTCACTCGCCACGAAAAATTCCCCGTCGCCTAAACCCACAACGAGTGGACTGTCCTGACGCACGGCTACCAATTTGTCCGGATCGCTCCGGCTTAACACAACCATCGCAAAAGCCCCCCGGATTTTCCCCAGAACTTTACGTACGGCTGTAACCAAATCCCCCTGATAAAAGTGCTCCACAAGATGGGGTAAAACTTCCGTATCGGTTTCGGAGACAAGCCGGTGGCCTTGTTCAACAAGCCATTCCCGCAGTTCCATATAGTTCTCAATAATCCCATTGTGCACCACGGCAAAGTCTCCGGCACAGTCGGAATGGGGATGGGCATTCAGATCAGATGGGCGGCCATGCGTCGCCCAGCGGGTATGTCCAATACCCATTGAAGTTGAGGGGTATTCATCACCGAGCTTATCTTCCAACGCTACGAGTTTTCCTACACTCTTGCAGACGAAAATCCCATCTTGATCCAAAACGGCGACGCCCGCCGAATCATACCCCCGATACTCCAACTTCTTGAGGCCCTCAACTAAAATAGGTATCGCCGTCTGCTTACCAATATAACCAACAATTCCACACATACTTACAAAGCGCTCCTCTCGTTTCCGCATCTGAGTAAAAATCCTAAAAAAAGAAAAACCGTCCCTGAGGACGATTTGATGGCAAAAGGGTACACTACTCCCGTTCATTGGGATTTGCCTTTTGTTCCGAGGATTACTCCCCGGTTTTGCAGCAAATCTAACGATGCCAAAGTCACCGAGAGGGATCCGCCGAATCTTTCGATAACCCTCTTCCTCGTCAACCATAATCGATAATCGATATTCGCTGATTCGAACCATGAACCACGAACTTCGAACTTCAATTTTGGTCCTGGCGCTTCTTATGGAACTCACTGATTGCCATCTATCGTCTCTTTCCCGTTAACCCTACCGGCGCGCTGCTTCTTCCCTAGGCATCCCCCCCATCCAAGGCTGCAGAACCTATGCCTGAATTCACTAGCTATATTGCAACCTGTCCTGCGTCCTCAATACATGTTAAAAACAGGAGTATTATACTCTATTTTCAATTATATGCATAGACCTTATCTAAAGTATCTATTTTGTGACATTTTTATAAAGCGCCAACATCTTCCGCCTTAATCACGTCAATCACACGTTGTGCCAGTTCTTGCAATTTCGTCTCATCCGGCCCTTCAACCATCACCCGAATCAGCGGCTCCGTACCGGAAGGCCGGACAAGCACCCGCCCTTCTTCTCCAAGTGCTGCCTCAGCTTCCCGAACCGCTGCTAAAACCACAGGGTCGGCCATGATCCTTTCTTTGTACCGAACACGGGTGTTCAGCAAAACCTGTGGCAAGCGCTGCATCTGAGCCGCTAAAACCGATAAAGGCTTGTCACTTTCTTTAACCACAGCCAAAAGCTGAAGGGCTGTTAACAGTCCATCTCCTGTCGTATTGTGATTGAGAAAAATGATATGCCCGGATTGTTCTCCTCCCAGCTTGGCCCCACTTCGCAAAAGTTCCTCCAGAACATAACGATCCCCGACTTGCGTTTCCGTCACCTGAATCCCGGCTTTCTTTAAAGCTAAACGCAGTCCTAGGTTGCTCATCACCGTCACGACAAGAGTGTTCTCGGCCAATAACCCGTTGGCCTTTTGGGCCAACGCGCAGATGAGCATGATGAAATCCCCATCCACCAGTTTTCCCTTCTCATCAACCGCAATTAAACGGTCGGCATCCCCATCACAAGCGAGCCCAAGATCGGCCTGATGCTCAACCACGGCCTTCTGCAGGGCCTGAGGGTGGGTGGAGCCGCAGCCGTCATTGATATTAACCCCATCCGGATGATTAAACATCGGAACAACCTCTGCCCCCAGCTCTTGCAGCAGCAGGGGGCCAAATTCAGACCCTGCCCCATTCGCACAGTCAAGCACCACTTTAAGGCCGTCAAGCCTGCAGGCCGTGCTCTTCAAGAAATCCAGGTATTTTCTTCCAGCCTCCGGCACCTGGATCACTCGGCCTACTTCCCCACCCGTTGGAAGGTCCCACGGTTTCTCTTCACTTTGAACTATTTCTTCTATTTGATCCTCGATGCCATCCTGCAGCTTGTAACCGGAGGCTGAAAAGAATTTTATCCCATTGTCCTGGACAGGGTTATGGGACGCGGAAATCACGACCCCTGCACTCACATCGAGCATTCGCGTCAGATAGGCAATTCCGGGTGTTGGCAGTACTCCCACCTTAAGCACATCGGCACCCACAGAGCAGATCCCGGCCATGAGGGCAGCCTCCAGCATATCCCCGGAAATCCGGGTATCTTTGCCAATGATTATGCGAGGATGGGGATGTTCTTTGCTCAAAACATAGGCCCCTGCCTGACCTAAGCGAAAGGCCAAATCAGGGGTCAGTTCCTTGTTCGCTACTCCGCGGACTCCATCCGTGCCAAATAATCTTGCCAAACGATTCGAACCCCTTTCACACAAGCACGACTCGGTTCCTATCTCCGGTTCATATCTACGGACTTGACTTGAAGACAGAACCGCGTTCAAATAAATTCACCTTAAAGAAACAATCATGAACTATCCGTTCACAAAGTAGAATGAAAATGTCACTAGGACTTACGAATGCCATAGTTTTAAGGAAGCCCTTGTCATTCTGAACGAAGTGCCCCTGTCATTCTGAACAAAGTGAAGAATCTTGTGAAGATCCTTCGCTGATGCTCAGGATGACAAAGTTTTTTTACCCTGAGATCAATATCGCAAGTAGCCTTCCTAGACTACTTCGCTTTCGACCTTGTGAATTCCTTCTTTCGCTCCATTTACGTTCAGGTACGCGCCTAATCCGTACGTATAAGGGACCTCACGTCTCCTGACTCCTCGTCTCCTGTATTTGCGACACCAAGAACCGTCCCCAATGTCCCCCAATGTCCCCCAATGTCCCCCAATGTCTCCCCGACCTCCGACCTCCGACCACCGACCTCTAATTTCCCGCAGGCTTATAAAGGGCCCGCACCCGCTCGGTCGCCCGCAGACCGTCTACTGCCGCACTCATGATTCCACCGGCATACCCTGCTCCCTCTCCTGCCGGAAAGATCCCCCCGAATCCCAGGGCTTCTCCCATTTCGTTGCGGACAATACGCACCGGCGCACTGGTTCGGGTTTCTACCCCCGTGAGTGTTGCCTTCTCCCCAGCAAACCCCGGAATCTTATCATCAAAGGAAAGAAGGGCCCTCTCCAACACTGCTCCGACCTGCTCGGGAAGAACCTTGTGCAAATCATACGGGACAATCCCCGGCTGATAGCTGGAACTGAGCGCAAATTTCTCCGCCACGCGCTTGTGGAGAAAATCCACCACCGTCTGGGCGGGAGCCTTGTAATCCTCGCCACCCGCCCGAAAAGCTTCCCGTTCCCAATGTCTCTGAAACTCAATCCCCGCCAAGGGATGCTCTGAGGCAAAGTCAGCCTCGCCGACCGTCACCACGATAGCACTGTTCGCTCCCCCTGTATCCCGGCTGTAGGCGCTCATCCCATTAGTCACAACTCCCCCCTCTTCAGAGGCAGCTGCGACGACTTGCCCGCCCGGGCACATGCAAAAGGCATACGCGCCACGCCCCGTCGCCAAATCCTGATAGGTGAGTTGGTAATCCGCCGGCCCAAGCTTCGGATGCGCTTCGACTCCATATTGCGAGAGATTGATGAGGCTTTGCGGATGCTCTGCTCTCACCCCAATGGCGAAGGCCTTTCGTTCAAGTTTTATCCCTTGTTCATGCAGGAGGACATAGACATCCCGAGCACTGTGCCCAATCGCCAGGATCATCACTTCCGCAGGAATTTCTTCATTTTCATTCACAATGAGGGCTTTGAGGCTACCCTCGGCAAAGCGAAATCCGGTCAGTTTTGTCCGAAAGCGTACTTCTCCACCTAAACTCAGGATTTCTTCCCGAATTCCGCGGACGACTCGCTTCAGAATGTCTGTGCCAATATGGGGTTTCGCTAAAAAACGGATTTCTTCCGGAGCCCCATGCCGAACAAAATCCTCGATAACCTGATGAACGCGCCGATCATGGATCCGGGTTGTCAGCTTGCCATCGGAAAAGGTTCCGGCACCCCCTTCCCCGAATTGAACATTGCTCTCAGGGTCAAGCCGACCACCCTGCCAGAAGTCCCTTACCTTGTTCGTTCGCACCTCTACTTCATCTCCCCGCTCGATCACGAGCGGTCGATACCCGGCGCGCGCCAAAGCGAGGGCAGCAAAATAGCCCGCAGGACCCGTACCCACCACGGCCGGACGATGCTGCAGCGTTTTTTCCGGCCTTGGCAACAGTACAGGTTCCTCCTGCGGGGCTTCCCTAAGCTCAGGGTTCCGGCTTAAGATGCGTCGGATCTCTTTTGGGGACACTGTTAAATTGAACTGTAGGGTGTAAACGAAATAGAGTTCAGGCTTCTTGCGCGCGTCTAATGCACGACGAATGACTTCAAGCCCGCTGATGCATTGTAGCGCGACCTTAAGCCTACGAGCCAGGATTTGAGGCAAGCCCTCATCATCCTCTAAATGAATCCGTACATTGGTCCATATTAGGTCCACACACAATGCTCCTTCAATACAATTCCTTACTGGATCTGATGTGCTTTAAGGCTCAATGTCGCTTCGGGCGGAATCACCATTTCAATGCCAGGTGGCAGCTGGTAATAAACCCTGGTATTCGGATAGCTTCCTGGAACAAGCCCGCTGGCATCCACCCAAAGCTGAATCTGATCCGGCGTCACCGCATTGACGGCATCTGGCAAACCTCTGATCGTCACGGTTAAAGGCTGAATGGGTTGGTCTTGATCCACACCCAGAGCTAAATTCTTCACTGTCACAGGAAGCCCGGAAATCGTCTTTTCAATCGGTCCCTGGCCAATCTGCGCCACAAGGTTGAACGTCATCGACATGCCAAAGGAGACGCCTGTCGGCAAGCTCACCTTGTCTGAGGCGATCGGGAAAACCTTATCCACGCTTAGATTCGAAATATCAACCGGTCCCAAGTTGAGGGCATCAAACCCTTTCAAGGCAGCAGGTGTCCCGTAAACGATGACGCTGGGGGGCGACGGGGTGATGGATTTAAGAACCATCCCCTTGGCTGGAGTCCCTTTCGTCGTGACCTTTATGGGGATATCCTTGCTCGCCAATCCTTTGGACTGTATGGTTACAATCACATCGACCGTATTCGGAGATGCCGTCAGTACATTGACGCTGGGGTCAGGACCATAAACCGGATGCCCATTTTTATCTCTAAAGAGGACGGGGAGAGGATTCTGAATCGTGGCATTTGCTCCCGTAAGGCTGACTTCGACGATCGCTTTATCCAGAACGCTGAGGATACTCCCCGGCCCTCGGACATTGACTACTTGAGGACGCACGATCGGGTCTGCAGCCTGGAATCCATCCGCTGGAGTGCCCGAAAGATTCACATGAACCGGAAGGGTTTTCTCCTGAACCGAATCCAGTTGCAAGGTCAAGTTCTGCGGTTGTAAATCCAAGATCTTGATTTGGGGCTGAGGATCCATCTTAATCACATAACTATGCTCACCTGGGGTGCTCCCGGACAGATCAACATAGGCAAACAAATCCTTCACATTCACATTCGGGTTGTTGCCCTGCAGACGAACATGGATTGCGGGAAGCTTTGTCATAACAATAATATTTGAAGGCTGGTTACGCAAGACGAGAGGAACAGTCAAGTTCTGATCCCCATATAGCCCTTGAGACGAACCCTGATTCGTGACCCAGAGCCAAAAGAGCAGAGCCAAAACGAGCGAGATGGTCTTGTACCCTAAATTTCGTTTAAGCATTTCCCGCATTATTTTGCACCTCTCCAAAATGAAAGGGTAGAAACGATCTTTTCAAACCTCAGTTCCCGTTCCAATAGATCTTTAAGCGACTTTTCATCCAGAAAACGGGTGAGGCCTCCCTCGATGGCGACGGAAATCGCGCCCGTTTCCTCGGAAACCACAACAATGATCGCATCCGATACTTCTGAGAGCCCTAATGCCGCTCGATGGCGTGTCCCTAGCTCTTTTTGAATATCTGGATTTTCCGACAGGGGCAAGAAGCAACCCGCAGCGGCTACCCGATCACCCCGGATGATCACCGCCCCATCATGCAAGGGGGTATTGGGAATGAAGATATTGACCAGAAATTCAGAGGAAACGACTCCATCAATCTTAATCCCGGTTTCGACGAAATCCTGGACGCCGGTTTCTCTTTCAATCACGACGAGCGCCCCAATCCGGTTCTTCGAGAGGACCTGGGTGCAGCGCACCATCTCTTCGATCACCTTATCGAGAACTTCGTTACCCAGGGTTGAGGGATGGCGGGTGAAGAATTTCCCCCTCCCCAACTGTTCTAAGGCCCGCCGTAATTCAGGCTGAAAAACGATCGGAAGCGCCACGAACAGCATTTGCCAAACTCGACTCAAAAGCCAGCTAATCGTAGTTAGCCGCAACCGTTCTGAAAGGTAAGACACAATAATCAAGACAACAAGTCCTTTGATCAACTGAACCGCGCGTGTTCCTTTAATCAGCATAAGGAACTGATAGAGGACAGCCGCAACCGCGACAATGTCAATCACACTGCGCCAATCAAAATAGCGGAATTGAGATAATAGTTGGGCCACGGCCTTCCCTCCTTCGACCTGGAATAAATGGTGCTCTATAGTCGATTCTACGTCAAAATCAAAATCCCTTGCCTGTTCGCAGATTTTCTTTGGAAATTAACGAACATCCGCCCCCTCGCTTTTGACCTGGGGCGTAACGTTTGAGATAATGATGCTGGATAACACATTCATGGAGGCTTTCATTATGGACATTAAAGACTGGCAACAAGAGGTTGATGATTGGATTTCCCAGTTTGAAGAAGGGTATTGGCAACCTTCCTCAATGATGCTTCGTCTCATCGAAGAAGTCGGGGAACTGGCACGGGAAGTGAATCATCAGTTCGGCGAAAAGCCGAAAAAGCCGAGTGAACCCGAAGGCAATCTAGCCCTGGAAATGGCAGACATCCTCTTTATCATTGTCGCTATGGCCAACTCTTTAAACATCGATTTGGAAGATGCCTTCGCCCGCATGCTGGCAAAATATCGCGAACGGGATAGCGAGCGCTGGACACGGAAATCGAAGTCCGATTAAAGTTTGCCTAACCCGGCTAGCAGCCCAAAACACCCGGTTAACATCATATCTCCATAGGGTGCCGCTTCGTACCAGCCCAGCGGCTTAGCCATTGCTCTTCGGGGCCCTGTGACCGCAACAAACTTCCAACCCGGGTGCATATCCGGATGCAAGACCGCACCGTGACCGCCTTTTTCGTAGATTTCAGCATGAGTCAGCTCGGCCTTCTGGAACCGCTGGATAAGGGTGGCTAACGTACCGACATCCAAGGCGCTGGTATGCTGCTCAAAGAGACCGTACACACGGTCTTCCCGGATTGCAGCTGCCAGGGTATGCGAATTACCGATATTCACGGCCAAGATTCCTTCTTCTAGGCGAGGCCGGACAATTGGGTCTGCCATGATCCCGAGGAGTGCTGCCGTGCCCGTGTCGGTCACTACAGCCTTCGGGGCGATTTCCCGCACGGCCCGCATCCGGGTATAAACTTCTGGAACATCCCCGGTGAAAACAAGGTTTTGCAGCATCCCGCCTTGCTCAATGAACGCCTGCCACAGGCGGAAACGCACCGTGCGATTGCTTTCCGTCTCACTGAAACCATGATCTTGCACAGCAATGGCATAACGATCCGGTGGGTTTAAGCCAAAGGCAGCCAAGGCCTCTTCCAAACGAGGGAGATCCACATCGCCTAGCCAGATGGACTCACTCGCTTCCGGGGCTTGATCCCGAAACAGAACACCCATGTGAGCTACCCGATCCAGATTATCATTAAACGTGAGGGCAGCTGTTGGCGAGACGTAGGCTGGAAGGCCTGCCTCAATATGTTTTTTTAAAGCGAGGCCACAGGCACCCCCACCCATGATCTGCCCGTGGAGAAAGATTCCTTGTTTTTTCTGGGTCGCTGCTCGGATTTGTTTTGCCACAATCTGAGTACGGCTGGGAACCACAAACTTAGGACAGTTCTCAATGTTTTTTTCCGGCAGGAAATAGAGCATATCCTGGGTACCCGATCCCACATCAATCGCTAAAATACTCTGGCTCATCCACTCACTCCTTCATCCTCGTCCCAGACGCCCACTTTGATAAGTGGGCGTTCATTTGATGTTTTGCTTTAGCAAAACGAATTCACTTGAAAAAGGTTCGTGCCACCCAGGGACGAACGATATCTACCGCTTGCTGGGGGCAAAGTTCCTGACAGCAAAAGCAGCGAATGCATACGTCCAAATCCACCACCGGTCGCATCTTGTCATTGAGAACCAAGGCATGCGGCGGACAGTTGTTGACGCAATCCTTACACCCTTTACACAAATCATGGTTAAACTGCGGACGCGGTCGAATGCGGTCAACCAAGAAACGGCGTACTCGCTTCGGCATGGGAGCCATATCCAAGAAATTGACCCCCACGGTCTTGGGCACAACAAAATTCTGAATCTGCCAGAGCGAACGGTCATCCCCTTTAAGCTCGATCTCTTCCATGCGACTGGTTAAACCCCGTTCGCGGGCGGCCATGATCGTAGGCACTTTTTCCGGCTTGAGGCCTATCAGGTTCGTCGCAACGACATCCAGGCCAAACGGATCCTCACTAACCAAAAGCGCCCCGATATCACGCGGTTTTCCCGCCGACGGTCCATCCCCTTCCATTCCGACAATTCCGTCCATGATGCTTAAACTCGGTTTGACATAGGTTGCGATATCCACCAGAAGATGCGCAAAGTTCTTAGTGTTGGGCATCTTAAAATGATATTCCACTTTTTGTAAACCCGGAATCACTCCGAACAGGATTTTTACAGCGCCCGTGAACGTCATCATCCCATGTGTTTTCAATTTGGACAGAGTAATGACCACATCGGCATCGGTCACACTCTTGGTGATCGTCAAACTCTTGCTGATCTTTCCTTCAGAGTGGGAGACCACGGTCTGTCCAAAATCCTCATTGAGAAGTGCCCCTGTCCGCTCGGCCACCTCCCTCAACCCCGAGCGAGTGTAGATCGCCTGGAGAGCCCCCATGGTGTAAGGCCCGCCGGGAGAATCTCCAATCACAGGAATTCCCCCCGCTTCCTGTACCAAGTGGACAGCCGCTTCCACCACACTGGGGTGGGTAGTGACTGCCTCTTCCGGGCGCTTTTTCATAAGCAGGTTCACTTTAAGCAAAACCCTTTGGCCGGGCTTAACAAACTTGGCTATTCCGCCGATCTCATCAATCCCTGAACGCAGGGTATTCTCGACATCAGCCCCGTATGCTGGACAATATTTAATGGCAACTGTCGCAGACATTCCTTGCACCTCTTTTGCGGGAAAACATTCCTTTGTATTATAGCGCTTTTCCATCAGGAAGGAAAATGTCTTCCAATTCCGCTCCCTGCCTTCGGGTGCAAAACAAAAAGAGCCGCTCAAAAGAACCAGCTTTTGAGTCAACCCTCCAACAGAAAACATGCCCTTCAGGAGTCTGATTTAGGCTTAACTGGACTGCCCGCTCCCGGCTGAGGCATCTCCTTCATTTCAAAGAGAGCGACCAGCGTACCCATAGCCAGGCCAAATCATCCGAGCAGGAGAAGTCTTAAAAAACTTTCTCAGTTTCATTCATGATAAGCCTTTTCTTATTAGGACAGTAATTTTGGTAGATACTACCGGTTTTCATGTAACATCCCGAGTGTTATACTCAAGTTGTTTTCTGGACAAGCTTCAAGGTGCAGCACTGGCGAATTAAGATTGTTTAAAGAGGAGGTAATTATGCGTAAGGAGACGCGAACTCTATTAATTGCCGCTCAAACCTTGGCTTTAAGCCTCTTAACCGTTTTACCGGCCCAAGCGGCCATCCATATTGGAGCCCCCGTTCCAAACACGGGCTCCGTGATTAGCCTGCGCACAGGTTCGCAGAATCAAAGTACAGCCACGCAACCCTATTACAACATTAGTAAGCCCACT
Source organism: Desulfosporosinus sp. (assembly GCA_020692355.1). Taxonomy (GTDB): domain Bacteria; phylum Bacillota; class Desulfitobacteriia; order Desulfitobacteriales; family Desulfitobacteriaceae; genus JAJZPA01. Next base: position 14,700 of record JAIMKP010000051.1, read on the forward strand.
GCGCCTTCTTCAACAGGAACGACCTCAATCCCCTCAACATCGGGAAACTCAAGCATTCATGTGAGCCAAGTTTATACAAGGGGAGGCGGAAGCGTCGTTTCTTTAAAGTATGTGCTAAATCGTCCGCAAATTTCCACTACAGCTCCAACATCAAATGTTCCTATTAATACTTCTCCGTCTTCTGCCCCTTTAACCCAAACGGTTACGATTCAGCCTGCTTTAGCCTTGACGCCCGATGAACAAGCGATCGCAGACATGGTCAATCAGGAACGGCAAAGCGCCGGGCTCAAACCGTTACGGGTGGATCTCCGCCTCGTGGGCGTTGCCGAAACCAAGGCTCTGGACATGCAGCAGAATCACTACTTCGATCACACCTCCCCCACCTACGGCAGCCCCTGGGCCATGATGCAAATGGCAGGCCTCAAGATTCAGTGGGCCGGGGAAAACCTCGCCGGAAACAAATCGGCTTCTGCCGCCATGGCGGCCTGGATGCAAAGCCCCGGACACCGAGCCAACATTCTCGACCCAAAATTTACGCACATTGGAGTGGGCGTTACCAATGGCAGCCCGTATAACATCTATGTGCAGGAATTTCTCCAGGAATAGCCCAGACCTGCCCTCCTCAATAATTGCCTTTCAACATTTGACTGAAGCCTCCCTAGGACATACAATAGAAAATATATCTGATGGGAAACACGATGGAACAGACAGCTGGCAAATGTAAGGAGGGCTTTTCTTTGCGGGTTTTATCCGGCATCCAACCATCTGGCAACCTTCATCTAGGCAATTACTTTGCCATGATGAAGCGCATGATTGATTACCAAGCAAACAGCGAACTTTTTGCCTTTATCGTTAATTACCACGCTCTAACGACCGTGAACGACGCTCACCTCCTGCGGGAAAAAACTCTGGAAGCGGCGATGGATTTTCTTGCTTTAGGGCTCGATCCCCAAAAATCCTACTTCTGGGTCCAGTCTGACCTTCCCGAAGTGCAAGAACTCACTTGGCTCCTCTCCAATGCGACCGGCATGGGGCTTCTCGAACGCTGTCACGCTTATAAAGATAAAATCGCCAAAGGAATAGCCCCTTCACATGGGCTCTTCGCCTACCCGGTCTTAATGGCTGCCGATATTCTTATTTGCGGTTCGAATAGAGTACCGGTCGGCAAAGACCAGAAGCAGCATGTTGAAGTGGCCCGCGACATTGCCATCCGTTTTAACAGTATGTATGGAGAAACATTTGTCATTCCTGAAGCGGACATTGAAGAGGAGATCGCCACCATCCCCGGCATCGACGGACAAAAGATGTCTAAATCCTACGGCAACACCCTCGAAATCTTTGCCGATGAGAAAACGTTGCGCCAGCGGGTCATGTCCATAAAAACGGATTCCACTCCAGTAGAGGAACCAAAACCCACCGAAGGAAATCCTTTGTTCGAAATCTACACCTTGTTCCTGGACAAACAAGAAAAAGTTGCCCTGAAGGAACGGTTTGAGGCTCCCGGATTACGCTATGGAGATGTAAAAAAAGAGCTTTTCGGGATCATCTGGGAATTCTTTGCCCCCTACCGCCAGAAGCGGGAACAACTAGCAGCCGACAAAGCCTATGTCATTGAAGTACTTAAAGGAGGGGCCGAAAAAGTGCGGGGCGTGGCCGCAGAATATGTCTCTAAAGCCCGGCGCAATGTGGGACTTAATTATGATGAACTGTAAAAATTGTTGACATTTGTCATGACCACCGTCGGCCACGTCGGGAAGGGACAAAATGCTATGAACCTAAGCCAGGAGACCTGCCGGTGAAAACAAAACTCCCCAAACGTCGTATTTGGAAGGAGGTGCCACTTGGGATTATGGTAAAGTCCCCAGTCTTAACAGACTGGGGACTTTTTTTACGTAAATTTAAGATAGGAGTGTTCTTTTATGGCAACCCTGTTAAACCCCGGCGCGACGGATACAAGGAATTTCCTTCTTTAGAGGGTTCTTAGTGTCAGTGTTCTTGGTGTCCACTGACGTGTCGGTCTGCATAGTCTATAGTAAGCCATTTAGCAAAAAACAGTGAGAAACATTTTGGGGAGGTTTACAGAATGAAGCTCGTGTTTCCCAACCAAGCACTCGGATTGGGTGGTGGGGCTCGGTTTATTTGCGAACTTGCAAACGGGCTTGTTCGGAGAGGTCACGATGTGGAAATTGTCATTCCCGAAGAAGGTTCTATAGTATGGCCACTAAGAGCCACGGTTACAAGGGTCAAAGAACTGACCGCCAACGCCATTCCAGCAGGAGATTTTATAATCCCTAACTTCTATCAAACTGTAATGCCTGCTTGGGAAGCCCAGAAAGGCAAAGTGGTCCGTTTGAGTCTCGGTTACGAACCGCTCTGGATTAAAGATGATACTGCCCGGCAGACTTACCTAATTGATGCTCCTATTATTTGTATCTCACAATGGCAGAGATTACTAATTCAACAAGAAACTGGCCGTGACGTTAGCGTTATCTGCGGTGGGATCGATCCCGCCGTATTTCATCCCTATCCCAAGCCATCTAGCACCTCAGGACGGAAGACGATCTTCTATATCTCCCGATCACCGAAGTACGGTTATTCCTTCAAAGGTTCTCAAGATTTTTGGGAAGCCATGTCCAGACTAAAGGGCAAGGTTCCCGATTTCAATATTCAAGTCGTTCACCCTGAACCTGATCCTCTGGATGCACCCATAACAAGCGAACAAAAAAAGCCGGCGAACGATATCGAAATGGGACTGCTCTACGCCGAAGCGGATGTTTTTGTTTTCACCTCCTACTTCGAAGCCTTCGGGCTACCGCCATTGGAAGCTATGGCTTGTGGTACAGCAGTCGTGACTACGGATTGTGGCGGTAACCGTGACTACGCTCGCCATGGTGAAAACTGTCTAGTAGTACCTCCAAGTGATATCGAACAACTAACCACTGCGATCAGGCATCTGTTACTAAATGATGCTGACCGGAAGCGTGTCGCTGACGCAGGATTTAGGCTGGCAAGCACCTGGACCTGGGAGCGGACAGCTGAACAATTCGAAAAAATCCTTGTGCAAATTGCGACTGGAAAGCTAATCATGCCCTAATCCCAATATGCCCTCTAGATATTTCTTATTATGAAGCACCTGAGGATCGTCAGGCCTATAAGTTCTGGCCATTTCGTTATGCTCATACGCCAGTTCGTATTGGCCTAAACGGTCATAGCAAACACACAACTGAATGTGCGGTAACCATGTCCAACAAGCCTCAATCATCGGCCCCCAGCTGTCTACTGGTTTTTCCAGCTGAGTGGCAAGTTTATACCAAAAAGCGGCCTGGGCATGATTTCCCGCTTGCAGAAAATGATGGGCGATGCGACAACAGAATTCAGCCCGTGGCACGTCGTACTCGAAGGACTTAAACATATACTGGAGTTCTTTATCCTTCTCATGCAAATGTTGAAAGCTATCGGCCAGTTTCCCGCAGGCTGCAATTTTGTCCTCCACCCATCCCTGGTCTGTCGCCAGGAATTTTTGATAAAACTCAACAGCACGATTGAATAATTTATGGTCATAAAGTTCGTTGGCATAGTAATACAAGTCGCGGGGCGAAAACACGTCTCCTTTGGCCAAACGGGCTTCAAATATGCGTAAATTCCTACCATAATCATTCTCTCGTGATCCTTTATGTGTTACACAAATATCTGTATTCAGCACATGTCCGTAAACTTCCAAGTATTCATGAACCGCCCCGATCCAGCGAAAGTTTTTACTCCGTTTCACTAGCCGGTTCCTGCGTAAACTGAAGGTTACGTTACCGTATTCATCAAAAGCTAGTAAATAAGGCATATTTACTGCATCCATCAAGGGATCAAGGTTTTTCTTCAGCTCCAAAAGCTGTTCGCGATCAGACTCTGACAGAAGATCATCCGCATCCAGCCAAAGGATATAGTCCTGAGTCGCTTTACTAAAGGCAAAATTCCGCGCTGCAGCGAAATCATCAATCCATTCAAAGTCATAAACCTTATCAATATACTGTTGAACTATTTCTTTAGTCCGATCCGTAGAACCGGTATCAACAATGACAATTTCATCAGGAATATCCTTAACAGAATTCAGGCAGCGAGCAATCGTTTCTTCTTCATTGCGGACAATCATACACAAGCTGATAGTGACTTCTGCGTTTTCCACTTGTCGATCACCTTTCTAAATGATGTTTATTACATACTATTCAGGGATCAATATATGCGGAAGTAAACTAACCAAAAAGTGAACTCATTCAGCTAAAGCTGAACATCGAGACTTCGGTGACGAAAGTGTCCAGTGGACACTTTCGCCGAAAGCGCTTAGCCTTTAACGAACGCTATCGCGCTGAAGGATGGAGTCTACCTCCGTCGCCGCTAAGTGTTTCTATTGGGAAAGGCGGCTCGGCGATACTCTCCACTGGAGACTATCGTCACCGAAGCAGAGAACAGAATTCCCACTCCCACTTATAGAAGTGGGAGTCTTAAACGCTTGGATAAAACAAGTCCTCCGGTTTTGCCAGAACTGGCGCTGCCGAAGGACTGTTATCAAGTCTGTTATCCCATTCAGGTTTTGAGCATCAATTATCGCTTATTGCAGTCTGTGAATCACAATGGATGCATTCGTGGTAATTCCAGTACCACCGGCTCCAGTGGGAAGACTGACCGTTCCGCCAAAGGAATCGGTGTTTCTAATGGTCGCAGTCGCTCCATCTGTAGTTGTAATGATGGCCTGACCCACATTGGGATAGACTCCGGTCGCACCGCTCACTCCATATACCGCTCCCGTAACCACGGACCCGCCCAGTGTTAAAGCAAACTGGTTAGCTTGTGATGCAGCCGCTTCAAACGTCACTAAATACGTGCCTGCATTAGTTATTGTTACGATGGAGTTTCCTGCAGTGTGTGAAATTCCCAACAAAGGCCCGTTACTGTCAAAAGTCACATCGCTTCCTATAGCAACCGTTTGGGCTCCTGTATTATAAATATAGCCAAACGCGGAGGATACTGCTCCCGTAGGACCTGTTGCACCCGTTGGCCCCGTTGCACCCGTGGGACCTGTTGCACCCGTTGCCCCTGTAGCCCCGTCAGCCCCTGTCGGTCCTGTCGCTCCT
>JAIMKP010000052.1 GCA_020692355.1 Desulfosporosinus sp.
CAGTATAATCCTAAGAGTGTGCATTAAGAAAACCTTAAAAAAGAGAGTGATATAATGGAGGTCCCGTCGAGGCTCGGTTTTCTGGATAGGGCACGAGGGCTGAACCTCGGTAGCTTTTGCGATGCTTTTAATTGCCTGGCAAGAGAAGGATTGCCTATTTCACTGGGTCCGGGCAATTTTTGGCTTGTCCATCATCTATTCAACTTTATACTTGGAAATTCACTGGGTAGTTGATGTCATCGGCGGGATGATCCTGGCGTTGACCGCGGTTAAACTTGGAGATTGGCTGATAGGCCAACTCCCCCTGCATTGGGGCTTTAGAGAGCTGAACACTATTCATGTGACTTCTGCGCCAGGGTAACAGGCTATTCGGAAATCCCAAGCCGGGTAAGTATATGTTGGCAGAAGCTTATATTTTTCCGGCTAAATCCCATACTAAAACCAATGTGAAGCATTGGAGGGAGTTAGCGTGCCCAAAAGCCCGACGGAGGATGAGCATAAAAGCCCAGTAGTAGAGAATTTGCGCGAGCTTGGGGAACTTCGGACCCCAGAGCCATTGAGTAATGTGTATTGTCTGACCATCGTAGGGCAGATTGAGGGGCACCAAGCCGTTCAGCCCCAGACGAAAGCTACGAAATACGAGCATGTGATTCCGCAACTCTTTGCCGTGGAACAAAACCCGAAGATCGAAGGGATCATGGTCATCTTAAATACGGCCGGTGGGGATGTGGAAGCGGGGCTGGCTATCTCAGAGCTGCTTTCGAGCCTTAGCAAACCGTCCGTTTCCTTGGTTCTGGGAGGCGGTCACAGCATCGGAATTCCCATTGCTGTGAGTTGTGCCAAGAGTTTTATTGCGCCAACGGCGACCATGACAGTGCACCCGATTCGGTATACCGGTCTAGTGATTAATGGACATCAGCAGTTTGAGTATTTGCAGAAAATGCAGGAGCGGGTCGTTCGGTTTGTCTGTGGTCATTCCAAGATCGAAGAGCCTGAGCTGAGGAAGCTTATGTTTAAGACTGGAGAGTTAGCGCAAGATATTGGCACGATACTCGTTGGACAAGAAGCGGTGGATATGGGACTCATTCATGAGGTCGGGGGCTTAAAGGATGCCTATCGATCCTTGCTACGAATGATCGATTCGGTAGCTGCTGAATCCAGCCGCTAAGGCGGTAAGCCACACCAGTGAATTTGTTTTGCTAACGCCCACTTTTAGAAGTGGGCGTTTCGGACGTGGATTGAATAGGGGGCTAGAAGCTAGCCGAGTTTTTACTTTAATTAGGGCTTCTAACAAGGAAAATAGGATATGTTTGTGGAATTATTAATAACTAAGATATTTATCCCACTGAGGGAGCAGGGGTTGGTGGCATGACCAAGAAAAAGAAGCGGAGTAACAAAAAGCCCGCCTTAAAACAGACCATCCGCAACGAGGCCATAGGGATTCTGATCGTGGGCCTCGGCTGCTTAGGGTTTGTTGTCTTGTACTCTGATCATAATGGTGTTATCGGAGCACAGATGAAGCAGGGATTGACATTGTTGGCTGGAGGGGGAAGTGCCTTAATTCCTCTGATGCTGGGTGCTTGGGGCATTCTTTATATGAATGAACGCCACAGCCGTTGGAGTTGGCGGACGGGAGGAGCCATTCTACTTTTCATGGTTTTTGAAGGGTTTCTGCATTTACAGCTTCCCGGTTTCAGTTATTGGGCCAACGCCGAGATTCTCAAAGAAGGGCGTTTGGGCCACGGGGGAGGTATGCTTGGTGCCAGTGTGGCTTTGGGCTTAAAGACATCTGTCGGTCTCACAGGGAGTTATGTTGTTTTGGCGATAGGTGCGGTTCTGGGTTCATTGCTCGTTGTGAATCAGTCTCTGGTTGCAGGATTCTTTAGCTTTAAGGAAGTCTTGACAGCGGGGGGGAATCGCATTAAGGAGCAAGCCTCTGATTTTGTCACCGTGCTTAAAAATCGCCATCCGGCTTCGAAGGAAGATGCAGAAGATAATGCTTCTCCAAACAAGGTCAAGATCCTGAAGCCAAAAGGAAAACGGCCTCCTCAAGAACGTGAGGTTCAGGATGTCATTGATCCGATGCTTGAGGATAGGCCTTTAGTGATTCAAACTGGTACGGAAGCCTGGGTTGATGTTCAGGAAATTCAGTCCAATGAAGGGCGTTATCAGCAATTGGGGTTTGAACATTTGACAGAACCGCCCAACGAGGAAGCGCGCCCAGCGTTCGGAGTTGCTAAAGGAATTACTCCTCCGGGACGGGTAACAGGTACGCCGATTTCCCGCCAAGCAGAGAGAGACGGCGGCGGCTACAACCTTCCCTCCGTGAATCTCTTACATAAGCCTATTAAGTTGAAAAATTCACGTTTGAATAAAGACCTAGCTGATAATGTAAAAACTTTGGAAGACACGCTTGAGAGCTTTGGAGTCAAGATTAAAGTCACCCAGGTTACACAGGGTCCGGCCATTACCCGTTACGAAGCGCAGCCGGCTCCGGGAGTCAAGGTGAGCAGAATTACCAATTTGGCTGACGACATTGCCTTAGGCCTTGCAGCTTCTGATGTACGTATTGAAGCACCTGTTCCCGGAAAGTCCGTCGTGGGCATCGAAGTTCCCAATAAGGAAATTGCCACCGTGCATTTCCGAGAAGTGTTGGAAGCCCCAGATTTTCAGGAGGCATCGAGTAAGTTGACCCTCGTTTTGGGTAAAGATATAACGGGTGCTCCTGTTATAGCGGATTTAACCAAGATGCCACACCTTTTGATCGCGGGGGCGACTGGTTCCGGAAAGTCCGTCTGTATTAATACGATTATCAACAGCATCTTGTTCAAGGCACGCCCGGATGAAGCAAAATTTCTACTGGTGGATCCGAAAATGGTGGAACTCGCGAACTACAACGGAATTCCCCACTTGATCGCACCTGTTGTGACCGATCCGCGCAAAGCTGCAGGGGCCTTAAAATGGATCGTCACGGAAATGGAGACTCGCTATGAACTTTTCGCGGCTAATGGGGTTCGCGATATTATCCGCTACAACTATTTGCGCGGACAGGACAAGCATAGCGAACATCCACCGCTGCCTTATGTTGTGGTGATCATCGATGAATTATCGGATTTGATGATGGTGGCTCCCGGCGATGTCGAAGATGCGATCTGCCGTTTGGCGCAGATGGCGCGGGCTGCAGGGATTCACCTTATTGTTGCTACTCAGCGCCCATCCGTCGATGTCATCACGGGTCTCATTAAGGCTAATATTCCCTCCCGGGTTGCCTTTGCAGTGTCTTCGCAGACTGATTCGCGGACAATCATTGACATGAACGGGGCGGAGAAGCTACTTGGACGCGGGGACATGCTCTTCTATCCCATGGGGGCGAGCAAGCCAATGCGGGTGCAAGGATGCTTTTTGGCAGACAAAGAAGTGGAAAACGTAGTTAAGTTTCTGCAAAACCAAGCCAAACCCGAATATCAAGAGATTCCCCAGGTTGAGCTGGGTTCGAACAAAGGGGAGGAGACCGGGGATGAGCTGTTTTATCAGGCAGCCCAGCTCTTTGCGGAATCCGGAAATGCCTCGGTGTCCCTCTTGCAGCGACGCTTGCGGATTGGCTACACCCGGGCAGCCCGCTTGATGGATCTTTTGGAGGAAAAAGGGGTTGTCGGTGGGTACGAAGGCTCTAAGCCAAGGGAAGTGCTGATGACGCGAGGACAGCTGGAACAGAAATTCGGGCCTGGGAAAGATGTTTAGCTTAAAGAGAAGATTTAAGCAGGATTTTCAAGGATCTTGCAGAATATATGCTAGTTAAGAGGTAATAATCAATGATTCGGGAGATTAATATTCAAGATTTGCATGAACTCGCTAACCCTGTACTGGTGGATGTACGCTCTGAAGGAGAGTTTGCCGAAGCGACTATCCCTGGAGCCATTAATCTCCCACTTCTTGACAATGCTGAACGCGCTGAGGTAGGGACCATTTACACGCAAGTGTCTCGAGCCCGGGCCAGGGAATTGGGCTTGAGCCTTGTGAGCCCTAAACTGCCCGCACTGGTTAAAGCGGCCCAGGAACTGGGGGAACACGGCCCGCTAGTTATGTTTTGTTGGCGGGGTGGAATGCGAAGCCTTGTACTGACCCAGGTGCTTGACTTGATGGGAATACCCGTTTACCGCCTTTTAGGCGGCTACAAGGCTTATCGCAAGCAAGTGGTCAATTTTTTCCAAGGCGGGTTTCCCTTCCAGGTGGTGGTGCTCCGAGGTAATACAGGCGTGGGAAAGACGGAAATGCTCGGCAGGCTGCGTCAAGAAGGGTATCCAGCGATAGATTTAGAAGGTTTGGCCAACAATCGTGGCTCGGTTTTTGGCGATGTGGGCCTGGGAAATCCGCCCTCGCAAAAGGCCTTTGAGGGTCTGCTTTATGAGGAGTTTCGACACTTTAATGGCTGGCCGTACATCATAGTCGAATGCGAAAGCAAGCGGATCGGTCGTGTGACAGTGCCACAGAATGTTTTCCAGGCGATGCAGGAGGGTACCCAGATTCTGATGTATGATGACATAACCAATAGGGTAAGGAGGCTTCGGGATGAATACACCGCGCTACCGCAAGCCTTTGCCGAGATTCGGCAAGCCCTGCAGCGCTTGGTCAAGACATTGGGGCATGACAAAGTCAACCAGCTTAACCGGCTGCTCGATGAAGACGAGGACGAATTCACACGGCAACTGCTTGTGGATTACTATGATCCGCTGTATGCCTATCCCAATGAGCCCCATTCGGGTTATGCCGCCTGTCTCAATTACGCCTATCCTGAATCAGTCGCTAGGAAGTTAGGGGAATACCTTGACAAACACTTCGGTTCAGCAGAACGCTAGCCTTCTCTATTTGGAATACGAGATACAACAGAATAAACCAGGATTGCTGGGGGCGGTGACAACCCTTATCGGCATGCTGGAAATCAACATCCTTACGGTTGCCAGTATTGGTGAGACGAGACGGGGGTTTTTGCTCAAGGCTCCTTCAGATGGAAAAGTGCGTGCTTTACAGTTAGCCATGGAGGAAGTGGAAGCAATTCAGGTTACGGCGCTGCGCCCTCCGGTATTGCTGGATCGCATTGCGTTACGGCATGGCAAACGTTTGCATCTTGCGGGTGAAAACCCGAAAACCTATCAGTTTATCCGCGAGGAATTGGGTGTGCTGGTTGATTTTTTGGGGGATACTTTAGTTGAAGGTGGGCATCAGATTGTGGGAATTCGCGGCATGCCGCGCGTAGGCAAAACAGAAGCTGCCATCGCGGCCTGCGTTTATGCGAATAAAAAGTGGATCCTCCTGTCATCCACCATTATCCGGCAGTCCTTAAGGACAGAGTTGTTGCTGGATGAATCCCAGGAAAGTATTTTCCTCATTGATGGGATTACGAGTACATCCCGAGGGAATGCTGAGCATTGGGCTTTACTGGAGAAAGTGATGGAGATGCCAACCCCGAAAATTATTGAACATCCGGATGTTTTTTTGCGCGACGGTTGGTTAAGTGTTACTTTTGATTGCATCATCGAAATTCGGCATCGAACGGATGATGTGATCCGAATCGAAGAGGTGCCAACGAGTTTTTCGTCATTTGATCTCAGTTAGGTTTGCTTAGGATGGGGCAAAGGAGGATGCGTTATGGCAGGAGAAGGGCAAATTCTTCGAGCCGCCCGTGAAGAAAAGGGCTGGACATTGATGGATGCAGAAGAAGTTACGAAGATTCGAACGCGCTATCTGCAAGCCCTGGAAGAAGAAGATTACGTGGTTTTGCCAGGGACTGCCTATGCCAAAGGATTTTTGCGTACTTATGCCAAGCAATTGGGGCTCAATTCTGAGGTGGTTGTAGGGCTTTATAAAGCGAACCCAGGCTCTATGGATGAGTCGGTTCTGCAAGCTCCGTTAACCCCGCTAAAAACGCGGCCTTTCTGGCTGAGGCCTGCGATAGCCTTGCTGATGTCAGCACTAGCCATCGCTTTGGTCATCGGGATTTCGCATTTCACCCAGAAACCAGGTGAAACTGTCCGCTCGGAATATTCGCCTCCGCCGATGCCGGAAGCCCCCAAAGAACCCCAGCAAGCCAATACTGCGACACCTTCCACTCCAGATCCAGCCACGGGAGCCTCTTCCGCTGCAGACAATGGTGCGAGTACGGTCACCAGCGATGTGTTAACGGCCAAACTAGTGTTTACAGAGAAGTGTTGGGTGAGTTTACGAGTCGACGGGCAGGCACCTCTGGAGCAGAATTTTTTAGCCGGAACGACCAAGGAGATTACGGCACATCAGAAGATCGAGTTTCTCGTTGTGGGGAATGCAGGGGGAGTTTCGATCACCCTGAATGGCAAGCCCTATCCCAGTTTGGGAGCCTCGGGCCAGGTGAAAAACAACATTGTCTTAGACAAGGAAAGCTTGAAGACCCTGTAACCTGGGCTTATCCCTTAATAGTGACGTGTAGTCACATTGGTTTCGATAAAAAATCTAACATAAGATAAGGAGAGACGTTTCTTGGCAAAAGATGTTTCGTTTGATATTGTGTCCCAGATTGACATGCAGGAAGTGACGAATGCGGTTCACCAAGCTCAAAAAGAAATCGAGCAGCGTTTTGACTTTAAAAACAGCAAATCCTCAATTTCTTTAGATGAAGAGAAACTGATGCTCATTTCTGATGATGAATTTAAACTCCAAAATGTCGTGGATATATTGGAAAGTAAGCTGGTGAAGCGCCAAGTTTCCCTCAAAGCTCTGGAATATGGAAAAGTTACGCCTGCCGCAGGGGATACCGTGCGCCAAGAGGTAAAGTTGATGCAAGGGATTGCTCAGGACAAGGCCAAACAAATCAATAAGGTGATTAAAGACAGTAAGATTAAAGTGACGAGTGCGATTCAAGGAGATCAAGTCCGGGTGACGGGCAAGAATAAAGATGATCTGCAAGCTGTGATCGGGCTGCTACGCAAAGAGGACTTTGGGATCGAACTGCAGTTTATCAATTATCGTTAATCTATATCCCTGCAATGGGCGTTTAGTGGAGGGCACTTGCTTGATGAAGCACACGGTGGTTACAAAAGGTCAGCCTGCCAGCCGCTTTCTCCCTGTGAGTCGTGAAGAGATGGAGGAACGGGGTTGGGATGAGCTGGATTTCTTAATGGTTTCCGGGGATGCCTATGTCGATCATCCGAGTTTTGGCATAGCGATTATTGCCCGGCTTCTGGAAGAGGCAGGCTATCGGGTCGGGATCATGGCCCAGCCGGATTGGAAAGATACGGAGTCCTTTCGGCGTCTGGGTCGCCCCCGTTTGGCTTGTCTTATTTCCGGCGGAAATTTGGATTCTCTAGTGAATCATTATACGGCAGCTAAGAAGCGGCGTTCCCAAGATGCTTATTCGCCGGGAGGGCAAACGGGTCTAAGGCCAGATCGGGCTACGATCGTCTATTCAAATAAAGTGAGAGAAGCTCTGCCAGGAGTTCCAGTGATCCTAGGCGGGATCGAGGCCTCTCTGCGCCGGTTTGCCCATTATGATTATTGGAGTAACAAACTGAGGCGCTCGATTCTCCTTGATAGCCAGGCGGATATGCTCATTTTCGGCATGGGGGAACGCGCGATCTTAGACGTTGCCAAAGCCCTGGCAGCGGGGAAGGCGATCTCGAAGATTACGAATGTCCGAGGAACTATGATCCCTTGGCAAGGCGAAACACCACAGGGATTCACCGAGCTGCCTGCCTTTGAAGACATTAGTATTTCGAAACTTCGCTATACTGAATCCTGTATGTGCCAATACCAAGAACAGGATCCGTATCGAGGGAAGGGGATGTTGGAACGTTATGTTCAGGATCGGAAAGGGGTGCTCCAGAATCCTCCGACCTATCCCTTGACTCAAGAGGAGATGGACAGCGTCTATGCTCTCCCTTATACCCGAACCTACCATCCGATGTATGAGGCAGCGGGCGGTATTCCAGCACTACAAGAGGTGGAATTCAGCCTGGTCAGCGCCAGAGGCTGCTATGGTTCCTGTTCCTTCTGCGCCATTGCCTTTCATCAAGGCCGGATTGTGCAATCCCGTAGCGCGGAATCCATCGTCCATGAGGCAGAGAAATTAACCTACAATCCTCATTTTAAAGGATACATTCATGATGTGGGTGGGCCAACGGCGAATTTCCGGCGGGCTGCCTGTCCAGCCCAGTGGAAACGGGGAGCCTGCGCTCACCGTCAGTGCCTCTTTCCCGAACCGTGCGGGGAATTGGATGCCGATCATTCGGAGTATTTGGATCTTCTTAGACAGCTACGGAAGCTGCCTCGGGTGAAGAAGGTATTTATCCGTTCCGGTATCCGTTATGACGTCGTGCTGGCTGACAAACAGAGCGATTTTTTAACGGAACTTTGTGCCTACCATGTGAGCGGGCAGCTCAAGGTTGCGCCTGAGCATGTGAGTGATGCGGTATTAAAACGCATGGGAAAACCTGGGCGTAAAGTTTATGAAACCTTTGTTAATCGCTATATACAGACGAACCGACGGCTGAGCAAAAAACAATATCTGGTTCCCTATCTCATGTCGTCCCATCCGGGAAGCACTTTAAGAGAAGCGGTGGAGTTGGCTGAATATGTGCGCGATATGGGAGTCAATCCGGAACAGGTGCAGGATTTTATCCCTACTCCGGGAACTTTGTCGACCTGCATGTACTATACGGGACTGGATCCTCGTACCTCGGAAAAGGTCTATGTACCCAGAACCCAAAAAGAAAAAGCGATGCAGCGTGCTCTGATCCAGTACCGGAACCCCGCCAACGATGATCTGGTGCGGGAAGCCCTGCATTTAGCTCATCGGGAAGACCTAATCGGTTTTGGCTCTAAATGTCTAATTAAGCCGAAGAGAACCCCCTCTGAAACGGGGAAACAGACCGGAAAGGGTCAGCTAGGACACCCATTAACGCTAGGGAGTCAGATGGGGAAGACTAGTGCAACAAGGGCTAAGCCGGGCGGATCAGCAAAGGCTAAGCCGCGTGAAGCGGCAAAGAATGCGCAGACGAAAAAAGGCTCTCGGCTTAAAAAGGCCAGAGCCACGTAAAGGGATGAACTTAGCCACTGAGGGAACACTAGGCGATGGTGATTATAAGAGAATTTCCCCAAATTCATCAATGAGGGAATCGTCCACTTCTTCGAGGACTAATACGCCTAATTCCTTCATATATTCTCCCGAACCGTCTTCTAAGACGCTGATTAAGTTAAGTGAAGAATCATCGCGATAGAACTTGAACAAGGAGAACCAAAAGCCCTGTTGGCGGGCTTCAGGTTCAAAACGAAGCAGATAATGTTCAGCCTCATCTGAGGTACTTTGAAAGAAGACTGCTACCCCTGGAACGACTAAGATGACGCGCACGTCCTCGTATTCCCGATGGGCAAACTGCAGGGTGAAAGCTTGAACGAGGGAGTTGCTGCTGGCCACTGTTTTGCTTTGGATGTGGGGAATTTGAGATTGGGGTTGGGTTTTCTCTTCCTCACCAGGCCAAGAAAAGCCGGTCTCTAGCAGCTGTTTGGCCTCCATATCCTCGGCGAGTTCATCCAGCCGTCTGGATACTTCTAACGGCAAAGTATATTCAGGGCAGAGAGAGGAGCGGCAATGGTAGACAGGCACCTTATGGACTTGGCCGACGCCGTGGATTAAATCGACTGGAACCGTGCGGGTAGTCAGATACCCTTCATCTCCACAGCCGCAGACATCAATGGGGTCTAAATAAACAGTTGACATGATTCACCTCATTTGAATGATTTTATCTTGGGGATGAAGTGCGAAATTCGTCTCTCTATATTTTGCCACGATTTCGTTCCCTAAACAAGCTTCGTCGATCCTTTTCCAAGACGCCCACTTCTACCAGTGGGCTTTCATTTGACTTCAGGCAAGAACATTTTGACACTTGTGGAATCGTTGGTTTATACTAGGAATATAAACGGATCATTTGAGGTGAAACATTGGCCACCAAATTATCAATCGTGACATTGGGTTGTCCCAAAAATCAAGTTGACAGCGAAATTATGGCCGGGATTTTAGCCAAAGGGTATGAATTGACTGACAAACCGGAGGAAGCGGAGATTATCGTGGTCAATACCTGTACCTTTATCGACCCGGCGAAAGAGGAATCTATTGAGACCCTTTTGCAAATGGCACGCCAGAAAGAAGAAGGGGTTTGTCAGACCCTGATTGCTGCAGGCTGTATGGCTGAACGCTATGGGCAGGAACTGATGCGGGAAGTCCCAGAATTGGATGGTGTGATCGGGACAGGGGGAGTAGCCCACATTGCGGAGGTTGTTGCCAAGGCTCAGGAGGAAAAGGTCAATACGGTCGGGCAAGTGAGCCTTGATTTTCTTTATGATGAAAACATGCCCCGGATTCGCTCCACCCCTGAGTATTCTGCTTATGTCAAAGTCGCTGAGGGGTGTGACAACCATTGTTCGTACTGCGTGATTCCCCAGGTGCGTGGTCATTTTCGCAGCCGTCCAGAGGAGTCCATCCTTGAAGAAGTCCGACAGATGGCCCGCGAAGGAGTTAAAGAGATCTTGCTCATCGCTCAAGATACCACCCGTTATGGGCTGGATCGGTACGGAGAACTGCGCTTGAGCAGACTCATACGCGAGCTGACCCAAGTGGAAGGGATTGAGTGGATTCGCTTAATGTACTGTTATCCAGAGCTGATGGGCGATGCACTGATTCAAACTATGGTTGAAGAGCCCAAAGTCTGTCGCTATGTTGATTTGCCTTTGCAGCATGCGAGTCCCCGGATTCTTAAAGACATGAACCGCCGTGGAACAGCTGAGGCAGCTCAGCATTTGATTCGTAAACTCAGGGCAGCTATGCCGGATATCCGGATACGGACGTCCATGATTGTAGGTTTTCCTGGGGAAACGGAAGCAGAATTTCAAGAACTCCTGGATTTTATCGAAACGGTTGAATTGGATCGGCTGGGAGTTTTTGTTTACTCTCAAGAGGAGAATACTCCGGCGGCGAAACGCCGGGATCAAGTGCCAGAGGACATCCGGGAAGCCCGGAGGGATCGGGCCATGGCGCTTCAGCAAGCCGTGAGTGCCAGACGCCAAAAACGCTGGCTTGGCCGCATCCTCACCGTACTCCTGGAAGAAGCGCTTCCTGATGGCCGCTGGCTGGGTCGTTCAGAGGGGGATGCGCCGGAAATTGACGGCCAGGTCTATGTCGAGCCTGGAGAGATGCCCATGCATCCTGGTGATTTTGTTCAAGTGCTTATCCGGGACGCGGATAGCTATGATTTAATAGGAGAGGTTGTCCTGTGAATCTGCCCAACCGTTTAACACTGGCGCGCATATTTTTAATACCTATTTTCATGGCCTTTCTTCTGCTGCAGGTTCCCAAAGGCCAGACGCTTTTTCCCCATCAGGACATTGTGGCAGCCATTATCTTTATTTTGGCATCCACAACCGATGGATTAGATGGCTATATCGCTCGTAAAAGACATCAGGTTACGGTCTTGGGAAAGTTCATGGATCCATTGGCGGATAAACTCCTCGTGTCTGCTGCCCTTATTTCGTTGGTACAGCTTGGGGACGTTACGGCCTGGATTGCCTGGACGATTTTAGGGCGGGAATTTGCGGTGACCGGCCTCAGAGCCATTGCTGCAGCGGATGGGCACGTGATTGCGGCCAGTAAGCTCGGTAAGATCAAAACCGTTACCCAGGTGATCGCGATTTCAGCTATTCTTCTGCATGATTGGCCGTTTTCCCTTATCCATATTCCGATTGGGCAGCCATTTCTCTACATTGCTTTAATCTTTACGATTATTTCCGGAGTGGATTACGTGGTAAAGACACGCAAGCTGTTGAGAAGATAGGCCACCGCCGGGACGCATATTAGGTGCTAGCAAAAGGAGAGCCTCTTGGCTCTCTCTTGTTTTTGTATAAGAAGTTTCACATAAGAATTTTCACTGGTATTTTTGGATAAAGATTCTTGTACGGTTTCTGCTATACTGCATGCTATAATGTCAATATAGAGAGAATGAACCAAGATAAAGAGAAAGATAAAGATAAAGAGATGGAGGAGAACAATGACCAAAGAGAGGATAAAAGTCATCAGCCTGGTTGGACTTCTAGTCTTTGGCTTATTGTTGAGCGGACGCCTCATTTATAATAAAAAATGGGTCGATGCCAATCTGATTCGGCAAAGCCAAGCAATTCCGGGCGTGGTTTCCGTGCAGGTCGTGGATGTGGGTGGCCGACAGGAGTTTGATGTCGTGACTTCAGGGGTTCAGGATCTGGCGACAACGAGTCAGGCTTTGACGAAAGTAGCGGGCAAGCTTCCGATTCGGTTCCTTGATCAGCGTAACAGCACCTTGGAACAGGTGCTTCAGCAAATGCAGTTTGCTTTGCAAGAGGGAATCGCGCGTGGAAACTACACCGAGATGCAGGCGCGTGTTCAGGAAATCGGCCAAAAAGCCGGGGTGGATGTCGGTTTGAGTATGGATAGCGATGGGATTTACCTAACGCTGACTCAGGGAAAACATCAATTGGTAAGTGTCCTGGATCGGCATGGGGCTGAGACTTTCTTGCCCAGCGAGGCAAACCCGGCTGAGAAAGGGGGAGCAGGATGATGAGAGATATTGGCCTCGGTATTTTAGTTGGGGTTTTTATTTATTTACTGGTGATGGGCTATAATATCCTGCCGGTTGCCATGTTACTCGGTGCGGGATTTTTGCTGTGGCGGTTTGTGATTCAGCGTCAGCTTGTCCACACGAATGGCAAGGGTGTGGTTGTTTCCAATACGCCCATCGATTTTGCGGATATCGGCGGACAGAACGCCGCTAAAAAAGAGCTGCAGGAAGCCTTGGATTTTCTCCTTCATTCCGACAAAATGAAAGCGCTGGGGATCCGACCTTTAAAAGGGATCTTACTCTCGGGGCCTCCGGGCACCGGCAAGACCCTTTTAGCCAAGGCGGCAGCACGTTATACCAACTCCGCCTTTCTAGCAACATCCGGAAGCGAGTTCGTAGAAATGTATGCGGGGGTCGGAGCGGAACGCGTGCGTTCCCTTTTCCGAAGGGCGCGGGAAATCGCTAAGCGGGAAAAGAGAAACAGTGCCATTCTTTTTATTGACGAAATGGATATTCTGGGCGCTAAACGGGGAAGCAACATTTCCCACCATGAATATGACCAGACGCTAAATCAGCTCCTGGTCGAGATGGATGGGCTGAGTACGGATCAGGAGACCCCGATCCTTGTGGTCGCGGCGACCAACCGCGCGGAGGCGTTGGATGAAGCGCTACTCAGGCCAGGACGTTTTGATCGCCAGGTGAAGGTGGATCTGCCTGACAAAGAGGGGCGTCTCGCTATTTTACAAATCCATACGAAAAATAAGCCTTTAGCATCAGGGGTTGACTTAGAAGCGATAGCGCGGGAGACGTTCGGGTTTTCTGGTGCCCATCTGGAGAGTTTGACGAACGAAGCTGCGGTGTTTGCCTTACGGGCGGGAGAAACCCAGATTACGGAGAATTACCTGCGTGAGGCGATTGACAAGGTCATGATGGGGGAAAAACTCGACCGTAAGCCGACCCCGGAAGAAATGGAGCGGGTGGCTGTACATGAATGCGGGCATGCCCTTTTGGCCGAAGTCGTACGTCCTCACTCGGTTGCCCATATTTCCGTGCGTTCGAGGGGAAATGCTTTAGGCTATGTGCGCCATAACCCGAAAGATGATCTCTATCTCTACACGCAGTCCATGCTGGAAGAGCAGATTATGGTCGCGTTGGCAGGAGCGGCCGCTGAGGAAGAAATATTGGGCAGCCGCAGTACCGGAGCAGCGGGGGACTTTAGCCAAGCTTTGAACTTAGCCGAGAAAATGCTCATCTCGGGGATGTCCAAGCTTGGGGTGGTGGATCTAGATAATTTGGGCCCGGAGAAACGGCATGAGGCGACCAAGGAAATCTTCGAACATTTGGAGACAGAGACACGCGAGGTGGTTCAGCGCCATCGGGAGGTTATCCTGACGCTCGCTGAGATTTTGCGAACCGAGGAAACCATCAGTGGCGAAAGCTTGCGAGAGTACCTACAGCCGTCGGCGTAGTGAATCGAAAGAATGTTTCTTAACCAAGCGTTAAGAGACGTTTTTTCTTTTTATTGAGCAGAAAGCAGGATAAGTTTCATGCGGTTGAGAAAAACTCAAGAGGTAAATGATTTGCAATTCGAGCGGAGGGTGATACAATATTATGAAGGCTGAAATCGTGGCTACCGGAACAGAACTTTTACTGGGGCAGACATTGAACACGAGTGCCCATTACATAACAGGCAAACTCTCCAGTCTGGGGATCGAAGTGGATTACCATGTGACGGTTGGAGATAATCCTGAGCGTATTGAGGATGCTTTGCGCACCGCTTTACAACGGAGTGACCTTTTGGTGACGACGGGAGGGCTCGGTCCCACCGTGGATGACTTGACCAAAGCGTTGGTTGCTAAGGTATTTGGGCTCGAAATGGTTCTGGATCAAACAAGCCTCGAACACATCAAAGCTTTTTTTGCCAAACGGAGAGGGCCGATGCCGGCAGGAAATGAAAAACAGGCTTATGTCCCGAAGAGGGCAGCGATTCTGCCTAACCCGATCGGGACAGCGCCGGGGGCCATTATTGAGAAGGACGGGAAGATGGCTATCATTCTTCCGGGACCTCCGTTTGAGATGCAGCCGATGTTCGAGAACTATGTTTGGCCGGTTTTGCAGGAAAAGGTTGGCTCGGATGCGGAGCGGATGAATGTCCGGGTTCTCAAGATCTTTGGCATGGGCGAGTCAGCGATTGAGGAGGTATTGGGGGATCTAATGCAAAAGCCTAACCCCAGTATGGCCTTGCTCGCCAAACGCTCGGAGATGCACATCCGCTTAGTGGCCCGCAGCTCAGCAGAGACACAAGCCCTAAAACTGTTAGACAAGGCGGAAGAGGACATCCGTGCCAGACTAGGGCATAAGGTTTTTGGCAAAGATAGGGAGACGATGGTTGGGATCGTGGGGGATGCCCTGCGCCAGAGAGACCTGACCATCGCGACTGCTGAATCGTGTACCGGGGGATTACTTGGGGGCATGCTGACCCAAGAACCGGGGAGTTCAGCGTTCTATCTGGGCGGGGTCATAAGCTACGCGAATTCAGTCAAAGAAAACCTACTCGGAGTCGAGGCGAAAACCCTGGCCTCGCTGGGTGCGGTGAGTGCAGAAGTTGCTCAAGCGATGGCCCAAGGGGTGCAGACGCGCACCGGGGCAAAGCTAGCCTTAGCGACGACGGGGATTGCGGGACCTGACGGGGGTACGCAGGAAAAGCCCGTCGGCTTAGTTTACATTGGCTTGGCTACGCCGGAAGGAGTACAGACGCAAAAGTTTCAGTTCTATGGGGAACGGAAGTCGGTGCGCCAGTTAACCGTGAAGGCTGCCCTGGATTGGGTGCGACGTTATTTATTAAAAGTTTGAAAGGAGAACTTACTTTATGATGGTTGAACGCTTACAGTCTTTTGGGGATATAGAACTCAGTAAACAGGTTTTGCAGGCATTAACGGAGATGGGTTTTGAGGAACCGTCCCCGATTCAACGGGAGGCTATTCCCCTGGCTATGGAGGGAATTGACTTGATCGGCCAGGCCCAGACGGGAACAGGGAAGACGGCTGCTTTCGGCGTCCCGATCACGGAAATGGCCAATCCTAAGTTCCAGGCGGTGCAGGCGCTCGTGGTCACCCCGACACGGGAACTCGCGGTCCAAGTCTCGGAGGAGATCGGTAAGATCGGCAAGTATCGGCATATTAAACCGTTGCCGATTTATGGCGGGCAGTCGATTGACCGCCAGATCCGAGCCCTGCGCTATGGTTGCCAGGTTGTGGTTGGTACGCCGGGGCGGCTTCTCGATCACTTGAATCGGGGAACTCTGAAGCTGCAATATGTTAAGATTGTCGTTTTGGACGAAGCGGATGAAATGTTGGATATGGGCTTCATTGAAGACATTGAAAGCATTTTAAAACAAGTACCTCCCGAGGAACGGCAGGTCATGCTCTTCTCCGCTACGATGCCGATGGAGATCCGCAAGTTGGCCCAGCGCTATATGAAAAGCCCGCGGACGATTGCAGTAAGTCGGGATGAGTTGACAGTGCCGCTGACTGACCAGGTTTTTTATGAAACACGGGATAACATCAAGGTGGATGCTTTGTGCCGCATCATTGATATGGAGGATATTGGCCAAGGGATTATCTTTTGCCGTACCAAGCGTGGGGTTGATGAACTGGTGGCTGCCTTGGAAGCACGGGGATTTTTTGCGAATGCCCTGCATGGAGATCTGAGCCAGCAACAGCGGGACCGGGTCATGAAACGCTTCCGCGACGGCAAGACCGAGCTTTTAGTTGCCACCGATGTGGCGGCCAGAGGGCTGGATATTGACAATGTCACACATGTGATCAATTTTGATATTCCCCAGGATCCGGAAGCCTATGTCCACCGCATTGGACGGACTGGCCGGGCAGGACGCAAAGGACAGGCAATTACGCTGATTTCTCCGAAAGAATACCGTCAGCTGCGCCTCATCGAACAGTTGATCAAGAGCCGGATTCGGCGGCAGGAGCTTCCCTCTCTGACTGATATCAGTGAACGGCAAGCGGAAAACCTTAAAAATACGCTCCTGAAATATATTCAAAAAGATCATCTGGGGACTTACCGTACCATCGTTGGGGATCTCATGGAAGAGCATGATTCCATTGATGTAGCGGCTGCGGCTTTGCGTTATGCGGTCGAAGGGCCTATCACGGACGAGCGGAGTGATGACGACGAGGCCGCTTTCGGAAACACGGGGGCGACTCCGGGGATGGTGCGCTTGTTCATGAGCATCGGTCGCATGCAGCAGATTCGGCCTCAGGATATTGTGCGCTGGATTGCCGACGAAAGTGGAATTCCTGGAAATATCATCGGGATGATTAATATCTATGACCGGTTTACCTTTGTGGAAGTTCCAGAGGAGTATGCGCAAAGGGTGCTCAATTCTATGCACCAAAACATGATTAAAGGGCGAAAGGTCAATGTGGAACCAGCCAAAGCCAGGGGCTGACATGGCGGAAATCTTGTTTATTGCCCCCTTGCCGGAACTGGCGGAATTGGCAAAGGATTGGAGCGCCCAAGGTATGAGTGCGCGGGGCCAGGTTGACATGCATGACGTTGTCATCAGTTCCGGCTGAGAGGCTGTAGCCCGGGCTCTGGCTGAGGCTAGCAGGGTCTTAGACGTGTGCAAACAGAAGCGGATCTTCACAATGAATTGGAGTCTGTGGAGATTCGCTTGTACAGGAATAACACTTCAGTGATATAACGCTATCGTTAATAAATGGAACTGTGTGTGTTTCATAAATGGAACAATGATGAACCAAACGGAGGGGGAAACCCTCTTCTTTTGTTATCCACGTGGGTTTTGGCAGACTTTCTGCAATATGCTATTCCGGTCGGGCGTTGCCGAGCGAGCATCGCTGCGGCCAGGGATGATCATCGCGGGCGCGGATGGCCATGTTGACCACGGCAGGGGCTTACGGGGCCTTAGCCTTTCCCCTAACGGCAGAGGAAATTATTCCTGTGCTCACCAGCGGGAAACTGGAATTAAAAGTCCCTGAACAGCTCGTGATTGAGCTGACTGGGGATTTGCCTTTGGGAGGAGTGTTGGCTCGGGATGTCGCCTTGTATCTCATGGAGCGGCTGGGTGCGGAACTCAAGGGTAAGGTCGTCGCTTTTACTGGTAGTATTATCAGGGAACTCTCAGCCCCAGGACGGATGGCTCTCTGCAATATTCTGCCTGAAGTGGGAGTGGTGACCGCGTTTGTTGTGCCCGCGAATGAGGAAGCGGGGACTGTCAATTATCGCTTCGATGTTAGTGGTATTGAAGCGATGCTGGCCGTACCGCCCAAACCCACGAATATCCGGCCAGCTAAAGAACTCTCTGGCGAGAAAATCAATGTCGGCATCGCTGGTGGGTGTTCGGCGGGAAGGCTCGAAGATATAGAAGTGATTGCGGAGGTGCTCTGGGGGAAACTCGTACACCCAAATGTCACATTTATCATTACCCCTGCTTCCCAAGCTGTGACCACGGCGATGGATGAAAAAGGCCTCAGTGCGCTTCTCCGCCTGAGCGGTGCAGTTATTATGCCCCCAGGCTACGGCCCTTTTGCCCAGGGAAACACTTTGGGGTTCTGGCACCGGGGGATAGAGCCATCACCACCACAGTCCGAAACACCCCTGGAAGAATCGGTGCCACCGATGCCGAAATCTATCTGGCATCCCACTTAACGGTTGTCCAGGCCGCTGTGAGAGGAACGATCTAGAAGTCAAGTCCGGAGTCTGAAGTCCGAGGGCAAAGGCACGAGATCGTAGCACGAGGCATGCGGCACAGAGCACGGAGTCCGGAGTTAGGCTTCCTGCCAGCTTCGGACTTTGTTTATCCCTTTATCTCTTCACTGATTGTCGAAATATGTTGACATAAATGTTAATGATGAAGTATCTAACTTGGATATCCTACTAAATCGTATGTTGTATAATAATTTATGAAAAAAGCCAGAGAGGATTTATGGTGTGTTTCTGGGAGTACTTATGATACTAGGGAGTTCTGGAATTCCACGGGGTATTTTTGTCGCAACCACAATCCTCCTGAAAATTCTCGGATTGCCGATTGAAGTTATCGGACTATTAGCTGGAAGTTTCCGAATGATGGATATGGGAATTACAACAATTAATATATTAGGCTCGGTTGTAGTCGCGGCCATCATAGGTAATAAAGAAATCTCGAAAAAGGAAGAATCAACATCAAACTCTGTTTCTATATGAGAGGTGGACAATGAAAGAAAAAGTAGTGGGAATTTTAGGTAGAATGGGTCCTGAAGCTACTATTGATTTGTTTCCAGGATTGTGCAAGCGACCCATGCCAAAAAAAGGAGCTTAGGGTTTCCGTGAAAGATGTCTATCTTTATCCCCTGGCAAAAAAAGTGAATGAGCGACTCTGCCATGAAACGTGAAGAGATTCTTAAGGTGTATGAAGCGGGTCCGGAGGCTGTGGTCGAACTTGCGGAGTCCTTATTAGAACGGATTAAGCAACTGGAGGACCAAGTCAATAAAAACAGCCGAAACTCTAGCAAACCGCCTTCCAAGGTCAGGAGCGACGACAGGTATGGGATATTCACCCCTTAACATGGAAGTGACGGAACACCGGACCGAGATCAAGGTGTGCCCGCTTTGAGGGGGTCTCAACAAGGCCGAATTTCCTTCCGAGGTGATTGCCCCCGTCCAATAAGGGACCGGCGTTAAATCCCTAATGACCTATCTCAGTCAGTACCAATTGCTCCCTTATGACTGAATTCGAGAGTTCTTTCAGGATTTATTCGAGCTCGATATTAGCCAAGCGACGTGTGTTCAGGCTAACGAATCTCTTTGCGAACGGCTGAAGGAATCAGAACAGAGATTATGGATCGAATAAAGACCAGTGACGTAGTCCATTTTGACTCCATCATGCTCATAGATGAAACCTTCATAAACTCGGGGTACTTTGCACCCTTGTTTTGTGTTGACTGTTTTTGGTATCCGAATAGTTACAATTTTTTTACAAACAAACAGGTTAATGTCTTGTATACGACTTACGTGAATGTGAACACATGGTATAATCCTCCTGTAAATGACGGTTGACTAGCTAAAGTGTTAAGGAATCATTGTTATAACTCTAAGAGAGTAGATTCGAAAACTAATTTCCATGGGTAATTATGGGAGGTGGATC
>JAIMKP010000053.1 GCA_020692355.1 Desulfosporosinus sp.
AGTACGAGGTACCACTCCCACTTGTAGAAGTGGGAGTCTCACGCTTGGATGAAATTCCTCCTCCAAGCGCTTTGGTTATGAGCAATTGGAGGAGGTTTTGTCGTTGGACTTAATTACTTGGCTACGGTTTCCAGACGCACCTCTTTTGGCTTTCTCTTGCTCATGGCATTGAGATAAGCTTTGGCGCTCGCTTCCAGGATATCCGTGCTGATTCCCTTTCCGATCACCACCGCTCCATCGCTATAGCGCAGTTTGACTGTCGCATCCCCCAAGGCCTCGCTGCCTCGAGTTACGGATTTCAAGGTGTAGTCGTCCAACGTTGCCTCGTTTCCAGTCAGCCGATCGATTGCGTTAAAAAGGGCATTCACCGGACCGTTGGCAAAGGCAGCATCCGTACGCGTTTTACCCTCGATTTCCAAAGTGACTGTAGCCGTGGCCATATCGATCCCGGTGGTGGAGATGGACAGGCGCTTGAGGCTTATCGCTTCATCGACTGCTGTGTCGCCCATTAAGGCGTACAAATCCTGATCAAAGACTTCTTTTTTGTGATCCGCGAGTTCAAGGAAGCGGCGATAAACATGATCCAGAGCTTCCCCTTCCACTTCGTAGCCCAGCTCCTCCAAACGGTGTTTCAGGGCATGACGGCCCGACCGGGCACTGAGGCTAATCGTGTTTTCGGGGACGCCAATGGTTTCGGGTTTGATGATCTCGTAGGTCTCCCGGTCTTTTAAGACCCCATCCTGGTGAATCCCTGAGGCATGCATGAAGGCGTTCGCCCCCACAATCGCTTTATGGTCAGGCACTGGAACTCCGGTAATTCGCGAAACCAAGCGACTGGTCGCCGAGATTTCTTTCGTATGAATCCGGCTTTCCACCCCATATCCGCCCCGGCGTGTATAAACCGCCATCAGGACTTCTTCGAGTGAAGTGTTGCCAGCCCGTTCCCCGATCCCATTGATCGTGCCCTCAACTTGCCCGGCTCCGGCTTTGATTCCGGCAAGAGAATTGGCGGTGGCCATTCCCAGGTCATTGTGGCAGTGCACGCTGACGATCGCTTTATCAATGTTGGGAACATGATTGACGACATAGGAAATCAGTTCTCCGTATTCCCAGGGATTGGCATAACCCACCGTATCCGGAATGTTCACGACGGTCGCCCCGGCCTCGATGGCTTTCGCGATGACCCGGACAAGAAAATCCGGATCGGCCCGGAAGGCATCTTCAGCGTAGAATTCAACATCGCTCATATATTTCTTGGCGTATTTTACAGCAGCTGCCGCCCGTTCAAGCACCTGATCCGGGGAGAGCAACAATTTCTTTTCCATGTGGACGGGTGAAACCCCGATTCCGGTATGAATCCGGGGATACTCGGCTTCACGTAAGGCCTCAGCACAGGTATCAATATCCTGTTCCACAGCGCGGGTCAGGCCGCAAATGGTCACTCCCTTGAGTTCGCGGGCAATCGTTTGAACCGAGACAAAGTCTCCTGGCGATGAGGCCGGAAACCCTGCTTCGATGATGTCCACTCCTAAACGGACAAGCTGATGGGCGATCTCCATCTTTTCCTGGACATTCAGGGTGATTCCGAGTGACTGTTCACCATCTCTCAATGTGGTGTCAAAAACATATAACCTTCGCATGCTTCTTCCTCCTTGCTCATTTGAGTAAACTAAAAAACCCTTTGCCTCATACTTGAGACGAAGGGTTATTCGCGATACCACTCAATTTAACGGCAGACTGCCGTTCACTCAGAAGATACGGGTTCACGCCATCGAAACCTCACTTTGACTTTTAATCAAGGAAACGATCCGATATGATTCGCGTCCGATATCCCCTTCCTTTTAACGGTGGAAGCTCCGTCCGAGCCTACTCCCTGGAATCACCCCGAACGCCAACTAAGAGGTTCTAAGCCAGGTTTTGATCGGCTACTCAAGGGAGAGTTCGACACTCAAGCCATCCCTGCCTTGCACCACCCGGCAGTTCTCTGTGACGGATTTTAGCGTCTAGTAGTCCCTCTCATCGTCCTTGTCGCGTTATAGAACAGATTGGATTTTCTTATATTGTTACACTAAGCATTGGCTTTGTCAAGAGTTTTTTTCATTGCACGTTTTATATCGTGTGGGATGGCAGATAGTTAAACAAATCCTTCCATGTTCTTGTTTTTACAGGGCATCACCTTTCATGTATACTGCACATATGGGTTCAGAGGCTTGCAAGTCGGTTCAGGAAAAGTTAAGATTAACCTGAATCTTATAAGCTCACAGGGTTAAAGCTCTGACGCGACCGCATTAAGAGAGAAAAGCCAGGAGAAGCGTATGAATGTTGCGTTCTTCCTCATCCCTAAAAAAGATGTCATTCACTTGAACTACCATTCCACAATGCGCCAAGCCTTAGAACGCATGGAGTATCATAGTTATACCGCCGTCCCAATCATCAATGACGAAGGGAAATACGTAGGCACCTTGACTGAAGGGGATCTTCTCTGGAAGCTAAAAAATACCCCCGGTTTGACTTTTGCCAACATGGAGAAAGTCCCTTTGAGCGAAGTGCCACGGCATGCGGATAATACACCGGTGCTGATCCATGCCCAGATGGAAGATCTGATCGCCCGGGCAGCCGTGCAAAACTTTGTCCCTGTTGTCGATGATCAAGCGGTATTCATCGGCATCGTGCGCCGCCGCGAACTCATTAAGTATTGTGCGAAGAACTTCTAGCGGGGCCAAAGCGCTCACCTGACGACCTAGGGCAGAACGACGGCAATCTCATCACAATTGGGAAACTTGACACAGTTAATACATTCTTTCCAGACTTTGTGCGGCATTTCCTCCTTGCTCACCACCCGAAATCCGCAATGTTTAAAGAAATCAGGCTGATAAGTCAGGGCAAAGACCCGCTCACAGCCTAGTTCGTGAGCCTCTTTAACCAGCTCTTCCACCATCCGGGACCCAAGGGACTTCCCCCTAAAATCTGAGGCAATAGCCAAGGCTCGAATTTCAGCTAAGTCTTCCCAGAGAATATGCAGGGATCCGACCCCGATAATCTTTTGGTCCTCTTCCGCAATCAGAAACTCCCGGATCCCCTCATAGAGCACGTTCCTGGAACGTGGGAGCATCAGCCCTTGTTCGGCATAGCCATTAATCAGTTCGATCATGGTTTCTACGTCCGATAATTTCGCTCTACGTAATTCCATTTCTCGCTTCCTCTTCCCCTTTTATCTAAGACACTTGACCCGCGTCTAAGACGCCCACTTCTATAAGTGGGCGTTTCACTTTGACTTAACTTCAGGTGGAGTAGAGTCTCCATCTGAAGCTCCGATATTTTACGTTAGCAAAACGCAAACAAATTCACTTGAATAATTATACGTCTAAATGCATATTGTTGTAAACCCTAAAACTTTACAATAGGTTTGTTTGCCATTGTGTCATGCTTCATCGAGATTGTCAAATTTTATGCATGGACTTGCACTAGAGCTTGTCTGTATAATGGTGTCCGTATAATGGAGCAGAAAGGAGAGACCAATTCATGCGCAAACTTGCCGTTGTTTCTCTACTCTCGTGCATTTTGGCTTTAGCTTTAGTTATGCCTGTCCAAGCAGCGCTCGGTGATTCAGTGTTAAAAGTAGGGGTTCACAGTTCCGATGTAACTCAACTTCAGACCGAACTGAATTTCTTAGGATACGGTGTGGGCAGAGCCGATGGCATTTATGGGTCTAAAACCAAAGCGGGCGTTATCGCATTTCAGTCTGCTTACCACCTTAACGTTGATGGGATCGTCGGGCCTCAGACCGTCGCTGCCCTGACTGTAGCCTACGCGGCTGAAATTCATAATGAAAAAGCGAATGCAATACTCGCCACTGCGAAATCGTATGTTGGGGTACCTTACCGTTGGGGTGGAACTTCCCCCTCCACTGGCTTTGATTGCTCCGGGTTTATTCAGTATGTGTTTAATCAGCATGGCCTAAGTCTGCCCAGGATTTCACGGGATCAGTATCAGGTCGGAACTCCGGTCAGCTTTGATGCCCTACAACCGGGAGATCTCATATTCTTTTCGATTGGCAAAAACGGGATTGTCGATCATGATGGCATCTACGTTGGCAATGGGCAGTTCATCAATGCCTCTTCCTCCAAAGGGGTGACCATTTACACCATTGGGCCTTACTGGAAGTCCGTTTATCTGGGTACCAAACGGGTATTTTAACTTCCGCTTCAACATCGAGCTATTAAAGAACCCCGCACAACCATCAAAGGCTGTGCGGGGTTTACTTTAAGCGCAACACTACCGCTTTGGCTCCATCGCTTGCAGAAGACCGTGGATCAAAGCCTGCGGGCGCGGCGGACAGCCGGGGATATAGATATCGACGGGCAAAATCTGATTCACCCCGCCGGCACTGGCGTAGCTCTGGCCGCAGATGCCCCCGCTGCAGGCACATGTTCCGACGGCGACGACGATTTTAGGAGCCGGAGTGGCACTGTAGGTCTTTTTAACCGCGATCTCCAGATTGCGCGTCACGGGCCCGGTTACCATGAGAAGATCCGCATGCCGTGGGGAGGCAACGAAATTAAATCCCAGGCGCTGAATGTCATAGACGGGGCCCGTAAGCGTTGTCATTTCCCACTCGCAGGCATTGCATGAACCGCTGTCAAGATGGCGAATATGAATAGAGCGTCCCAGGACTTGTTTTACGGCCGAAGCAGCTTCCACGGAACTCCCAGGTGCCTGAGTCGCTGCGGCGCGCTCAGCCAGTTCATAAATCAAGCTCATCTTCAGGGCTCCCTTAGGACATGCCTCCACACAGTAACCACAAAAAAGACAGCGCTTCGGGTCCAGGGACCAAGCCATGTCGGTCTTGGCATTGACGCTAATGGCCTCAGTCTGGCAAACCTCACTGCAGCGTCCGCAGAGCATGCACTTATCCGCCTCCCGTTCGGGCAAGCCCCGATACCCTTCAATGGGGATATCGGGCTTGTCCGGGTAGGACGTTGTAACGATTCCAGTATTTAAGCTCTTACGAAATAGCTTTATCATAAAACCCTCCTTGTCCATCATCAGATGTTCGCAATCCGTTCGTATCTAACCCTCTATCTCCGACTCAATCCGTCTTAGCGATCCATGCAAGCATAGCAGAGTTCAAAGCTCTTATTGATGAGTGGAAAATCAGGAACGACGTTTCCCGGTACGGTCGAGGGAACGACAGGCCAGTTGCAATAGGATGCCGAACGCACCATATGCCGAAAAATTCGCCCGTCCTGCCCAGCCATGATGAAATGCACATTTTCACCTCGTGCCGATTCGGTCATGCCGACGGCATAAGCGTAAGGCGGCATGGGCTTAAGGGCAACCTTAAGTTTTCCCTCAGGCATGCGTGCCAACACTTGGCGGATGATTCCCATGGATTCAAACGTTTCCTCAATCCGCAGCTTCACCCGTGCCAGGACATCCCCTTCCGACAGCACCGGAACCCGGAAAGCAAGCTTAGCATAGGCCGCATAGGGGTGATCGCGTCTGAGATCGCGATCCACCCCGGATGCCCGCGCAGCGGGGCCGACCGCATGAAGATCAGAGGCTAGGTCATGACGCAGCAGACCCGTCCCCTGGACCCGATTCATATAGGACTCGGAAGCCAAGAGGATCTCGGTGAGTTCACGAAACTCCCCTTCCACCTGGCTCAAGGTCTGCAAAATCAGGGATAATTGATCAGAATCGAGATCCCGGCGCACGCCGCCAGGTGTATTGATCCCCCGGAGGAATCGGCTGCCAAAGACGGTCTCATTCAACTGCTGCATTTTCTCTTTTAAACGGGCGCCCTGCATGGTGCCAAATGCAAATCCAATTCCGGCACAGATGTTACCCACATCACCGATATGATTGTAAAGCCGTTCCAACTCCATCCCGAGCGTACGAATATAATCAACACGTTCTGATACTGCCGTTCCCGTCAGCTTTTCCAGAGCCAGGCAGTAAGCCAGCGAGTGCGAAAATGAACACGCGCCACAGAGCCGTTCAGCGATCAACAACCCTTCCTGTGGGGTCTTCCCTTCAGCTAGCTTTTCCATCCCCCGGTGGGTATAGAAAAATCTCGCCTCCAGATGCAGGACATTTTCACCGACCGCACTAAAACGGAAATGCCCAGGCTCGATGATCCCTGCGTGGATCGGACCCACAGGAATTTGCATCACCCCTTCGCCTTCAACCGGAATAAATTTAAACTTTCCCTCGCTACGCGGGACTTTTTTCTTTAGGGGAAAATCCCGTCGCAAGGGATAATACTGCTTGGGCCAGTCCTTATGCACGGCCAGGCGACGTAGTTCCGGATGCCCTTTCGGCTCTAATCCGTAGAGATCCCGAATCTCGCGCTCGTACCAGTGGGCGGCTGGAATCACCGGCGTGACGGAAGGGTAAACCAGGTCCTCAGGCGCGATGGCTGTCCGCAGAATCAGGATCAGTCCTGCTCCATCGTGGACAAAAACCAGATAGACACGAAAACTACCGCAAATCTCCCGCTCGTCATTACCGAGCATCTGAACGAGTTGGCAGCCTTGCTCCTTATACAGATAACCTACTATCGCAGGCAGATTTTCCTTCGCTGTTTCGAGATGAATCACATTATCACTACCCGTCGGCAGTTTTACCTCAATCGACATCATCTGGCTGAGGTTATCTTTAATTCGAGTAGCCATTTCAAGGCGTGTCATACTTAATTCCCTCCCAAAAAGATGCTTACAACTTGTTGCAAAACCTGATCGAGGGATTTCGGAATATAGATCCCCAAAACGAAAAGCGGGATAATGGGAATGAGCGCCATCGTGGCTGACCACTTGCTGGGTTCCCCTTTTTCTATACGCGCTGGTGGAACGCCTAGGCCCACACGGGTGGCCGCGTAAACCATGCCCGGGAAAATAAGAGTGATAAAAACGAGCATGAGAGACGTCGGCAGATACTGACCGCTGGCAAACCCTGCGCTAATGATTGTAAACTCGCTCAGAAAAATGTTGAAAGGCGGAGCCCCAGCAATGGCGAATGCCCCTAATAATAGCATCGTTCCAGAAATAGGCATCGCTAACACAGCCCCTTTGATCTTGTGAATCTTCTTTGTGTGAAAATGTTGGGTGACGTTTCCCGCACTAAAGAAGAGAAAAGGTTTTGCTAACGCATGGTTGAGCATGTGTAAAAAAGCCCCATAGAGAGCCAAACGGTTACCCAGCCCAACAGCCGCGACAATAATACCCATATGCTCAATGCTCGAATAGGCCAAAAGACGTTTCAGATCATGCTGAATGATGATAAATGGCAAAGCCACCGCAATGGACAGAACGCCGAAGATGAGGAGAAGACGGGTGGAATACCCGCTGGCCAGCGAATGCGAGGTAATCTGGTGGAAACGCAATATTCCGTACAAGGCACAGTTTAGCAAGACCCCGGAGAGCATGGCGCTGACAGGAGATGGGGCTTGGCTATGCGCATCTGGAAGCCAAGTATGCATCGGAGCGAGCCCCACCTTCGTACCATAGCCGACGAGTACAAAGATAAAGGCGAGTTTGACCAACTTGGGATCCAACTGGCGTGCCGCCTCCTGCAAATAAAACCAATCCAAAGAACGGCTCCCTTCGCCGATCACCGGAAGCGCCGCATTATACAGAATAATCGTCCCGAATAAAGCGAAGATAATCCCGACCGTGCAGAGAATGATATATTTCCAGGCTGCCTCTAAAGCGCTTTTTTTGTCATAGAACCCGACTAAAAGGGCTGAGGCGAGCGTCGTCGCTTCAATACCGACCCACATCACCCCTAGGTTTGCCACCATTACCACCAGGAACATCGTAAAGAGAAAAATGTTAAACCAAAAATAAAACCATTTTAAACGGCTCTCCGGGATGGCGTTTTCCGCAATTTCCACTCCCATATAGCCCACAGAATAGAGGGCGGCAGTCAAGCCCACAACAGCCACCAAGCTCATAACAAAAGCGCTCAAGCTGTCGATATAGATAAATCTTCCCCCAGCGGATACCGGACCGAAATGGAACACCGTGTAGGCGATCCAGAGGGCAAGTCCCGCCGTGATCCCACCCCCGGCGAGGCTAATCTGAGTCAAGGTTTTTTTGTTTTTCGCACCTACGCTCAAGAGTGCGGTCAGCACCGGTAAGGCCAATAATACAAGCGGCATTTCTCTCATCCCCGTAAATTCCTTAATTTTTCCGTATTGATGGAACCAAAACTCGACTGAATGCGAAAGGTGAGAATCCCCATCACCAGTACTCCGATCAGCATGTCAAGAAAGATTCCCAGTTCGACGACCAGCGGCATGCCGTGGGTCGTCCCTACTCCGGCCAAGAAGAGTCCATTCTCCATAATCAGAAAGCCCACGATTTGCATCACAGCCAGTTTGCGCGTCATCATCACCAGTAAGCCGATGAGGAGCATGGCGATGGCCGTAGCTAAGATTTCCCGTCCTTCAGCACTTTGAGTTGCTGCAATCTGCCCTGTGGCCAAGTAGGAAACCATAACCAAAGCGCCTGCGATGAGAAAGGACATCTTCCGGTTGACATAGGAGCGAGTTTCTGAACTCAGTCCAATCCGATCCACAACCTTCTTTAAGATAAAGGGAATCAACCCGGCCTTAATCACAAGCGTTAAGCCTGCGATGAAAACCATCTCCCCGACTCCGTTGGCTAAGCCTAAGATCGCGGTTAAGAGCGCCAAGAGGATCGCTTGGAATACGACCAAGCGGATCGCGGTATCCAGCCTGCGGGCTCCTAAAACCAAAAAACACACAGCTAAGATCAAGGTCACGACGGGGCTAACCCCTGAACTTCCCAGAAACAAAACATTACCCCCTCAACAATACATGTGATATTAAGCCCAGTAATCCGAGCAAAAACGAACCCATTAAGAGATCTGGAACTTTAAAAAGTCGCATTTTGGCCATTGATGTCTCGATGACCGCCATCACCACACCTAACCCAATTGCCTTGGCAGCGAAGGCCAAGGTTGCGCTGAGCAAGGTCGGAACCTGAAACCCTGTGGCAGGGGAGGCAATGCCCCAAGGAAAAAAGATGTTGGCAAGTAAGGCAAAGATGAGAAGTTGTTTGATATGGACTCCCAAGGTCAATAAAGCAAGCTGTTTCCCTGAGTATTCCAGGAGCATCCCTTCGTGGATCATCGTCAGTTCCAAGTGCGTGTCCGGGTTGTCGACTGGAATGCGGCCTGTTTCGGCAATTCCGACCACAAAGAGGGCGACAAAGGTCATGAGGTGGGCCGGTGTTAGGGCTGGCCATCCGCCATGGGCCATCTGTTCCACCATCCCAGATAGATTGCTCGTCCCTGCCGCAATCGCCATGGTAAAGAGCGGCAGCATTAAGGCGGGTTCCGCAATCGCAGACACGGCCATTTCCCGACTGCTCGCCATGCCACCAAAAGCGCTCCCTGCATCCAGCCCGGCCAAGGCTAGAAAGAAGCGTGCCAACGCAAAGAGATAAATCACCATAAAAAGATCTCCGGTAAAGGAAAGCACCCCAAAGGTCGTCAGGATCGGCAAAGTAAGAGTCACGACCAGAATGGCCACAAAATACACATAAGGGGTGATCCGGAAAATCCAAGAAGTGTGTTCCGACAACACTGTTTCCTTCTGTAGGTATTTAGAAATGTCGCGATAAGGTTGGAGAACCGACGGCCCTCTGCGTGATTGGAAGTACGCCTTAATCTTATTAATGATCCCGCTCAACAAGGGAGCAAAGGCAAGGACAAATAACATTTGAAATATAGTTAATCCGACGGCAAGCATGCTCACCCCTCCTATCTAGCCCAGATCAAGAGAACAACCAATGTTATAAAAAGATACCCCAAATATAGATGAATGCTCCCCGATTGCAACAAACGCATTTTCCCCGAAACCTTAAGAAAGACATTTCTGGCGGGGCGATAGAGAATATCCTCGAAAAAGGGTTTCACTGCTCCCTCATATTTAAGGCTGCGGGTGAAATGGAATCCCAGCGCATATTCTGTTTCCACCACGCGCTTGGGCAATAAAATCCGCCGGAAAATAATCCGAATAGGTTTCGCGAAAGACGTGGCCGTATACTCCATTTTCGGACTCAGAGTACCTCCACAGTTCCAAGTCTCATCGATACGGGTGCCGCCGTGCCCCAGCCGCTTCACGACCCTGTACACGAGCAAAGCGCCCAAGGCCAGCACGACAAAGAGAACAAACGGCGCAATCATGGTATGGTAGCTTAGGTTCGGTAGCAAAGGGATTTGAGGATTTAACCAAGCATACCCGCCGAGGGCTTGAATGGAGCCATACCCTACCAAGTGCAATGTCACTGGATTTAAGAGTTGAATAGCGCTTGAGGGGAAGATCCCTAAGACCAAACAGAGCACGGCCAATATTCCCATACCCACCAGCATGCTGCGGGGGACCTCCTTCGCGTTGGCCGCTTGGGTGCTCCGGGGCTGAGCGAGAAATTGAATGCCAAAGGCTTTGACGAAACAGGCGGCGGCCAGCGCCCCTGTCAAAGCTAAGGCCCCCCCAAACACGGGTCCCAAAATATTCAGTTTCAGACTGAGTGGTGCGCTGCCAAGCACGAGTAGAGACTGAAAGGTGAGCCATTCGCTCACGAACCCGTTAAACGGGGGCAATGCTGCGATGGAGATGGATCCAACTAGGAAAAAGAAGCCTGTCCAGGGCATGAGTTTGAGCAGCCCGCCCATTTTCTCCATATCCCGGGTTCGGGTAGCATGATGGATTGCCCCGGCCCCCATAAACAAGAGGGCTTTAAATAGGGCATGGTTTAAGACATGGAAAAGCGCGGCCGTAAGGCCAATCATGGCTAAGACTGGGAGGCCATATCCCTGGAAGATCAGGGCGGCCCCCAGTCCCATTAATATGATGCCAATGTTCTCCACACTATGATAGGCCAGGAGTTCCTTGATATCATGCTGCATAAGCGCGTACATCACCCCGAGCAGAGCCGAAACCGTGCCCAGAGACAGGATCAATATGCCCCACCAAGCGCTCCCTCCACCGAGTACATCCATGACAACCCGGATAAACCCGTAGATGGCCGTTTTTAGCATAACTCCGGACATCAGCGCCGAGACATTGCTGGGAGCAGCCGGGTGGGCCTTTGGCAGCCAGATGTGTAGCGGGATGATTCCGGCTTTTGTGCCAAAACCGACCGTCACCAGGAGAAAGATGCCCGTCTTGAACCCGGAAGGCAATTGTCGCCCAAACTGAGCCATGTGTTCAAAGTCAAAGGAGCCTGCCGTTTGATACAGCAGCAGAAACGCGAGAAAGATAAACAAGGTGCCAATATGGGTCATAACGATATAAACAAATCCGGCTCGGCGCACGTGGCTATCCCGGTGATCATAGACCACAAGGCCATAGGAAGCTAACGACATCAATTCCCAAAAGAACAAAAAGAAAAACGTATTTCCACTCGCTACAAGCGCAACCATCGCCAACAGAAAAACATTGTACAAGAGCCCCAGCATGCCAAGATTATGGCGCCCAATGTATTCCTCGGCGTAGCCGAACGAAAAAATAGAAACAGCCAGACTTACGAGGGAAATAACCAGAATAAAAAAGGCTGCCAGCGGATCAATAAGAAAGGCCCGGTTCATCCCTGGAAGGGAGGCGAACCCGGCCCCTGTATATACAGTATCCCCTGTCAATAAGATAATGATTCCGAGTACAGTCCCTGCGACGGCTGATCCTACTGCAAAACTAAACCCCACCCTCAAGCTGAGGCGGGGTTTCCCCTGCAAGCTATAAGCAAAAAGGCCTCCTAGCAACAGCAGCCCCAAGACAAGATAAAACAACAATATCGTCACTCTTTCTCCCCTGCCCTCTCCAAGATCTCTTTTTATGCATGACTGCATAAATATGCATTTAGTGTATCTGAATAGAGAACAATGGTCAAGGACTTTTTGAGCCCAAGAAGCGTGTTTAGCGTTCATTTTGTGCGAACCGCAGCATCTGTTGGGTAAATTTCAAGAGATCCCTCAGATTATTAGCAATAATGCCTTGAACGATCGATAAGTCCATAGCTAATTAAGATGAAAAATCCATAACTTGGACGTATAATAGATTTGGTACGTTCATCTATTGCAAACTCATTGGTTTTCCTGTATAGTTTAAACGTTTGTGACTTCGACAAATTAAGGAGCGAGGATCGATGAAATACGATGTGATTGTGGTCGGCGCAGGCCCTGCAGGTATTTTCACCTGCTATGAATTGGCCGTAAAGGCTCCCCACCTTTCCCTACTTCTGTTGGACAAGGGTCGGGATATTTACCACCGCAACTGCCCCATTCTCAAAAAGACGCTTTCCAAGTGTCCCCCTCCCAATCAGCTCAAAGATACCGCAGGCTGTACTCCCGCCTGTTCGATTACGAATGGATTCGGTGGAGCCGGAGCTTATTCTGACGGGAAATTTAATATCACGACCGAGTTTGGCGGCTGGATGACGGAATACCGATCTCCTACAGAAGTGTTGAGTTTAATTCAATACGTCGATCAAATCAACCTGAACCACGGGGCTATCTCGGTGCTCACGGACCCTACCACGTCCGCTGTCAAAGAAATCGAACGGCACGGCCTGGGCGCGGGGTTAAAGCTCCTCAGAGCGCAAGTGCGCCATCTGGGCACGGAGCAGAACCTAGAGATCCTAAAAAGCATCTATGAATTCCTTAAGCCCCGTGTGGACATGGCATTTGAAACCACGGCTGCTGACCTACTCGTCACGGAAGAAAACGGTCGGATCGGGATCCGAGGAATCCGCACCGAGCAAGGGGAAGAATATACTGCAGATTATGTCGTGGCCGTGCCAGGACGGGACGGTTCCGAATGGCTCAGCCAGGCACTGAAAACGTACCATCTGGAAATGAGCAGCAACCAAGTCGATGTGGGCGTCCGGGTTGAGACCTTGGATACGATCATGGAGGACATCAACGAAAACCTCTACGAAGGGAAATTCATCTACCGTACCTCTGTTGGCACCACCGTCCGTAGTTTCTGTAGCAACCCCTCGGGGCATGTGGTCATTGAAAACCACAGTGGAGTGATGCTCGCGAACGGGCACGCTTATAAGGATAAAAACTTAGGGAGCACCAACACCAACTTTGCCCTCTTAGTCTCCCATAATTTCTCTTATCCCTTTAATAAACCGACCGAGTACGCAAAATCCATCTCCCGTTTGGCGAACGATCTTTCGAATGGGAGCGTTCTCCTGCAGCGGTTTGGTGATATTCTCAAAGGTCGCCGCTCCACGGAAAAACGGATAGCCGAAGGATTTATCGAGCCTACGCTCAAAGAAGCCGTCCCTGGGAATCTGAGTCTCGTCCTCCCTTACAATACCATGAAGAGCATCATGGAGATGATCCAGGCTCTTGACCGGGTCACTCCTGGGATCGCATCTGAGCACACCTTGCTCTATGGTGTCGAGGCCAAATTTTATTCGTCTCGTCCGAAACTCGATGCGAATTTCGAAACGGAAATTCAGGGTCTCTACGCCGGAGGGGATGGAGCAGGGGTCACAAGAGGTCTTGCTCAAGCCAGTGCCTGCGGAGTCGTCATTGCCAGGCATATCATGAAACAGGCGTCGTAAGTGTGCGCTCGCTTGGCTGAATCACTTTTGTCTTGATCACAGCTTATGTTCGTCTCGCTCGGAATTTCCGTTCTTAGCAACGGAACTTTTTTCTGTTTCAGTGGTGGTGTTCTCTAAATCAGCACGAAGTTCTTTTCCCGAGTTGGCATTTTCCAAGCGTTTTTTACGTTTAAGTCTGAGTTCCCTCCACAAAGCCAAGAGTAACATAATCAGTGCACCTAAAAATGCAGAACCTAGAATAATCAACACTAACGGGACTTCTCTAAAAAGCCAAAAAAATTGAATGGCCACCGGTGAAGCATTTTGAAGCGCAAAAATGGCGATGAGTAAGGCAAATGTAAGGGATAAAATAAGAATCAACATTTCGCACAACCCCTTCCGTTCTATTAGACGACAGTGAGCATGTTATGACCGACAGGCCTGAATATGAATGCGCATCTCCCGCACACTTGAAAGCACCACATCGGCATGTCCACGGAAATCCTGGGCCTGAGAAGCCCCTGTCAATACGCCAACTTTCCATTTCACTCCGCCCGCTCGCTCGGCCAGATGCATATCCATCACCGAATCTCCAACCAGGAAACACGCTCTAGGCCCAAGCCCAAGCCGTTCACAGGCGAGTTCCAAGAGATCGGGGGCCGGTTTGCCTGCTTGCACCTCATCCCGGCAGGCATAGGCGGAGATCCAAGGGCTGAGCCCTGCAGCTTCCAGTAAGGCCAGCGTGCGCTGTTTGGAATCATTGGTCGCAATGCCGATTTTGATCCCCGCGTCATAAAATTCTCGAAGTACTTCGTCTGCCCCCGGAACCAACACGGCTTGGGCCGCAAACCCCAATTCCTCATCGGCCTCGGCGAAGGCCTCCAATGTCGTATCCAGTGCTTTGTCCCAGGCGAGATCCTGCTCAAGTGACAATACCGCGCTAACAGCCGAGGCCGTCTGTTCGCGGCTTCCGATCACGATCACACTTTTACGATTGATGGTGCCATCCGTCTGCAGTCCCATCACCCGCTGTGTCAGAGCCACGACTTCCGGCCCAAAACCCAGCTTCCGTTGCAGGATGTGGACGCGCGTTTGGATGAGTTCCGGCCAGATCTTCAAGGAATCAATCAGGGTTCCATCTTTATCAAAAATCACTCCTTGACACTCCACGATATGATTGCCACAACGAATAAACGCCATTTTATCCCCTCCTTTTCTCTAATCAGTCACCCCATTCATTCTAACATCCAGGGGGAAGGCCTCGCAATGCGAGAATTATATTCTCCTCTATCGGTTTGACTTGGACCCGTCAATTCCGTAAGATAAACAGGGTTTGAACATTTAAAACTAAAACGATAAATGGTGTGATTAAGGGAGAATGGATCATGAGCGTACTCAGTGTGGAAAACGTTAGTCACGGTTTTGGCGGTAGGCAGATCTTAGAGGCTGCCTCTTTCCGTTTATTAAAAGGCGAACATGTGGGTCTAGTCGGGGCCAACGGAGAAGGAAAATCGACGTTTCTCGATATCATCACGGGCAAGCTGATTCCGGACCAGGGGAAAATTGAATGGTCGAACCGGGTAACCGTTGGCTACCTTGATCAACATAGCATCTTGACCAAGGGTAAAACAATCCGCATCGTCTTGAAGGAAGCGTTTCAGACCATGTTTGACTTGGAGTCTGAAATGCTGTCCATGTATGAGAAAATGGGGAATGCCTCTGAGGATATCATGAACAAAATGTTGGAAGATGTGGGTGAAATCCAAACTCTACTTGAGCACAATGGATTTTACAGTATTGAGGCCAAAATTGAGGAGGTCGCGAACGGATTAGGCCTCGGAGAAATCGGTTTAGACAAAGATGTGTCTGATCTCAGCGGAGGCCAGCGAACCAAAGTCTTGCTCACAAAACTTTTGCTGCAAAACCCCACGATCTTGATTCTGGATGAACCGACCAACTTCTTGGATGTAGAGCATATTCAGTGGCTCAAACGCTATCTAATCAACTACGAGAATGCTTTTATTCTCGTATCACACGACATTTCGTTCCTGAATGATGTCATCAATGTGATCTATCATGTCGAAAATGCTATCCTAACCCGTTATTCAGGCAACTACGAGCAATTTCTTGAACTTAACGAAATCAAGAAGGTTCAGCAACTGAAGGCCTACGAAAAGCAACAGAAAGAAGTGGATCGTTTAGAGGACTTCATTGCTCGGAATAAAGCCAGAATCTCGACAACCGGTCGAGCGAAGAGTAGGCAAAAACAACTCGATAAAATGGACATCCTAGAAAAACCCAAAGAAAAGATGAAGCCTGTCTTTAAGTTTACGGAGGCGCGTACTCCTAGCCGGATCGTATTCCAAGCCACGGATTTGGTGTTAGGATATGATGAAGCGCTGACCCAACCCCTGAGGTTGACCCTGGAAAGAGGTCAAAAGATTGCCATTTGCGGTGTAAACGGATTAGGCAAAACAACCTTGTTGAAAACACTTTTAGGGGCCATCCCTCCGGTTTCCGGGGATGTGCAACTTGGTGATTATCTCTTTCCCGGTTACTTTGAACAAGAGTCGAGCCGCAGCAATTCCAAAACACCCTTAGAAGAGGTATGGGATGCATATCCTGGGCTTACCCAACATGAAGTGAGGCAAGCCCTAGCCAGGTGTAGCCTTACGAATGAGCATATATCCAGCCAAATGATGGTTTTAAGCGGTGGCGAGAGCACGAAGGTACGTCTCTGTAAGCTCATGCTCAGAGAAGTCAACTGGTTGTTGCTTGACGAACCCACCAATCATTTAGATATGGATGCCAAAGATGAACTCAAGAAAGCCCTGATAGCTTTTAAGGGTACAATCATCCTGGTCTCTCATGAACCGGATTTCTACCAGGAATGGGTAACTGATGTCTGGAATTTAGAACAATGGACAACAAAAATTGTCTAGCGTTGGGGGCACCCCACTCTCGTTAAGAGTGGAGTGCCCCCATTCGTTTACAAGACCTGCAAAGTCCAGCGTTGAAGGTTTTAAACTTGACTTTGGGAAGCCTTATCCTGTTGTAGAGGTTTAGGCCCTTTCTCCGTGTGCGTTCTGGTCACTATGGCTTTCACCCGTTCGGGTAAGTTGGCTTTGATTTTCGCAGCTTGGTCTGCGGTGAGCTTGCCGTCCTTAACAGCCTGGTCCAGATTCGCCTCAACAGCAGCCTTCACCTTTGCTTCTAAGTCCACTTGTGAAATCCCTTTGGCTTGAGCGATGTCCGCTAAAGATTTTCCGCTCTTTAGTTCGGCTTTTAGTGCCGCTTGGTCGAGCCCAAGGAGAGTTTGCACCTGGTCATTGACCCCTTTGAAAAACAGCCCGCCCTCTTTACCTTGAAATTCTTTGCCGCCAGGATGTTTATCCGGGTGTTCCCCGCCTTTACGAGTGAGCATGTTTTGTATGGCTTGCGGCAGCTTCGCCTTGATGGCGTCCGCTTTTTCCTGGGTCAGTTTGCCGTCCTTTACCGCTTGATCCAGGTTTTTCACGAAGGCGGTCTGCAAGTCTTGAGAAAACTTCACCGGATCCAACCCTTTTGCAGCGATCAAATCATTCAGGCTCTTGCCACTTTTTAATTCGGCTCTGAGTGCTTCCGGCTTGACGCCGAGAAGACCGGCAGCAGTTTCAAAGGGAGATACTTTGCCCCGTCCAAGATCCTTCTCTACCCGATAATCTCCTTTTTGGTGTACCTTGGCACTCCAGAAAGGCTTCGTCTGAGCAGAGGAACTTGGCGCAGCAGTCGCTGCTCCTGCCACCCCGACGGTTACCACCACGGCAGCCAAAGACAGGACTCCTACCAGAGCAAATCTCTTAAATTTCATGCTTAGAAATTCCCCCTTTACCCATTATTTTGTGGCCACGCTATGATTATAACCATGGCATCTTAATGCCATGCGAGCGAGTTCTTAAGATTTTATCAAGATTAAACATCCGTTGACAAATCGGACTCAGTCAGGTACAATACTCATGAGCTGACATCGGGAAAACGCATAATTGCGTTTCGCGAACAAGGAAAACCACCTGTAATGGACGACAGGTGGTTTTATTTAATTTGCCTATTGACGTTTACGTGAACTGGTGGCAGAATATTCTTAACCATAAACTAATTGGATTAATTCAGAAAGGAGGCGTGCAATGTGATCAAGTCACAGCCGCCAATGAGTATTTCCGAACTCGCCCAAGAACTAATGATTACCCCTAGGACGATTCGCTATTATGAAGAAGTCGGGCTACTGACCCCACTTCATCATGAGAAGATGAGCCAGCGCCTCTACGGCCCACGCGAAAAGGCCCGCTTAAAGCTCATTCTCCGGGGCAAAAAACTCGGATTTTCTCTCGCCGAGATCAAAGAAATGATCGACCTCTATGACATCGATCGTAGCGAACGCCTACAACTCGAACGTACCGTAGCCTATGGCGAGCGGCGGCTGCAAGAAATTGATGAGAAAATCCAAGAACTTACGCTGCTTAAAGAAGATCTCCTGGAGTACCATGAACGGTTTACTGCCCTACTGGCAAAAATGAATGAGGAGGAGTATGATGTTCGAGTTTCTCTTAAGTAATTCCCAAAAATACCTCCAGCTAGAGGCGGCAGCTTTTGTCAAGGACAAAGTTCCTCGGCAGCTCATCCTGGATATGGATGCCGAAAAAGTCACCTACCCTACGGAATACCTTCAAGCCTTAGGGAGTGCGAATCTCTTGGGTTTACGTTTTGACAAAGCCTATG
The DNA here is from genome assembly GCA_020692355.1 of Desulfosporosinus sp. Lineage (GTDB taxonomy): Bacteria > Bacillota > Desulfitobacteriia > Desulfitobacteriales > Desulfitobacteriaceae > JAJZPA01. The sequence continues at coordinate 18,339 of JAIMKP010000053.1, forward strand.
GCGGGCGCGGGCTTAACTGGCTGGATGAAGTCGCGGCTCTGGAGGAAATTGGGGTTTTGGGGACCAGCCTGGCCTGCCTTTACTCCCTCCCCTCGATCGTTGGCGAGGCGATTTCCAAGTTTGGCTCAGCGTATCTCAAGGAACGCTACCTGAAACCCACCCTCGAAGGCAAGACGTATACGGCAGAGGCTCTGACTGAACCCAGAGGCGGTTCGGATTTCTTCGGGGCGACGACGGTGGCGGTCCGAGATGGGGACGACTTTATCCTGAACGGGCAAAAACGCTTTGTGGTTGGGGCCGAAGGTGCGGATTATTTTATGGTCTATGCGAAAACCAACCCAGGAGGAAAATCCCATGAAAGCATGAGCGCCTTTATCGTGGAACGCGGGCCGGGAGTCGAAGTTGCCCATGTCTACGGCCTTATGGGGACCCGTGGCGGCGGAGCTGGACGCATCGTGTTTAAGGATGTTCGCGTTCCTAAGGAGAACATTTTGGGTAAAGAAAACGGTGCCAGCGAGATCTTTTACCAAATGATGATCCCTGAGCGTATGACCAGTGCGGCTGGGGCGCTGGGCATGGCCCGCGCCGCCCTAGAAGTTGCAGCTGCCTATAGCACCAAACGGAAAGCGTTCGGACATAAAATCAAGGATTTCCAAGCGGTCAGCTTTAAAGTGGCCGACTCCCTCACCCGCCTGGATGCGGCTCGTTCCCTCGTCTACACCACTGCGCGCGCCGTTGACAGCGGCGTTCCCCCTGCCCTAGCTCGCCGCTTGGTATCAGAAGCGAAAAAATTCGCCACAGACACCGCCTGGGCTATCGTCAACGATGCCATGCAAGTCATGGGCGGCATTGGCTATACTAACGTCTATCCGGTTGAACGTCTCTTGCGCGACATCAGGCTCATCATGATTTGGACGGGTACGAACGAAGTCATGGATTTGATCATCCAGCATGAGTATTACAAGGAAATGGCGGCGACTCTTGAGAATCGCCGCCACATTGAAAATGATGCTGAAAATGCAGATCTCCTCGACGAAAAGATTTACGAGTGAACTCGTTCAGCTCAAGCTGAACATCGAGACTTCGGTGACGA